>MTBT01000146.1:12766-19489 GCA_002282935.1 Microcystis sp. LSC13-02 | reverse complement strand
TAATATTATCAATCCCTTCTTCAACCCTAATCTTAATCGGATAACGATAAAAACCCGCTAACCGCAATAGGGGAAATAGGGTTAAAACTTTCACTTGTCCTTCTGATGCTTTATCTTCCATCAAATAGGGTCGAAAATCGTTGCGGATTTGAACAAGTTCTAATTTTTCTGCCTCGCTGACGGTTTCCAAAGCTAAAAGCTCTGTAAATGAAACATCCTCAAGCTTTTCTTGGAAATTGAGATGACGTTGAACATCAGCAAGGGTTAGTTTACTTGTTTTGAGGGTAAGCATTGATTTAGCAAGCAGTACATTGCTGTTTCCATGATAGCGGAAGATAGGTGTCTCGGCTGTTCTTGCTAACAAAATAGACCCGAATTTAGGGGGTATTTTCTGGAAAAGAATCACTATAATTAAATAAAAATGGTACGCTATTTTTTCCCGATCCATCCATGACTAAAACCCGGGGCATTTGGGCCCCACCTTCGCGCCAAGCTTCGATCGCTTCTTTCTGTAAAACTAATCCTCCCCCCTGTTCTTTTAAAGTTTCTGCTAATAGTCTTTGTGCCTCAGCTTTCCCTTTAGCGCGATTAACTTCTGCTTGGGCCTGTTGTTCCGCTTCTTGGGTGATATAAACGGCTCTTTGGGCGCGTTGTTCTGCGATTTGTTTATCTTCGACAGCCCGAGCAAATTCTGGAGAAAAATTCAAATCTACCACACTGGTATCTAAGACTAGAATACCATACTTTTCTAACCGAGTCGATAGGGCATTATCAAAGTCTTCTTTTAACTCACTGCGTCGAGTAATTGCCTCCTCTACTGTTCTTTTAGCGGCGGCAATTTTAAAGGATTCTTGGGTTTGAGGGGCGATAATTTTAGCGACAATATTTTGTAGGGTGCCTTGGGTTCTTCTAATTGCCACTACTTGAGTCGGATCGAGACGAAAATTAATCGCAAAACTAGCGGATAAATTTTGTAAATCTTTAGTGGAACTTTGGGCCGGAACTTCAAATTTTTGCACCGTAACATCGTAGATATCGACACTAGAAACAAAGGGAGGTTTAAAGTGCAGTCCCTCCAATAAAACCCCGTCCTTAGCCTTTCCTAAAACACTTAAAACCCCCGCTTGTCCGGGGGTGATAATCACATAGGCATTAAAGGCCGCTAAAATGACAATAGTGACCAATAATCCCCCGATCAGGGAAAGTAAATTAATAGCATCTTTCTGGTTCACAGTTTATACTCCTTGATGAGCGACTAAAGCGAGAATTTTTACTGCGATCGCTTGATTGACAGGCATCACTGACAGACGATTTCCTGTCCTTACTAATAATAATTCATCGGCGGTAAAATTTTGTTTTAAAATTCCTAGGAGCAGCAGTTGGGGAAAAAGGCGATCGAATTCAACTTTAACCGTCCACCAGCGCGGGGAATCTGGGGAGGATTTAGAATCATAGTAGGGACTATCGGGATCGAATTGTGTCGGATCGATCATATCGGTTTCCACTACGCGCATCAAGCCGACAATCCCCGGCGGGGTCGTATTAGAATGATAAAAAAAGGCCAAATCTCCCCGTTTCATCTGACGGAGAAAATTGCGCGCTTGATAATTTCGCACTCCCTCCCAAATAGTTTGACCATCTTTTTTTAAATCCTCGATACTATAGACATGGGGTTCCGATTTCATTAACCAGTAATTTAAATTCATCATTTATCGTTATTATTAATTCAAATAAGCTCAAAAATATTTTTAGCCGTTCCTGTCAGCCTTGTTACCATAGGGTTATACCAAATCTGGTTATTAAAGACTGATTATTTATTCCTCCTGTTGCCTCTTGCCTCTTGCATGAGTGCCTGTCCTGATATGTAGCCTATACTCAAAGGATTTAGTATTAAATATAATTCACTTTGACTGCTTTTGTAGATCTACTCAAACAATTATTGGGGAGAATGTATCTAAAAATACCTTTGTTAGCGGCAATTTTTAAGGACTATAAGCCTTCAAGTCGCACTATTCTTGGCAACCGCCAGTTTTTCCCTATAGCTAAAAATAATTTATTCTCGATTATTAAATCGCTCAAATAAGCTGTAAAATAGGATACATTGCTCTAAAAATCTCTAGCCAATCCATAGATTATCGGTGTTCCAAGCCACTCGCCGCCGTTTAGCCTTATGGTACACTGCCGTCACTGCCATACTACTGCTTTTTCTCGCTACGGGAATGTATTTTTATGTGCGCCATACCCTAGTGGATCGCATTGATGATACCCTCAAACACATCATTGAGGTGGTAAATCGTTCCCTCGTGATCGAATCGATTCCCCCGGACCAAGGACGTTATCGCGTCGATCCCCTCGCAAGTTTTCCCAGTCAGGGTAAATCCGTCGAGGACGATCATATAGATTTGGAATGGTTTGATCCCCAAGGTAATCTACTTTGGTCAACTCTGGCTGAATCCTTAGATATTCCCCTCCATCCCCACCGTCAGGGGGAAACTATTCGCTTATCCGATGATCGTCTGCTGCGACAAGTAACCGAAAGGGTGGAAATCGGTCATTATGTTTTGGGATATCTGCGGGTAAGTCATCCTTGGTTTGAGGTGACAAAACCGATTAGACAGCTATTATGGGATTTAATCGCCGGAATTTGCCTGATGATTGCCAGTGTCGCCTGGATTGGTTGGTTTTTGTCCGGTTTAGCCATTCAACCAGTAAAAGAGTCCTATCAGAGTTTAAAACAATTTACCGCCGATGCTTCCCATGAATTACGCAATCCGATCGCCACTATTCAAACTAACGTGCAAATGGCGATCGCTTATCCCCAAACTGGCCATCAACGCTTGCAAGTGATCGATCGTTTAACGGAAAGATTGGGCAATTTAGTCAATGATCTGCTCTTTTTAGCCCGTTCTGATAGTGGCATCGTCCAACCGATTGAGCAAGCTGTACCTTTGGATGCTTTATTGATGGAAGTGGTGGAAGAACAGCGTTTAATCGCCGATAAGCAGGGAATTTCCCTCTCTTTGTCGATTGTGGAACCAGACCAAGAGGATTTTTCCTACAGCGATGAAATGTTTACTATGCGGGGAGATTGGGATCAATTAGCACGTTTATTCACAAATTTAATCTCTAATGCCCTAAAACACGCTTTTTTGCCCGAATCTGAGCCTAAAAATCTGGCAGTGGAATTGGAAAAAAGTAAACGCGATCGACAATCGGTGTTACTGGTACGCGTCAAAGATAACGGAATCGGTATTCCCGAGGCTGCTTTGTCCCATATTTTCGATCGCTTTTATCGTCTCGATCCCGCACGACAAAATTCTGCCACTTCCGGGGGAACAGGATTAGGATTAGCGATCGCTTTAGCGATTACCCTCAGTCATCATGGACAAATTAGCGTCGAAAGTCAGATCGATCGAGGAACAATCTTCACCGTCACCTTACCGAAAAGCCATCAACGGGAGAAAAAAACTGAAAGGTCAGAAGCTTAACACCTCTGACCTTCTTTATCATACCCCCAAGGGAATTCGAATCCCTGTCGCCTCCGTGAAAGGGAGGTGTCCTAGGCCACTAGACGATGGGGGCGTGGATTTCAGACCTTTTTAAATATAACAATAATCTTTCTGGGAGTCAAGGGTTTTGGCAAAAAATTTTTTAATCCCGCCCTTGCACAATAGGATAGTCTAATTGAAGATGTTATCGCCCAAAATCCATGGCTGCCGATCCCTATAAAAGCCGACTGTTCAACCTGATCAACCGTCGTTTGATCCGTCTGAAAGATAACCTCGGCCGCGTCTCCCGTCGCGGTCAAAATGCGATCGCTATTGCCCTGCAAATAGCCCTCTATCCCGTCTATTTGCTGGTACAATCGCTGCGGATGACGGCTAATCAATTGGGGAACAGTCTCCAGAAACAATTATCACCCCCCGGAAAAGATGGGACGGATGCGATCGAAGAATTTCTACAGAGCTTATCTGACCAAGAAACGCCATTTATTGGCATAGCAGCTGATCTAGAGGATCAAGCTTTAGTTTTCGTCACTAACGATCACCAGACTGTTAAAATCACCGATAATCAAACCCAAAGACAAATAGAAAAACAAATTAGGACGGCACTGGCTAACTACGCCCTGGCAAAACGGAGAATTAAGCGATTAAATCGGCAATATCCGCCTTTATTACCGAATTTTACCGACAAAAATCCTGTCTTACCCCCGATCCGTTGGTTTTGGAACCTACTACGCTGGGAACAACAGGGGCAAATAGCGATCGCCATAAATCTATTCCAGGAATCCCATCTCGTCAAAACCCCGACACCACCCTCCTTACCACTGCCTAATTTAAATTCTCAAGCGATTTTAGAAGTTATTGACGAAAAATTAGCAATTTTCGAGGCTAAATTTCTCGCTATCTCCCCCGCAATCCCCAGCAGTTTGAGCCACACCCCTAACCCCCCTTCCGAGATCGTTAACGAGTCCCCGACTCTAGAGAAAAATTCCTCCTATCTCTGGGGCCTTTATTGGTTAATTTATGCGGCGATCGAGCATTTCTGGGCAAAAGAGAAGAATAATTTAGAATATAGTGCTGATTCACCCGCTTTATCGGCAAAATATCCCTTAAGTTTTCCTAATTCTCTGCTGATCAGCTTCAAGCAACGTCTCCAGGATTGGCCAGAAAAACAAACCCAAGCTGATCCCTTCACGATCGGCAAACTCATCCAAGCGGCGATCGATCACTTCTTTTCCTCTCGCCAATCCCTGACATTTTCCGCCGTCAGCGAGCAACCTTGGCTAGAATCCGCCGATATCTTGGCTATTTCTCCCCAAGACTCCGAAAAACCGCGCCTTAACCCCGCTCATCCCCTTCCCCAGTCCCATAGCACAAAAAAAGCTTTTAGTCAAGAAAAACAAAATAAATCTTTACAAAAAATCCCCCCGGCCGCCGCTGAAATTACTCCGGGAGAATCCCCCCCCACAACCCAATTAGATCCCCGCTACGCTAGGGAGATAATTCAACCAATTAACGAAGAATGGTTAGAAACCGAATCAACCCCCGTCGGCTACGTTAAACACCCCTTAGAACGGATTTTAGAGGGATTAGATGCGATTATTTTATGGGTGGAGGAATTAGTTATTAAAATCTGGCGTTGGTTGCGGTACAATCGACGCATTTCTAAATTACTCAAACGCAAACGCTAAATCGATCGGTTTTGGGTATAGCCGATCGAGTAGTCTTTCTGTTGTGAGAAAATTGAGACTATCTTGAGGGACTTACCTCTATCAATCTTAGGCATTTCAGCAGTTAAGTTCATGGCTATAATCTGAAATTACCGAAATTTATCGACAAAAATAAGCTAAACTAACGGCAAAGATAATATGTTTTGATTTTTTCCTTGGCATTACTTATGGACGGTATCTGTACCTTAGCCAACGATCGCGTTTACGATCAATTAGTCGCCCTACTCAACAGCATCGAGGTAAATGGGGGAAAAGATCTTCCTGTTTGTGTCTATCCCTACGATGACAACACCGAACGTATCAAGGCGGAAATTGCTCAACGTCCTAATGTAGAGTTATTTGATAATCAGGAAATTATCGAACGTTGGGAAAATTTCGCCAAGTCGATTTGGGATAGCCACCCGCAAGCCCGCGAACGTTGGTTGAAATCGGGTTGCACTGACCGATATTATCGTATGGGAATGCACCACCGTTTTATTGCTTTTGATAGTCCCTTCGAGCGTTTTATCTACATGGATGGGGACACATTGCTACTCGATGCCATTGATAAAATCTTCGCTATCCTAGATAGGCACGATTGTGTTGTTTATGACTTTCAGCACAAAGATCCCACTCATGTCTACGAAGTTTCTCGACCAAAATTATTCGAGGTTTTTTCCCGTGATCGTATCGAAAAGGAGATTTTTTGTGCAGGTTTCTACGCTTCTAAAACTGGTTTGTTCGATGAAAATCAGCGAGATTGGCTCATAGAACGATTGCGAGCAGGGGAAGCGGAAATTCTCTATCCGATGGCTCCCGATCAAACTATTGTCAATTATATGATGATGCGCTCAAATTTTTCTATATATAATCTAGCTCTTCAATTGCCTAAAGAAGAACGCACCGGCTGCTGTGTCACCTCTCCCCATTTTCAGGCTTTAGATAATATTCTTTACGACCACGACAAACGCTTGACATACCTTCACTACATTGGTTTATCTTCCACTCTGTTCACTCGACTTTGTAGCGGTGAAAATCTCGATTTTCCCTATCGAGATATTTTCTTACACTATCGTTATCTCCACCAACCTAGTCAACGCCCTATCTTTACCGATAGTCCCAAACCCTATCAACCACCGACCCCTACCTTTTGGCAAAAAGTAACCAGAAAACTCGGTTTAGGAAAATAATCATTAAGATTGAGAAGATCAATGCCGGAGTTACTAGGGGTTTCACCGGTCTAGATTGTATCAGACTTATCTGAAATGACTATACATTTTCAAGGTCTAATCTTCTCCATAAGAAGATTCCAGGCGAAAAAAAGCCAAAAAGTAGCGGAATGTATAGCGCGCCACTACATCTCAGAAAAAACCTCTTACCAAAATTTTGGGTTAAAGCCCCGTCCTTTTAGGACGGCTTGATGTTAAAATAAAATTGGTTTGAATCCCCTGAGTGGGCGGTAGTGAATGGCTCGATTGAGTTGAACCCTGGAACTCGAAAGTCTGCATAAG
>MTBT01000146.1:0-12734 GCA_002282935.1 Microcystis sp. LSC13-02 | reverse complement strand
ACATAATCGTGTAAGACCTAAGTAAGGGAAACCAGAAAGGGCTGTGATTAGCTCAAGAATCCTCACGCCTTTAGGCCCAGGAGTGTCAAAATAGAGACAAATCAGAGATCAATGGGGGTGAACGTCATGTTAGTGATTTTAACCGACGAACACATTGTCGATACGGGTTCTGTCTGTCAGGGCTGTCTTTTAGCCAACCAGCAGGGGCAACCTCGGTGGCGAGAGGGTAAACTAGGCTGTGGTCACTCCTTGGGCAAAGGAGAAAGCCAACAGCCCAATCTCTACGAGTGTCAGATGGGCTTTACAATTGCTAATATTGAAGGCTAATCAGACCTTTTAAATGCTCAACTTAGAGTTGAGTTAGGGGGATTTTCTTTGGACTCGGAGGAGAGAATCAAGGCTATTACTAATCCCCAATTCAGCTTAGATACAATGACAATAATGGCTGAGGGTTTCGTAGCATCGATCGTAGGCTTTTTGGGCTTGGGTTAAAACAGCGTCGGAAATTTCTATATCTAATTTTCTGGCTTGTTTAATAATTTTACCCGCTTTGATATTCTCGGAAGAATCTCCTATACCGCGGCTGCCAGTGGTTTTTAAAACTCGATATTCTTCAGAAAATCCCGTTTTAGTATCGAGATGACTCTGTAAACCATTAAAGACCAATTGACTTTGGTTTAATACCTGATCGTGGGTGATAAATAAACTCTTTTCTTTGCTGTTAATTAATTGAGCATAACTTTCTAAGGTGGCTAAACGACCAGTATAATAGCCTAGAGCGTGCTGCTCGTTTTGATGGGGTTTAATATCTAGAATACTAGCTAAAGTGCGCTTCGGTTCTCGTAGTAAAAATATGGTCTTAACTGGATCAGATTGCAAAAAACTATGATCTAAAAACTTCTGATCGTGAAGAACTTTATCTAAAATATATTTATGATTCATGTTTAAATCTTTCAAACGCCAGTAGAGTTGAAACATTAAAGTTTTAAAATCCTGTTCACTCTCATAAACCAGATGAGTTTCGCCAAAACCGATAATTTCAGGATTAGAATTGAGGATATGGGTCAATAAAGACGAACCCGATCGCATATGGCTAAGAATAAATAAAACCTGATAGGGTTGGGGACGAAAGAGAATTTTATAGGGGTCTTTGGGTGTATCAATGCGTATCTGAAAATACTTATAAGTTAAACGATGGGTTAAACCCTGCCAAGATTGGGGTAAGCGATCGAGGGCTATAGTCATAGGTTAATAAGGAATTGTGTCAACTTGTCGCTAAGATTCCCCTATAATGTATCCCATTTAAGACTCAAACAAAAGTGAGGTTTATACAAAATGGGATTGGCAAGTTGTTCGCTCTGGTTTTTTACGGCGCGAACCGATGTCTGGTTTATGATGAACACTATTCCCCATCTAGTCAAAATGAGTCAGTTTCCCTTCGAGGAAAAGGTACTCGCTATTGACACGGCCCCTTTAAGCGGGGAAAAAGTTAATCGCCCCGGACTGGGTACAATGGAGGAATTAAGAGCCTGTGGTGAAAAATTAGTTAAAGATGGCATAATCGATCGCCTAGTGGATTTTAACTACGATCCGGGCTATCGTCAGCGTATCTATCAAAAGCATTTCGGCAGTCCCCTCCGTTCCACCCATAACTACAAAGGTTATCCGATTTTCGGCTCGATCTTCAAAATCGAGCAATGTCGCAGTGATTATATGGTCCATTATGACAGTGACATGATGCTCTACCAAGAACCGGATTACAGTTGGATCCGCGAAGGGATCGAGTTAATGGAAACCCATCCAGAAATGATGTTTGTGCGTCCTTTGTCTGGTCCACCCCGGCCCGATGGTACGATTTATTCTCAGCATCCTTGCAGGAAAAATCCCGACGGATTCTATCAATTTAAATTTTTTGGTAGTCGTGCCTATCTACTTAATTGTCGTCGCTACGATCGCCTTTTACCGATCACCCCCCTCTGGCGCTCCTATAAAAATACCTTTCTCGATCATTTACCCGATGGTTTAAAAACTTGGGGCAATATTTTTACTGGCAAAGGAAAACTCGACTCTTGGGAAATTATGGTTTCTCGCTCCCTAGAACAAAGCAACTACTATCGCGCCACTCTCACCAATGCCAAGGGTTGGACTCTGCACCCCAACGAGCGCTCTCCTGCGTTTAGGCAAGCTTGGCCGACTATTATCAAGAAAATCGAAGCGGGTATTTACCCACCTGAACAAGCTGGTTACTATGACCTGATCCCCGAATTATGGTATCAAAAGAGCGTTATTTCTCTAGATTTGAGGTGATGTGGTACTTAGAGATTGCTGGTGAAGTGATATTTTTGTTTGAATTGGAGAAGATAGGAAGAAACAACCCAAAAGAAAACCCAACCACCGCGATAGGGAGATTGGGTTTTCTGGTTATCAATTGATTTTAAGGAGCTAAAGCGTTACCGCGCAGGAGAGAACCGATGGTTTTAGCAGTAATCTTCATCTGCACGAGAGGATTAGCGGGAACAACGGTTTTATAGAGATAACTGTCAAAAGTCATCTTCTGTACGTCCTTATCGGAACACATTTCCACAAAAGCTTCCCGGGTGGCATCGGTACGGTAGAAAACCCGTTGCAGGATATCTAACACCAGATAGGTCATACCGTATTTCTTGTCCCAACGCTTCAGGTAGAGTTTTAACTCGTCCTCTGTGGGAATACGTTGGCCGCCGTTAGTGACTTCGACAATGGTTTCGGCACACATCCGCGCCGATTTAGCGGCGAAATAGATGCCTTCTCCCGAAGACTTAGTAACTGTTCCGGCGGCATCGCCAACGAGGGCCACGCGACCGACTACACGACGAGGACGGGGATGTTCGGGGATGGGGTGAGCCTCCACGCGGATGATTTCGCCACCTTCGAGACGACGGGCCGCGCGAGCGCGAATACCGGCTTGTAGGTCTTTAATCATGGCTTTATTGACCTTCATTGTGCCAGTACCGACAGCGACGTGATCGTATTTGGGGAATACCCAAGCGTAGAAGTCGGGGGATACGTCTTTTCCTACATACATTTCGGCCAGGTCTTCGTAGTAGGCCATTTTATCTTGGGGGAGACGGATGCGTTCTTGGAAAGCGATCGCATAGTTGTAATCCCCAGCATCAATAGCTTTAGCAATGCGGGAATTAGCACCGTCCGCACCGATAACCACATCCACCTTCAGAGATTTCATTTCCCCTTGGGAATTGCCGTGGGAGTGATCGGCGTAGTGTAGGGTATAGGGATCGGTGCTATTGGTGGGAATGTCGAGACCGTAAACGGTTCCGTTGATTAAATGCGCTCCTAATTTATGGGCGCGTTCTCTCATAAAACCGTCGAGGACTTCCCGACGACACATTCCGATATATTCGTCTTGATTATCGAGATTAATATCGACTTCGACGTTAGAGGGGGAGATCATTTTCATTTTTCTCACCCGGCGATCGATAATTTCAGGAGGTAGGTCAAATTCGCTCACCATACAGAGAGGAATCGCTCCACCACAGGGTTTAGCATTATCTAATTTGCGTTCAAATAAATAGGTTTCAATGCCTGCTTTAGCTAATGTTTCTGCCGCCGAAGAACCGGCCGGCCCTGAACCCACAACAGCGACTCTTAACACTCAGGTTTTCTCCTACATACTTACGAGCGAGTACGCTTTGCAGTGTACCACAGGGGTTTAGCCGAAAGGAACAAGATGCTCCGATTCTGCCCGATCTTGCAACAGTGCTTAACATCCCCTGTTACAAAAGTTTATTTTATTGCCTGTAGATTTTTTTTGATCGATGTGTTGTATTGTGTTACACCGATAGAGAAAAAAAGTGCTAAACCCCTCTCCCAAACTGGGAAAAGGGGATATTTTCGAGGATTGTTAACCTCTTGCTTTTAACCAATCGCTAATAGCGGGGGGTAAATCCCGTTGCACTTTGCCACTGACATACATTCCGATATGTCCGACCGGGAAAGCACAAGCGGTATAGTCAGAAGTACCGATATAATTCCCTAAAGCGAGGGAAGAAGCGGGGGGTACAAGGTGATCTTTATCCGCATAAAGATTGAGAATTGGCATGGTCAGATTGTGTAAATCTACCCGTTTATCTCCTAACATCACTTCCCCTTTAATCAGTTTATTTTGCTGATAGAAATCCTTGAGAAACTGTCGATAGGATTCTCCCGCTTGGTCGGGACTATCAAAAATCCATTTTTCCATACGCAGAAAATTAACTAATTTTGATTCGTCTTCCATGATGTCAGGAAAATCAAGGTATTTCTGATAACCTAACTGCAAAGGTTTCAATTCTAGAAACTCTAAGTTGAGAAAATCTCCCGGAATATTGCCCATAGCATCTACCATTAAATCGATGTCTAATGCTTCGGAGCCTAAGGAACATCCCCCGCGCATATTTAAGAGGGTCTCGGTTTGATAAAAGTCCACCGGTGTCACCATTGTTACCAGATTTTTTATCTTATCGGGATAGAGGGAACTATAGCATAAACTAAAGGTTCCTCCCTGACAGATTCCTAACAGATTAATCTTGTCGAGATGGTGACTTTGACGAATAAAATCGACGCAATTATCGACATAATCATTGATATAATCATCAAGGGTTAACCAGCGATCGCTTCTCGTGGGATATCCCCAATCAATTAAGTAGATATCTAAGCCTAATTTCAGCAGATTTGCCACTAAAGAACGCCCCTCCTGTAAATCTACCATGTAGGGACGATTGACCAAAGCATAAACCATCAGCAAGGGAATCTCGAAGGGTTTTTCGACCACGGGTTTAAAGTGATAGAGAATGATTTTATCTTCCCGATAAACTGCTTCTTTTTCCGAGACTCCACACTGAATATCTTCTTCTTTAACTCGTTTGAGATTGTCTAAACCTTTGAGATTTTTCTGAGTTAATTCTAGATAATCTTGGGTAAAGTCTTCCAGTTTCACTTGCGTCAAAAATGGCCACATAATTTAATTCTCCTAGAGAAGTGGGGATTTTTCAGTGAGCAGTGAACAGTAAACAGTAATCAGTGAAAAAAAAGTTCCGAAGTTTTCACCTAACACTATATACTTAAAACTGCAATCCGATAACTGATAACTGATAGCTTACCTGATTGTCAAGTACAATTAACTAATTGTTACTTTCTACTGCTTTTTTTCTCCTAAAGTTTTTTTGAGACTTTTTACCTCTTTGCGTAATTCATAGATAGTCCGATGAATTTCATCGACTTCGCTGCGGGTAGGCAGATTCATTGATCGCAGGTAAATTTCCATTAAATCCTGCTGTTTGATGCGATAATCATTGAGGGAATTAATAAATTTTCCCCGTACTTTTAGGTTTTCTGGTTGACAAAAAGCCTTTTCAAAAATATCATCGGCGACTACACTCCACACATCTTGAAATTCTCGCCAATTCTTGACAGGTTGACCTTTTTGTGCTAGGAAAACTAATTTTTTAGTTAAAGCTTCAAAGGATTTAACTTGAATATCAGCCAGCACAATTTGATAGTTAATACTAGCTTGATAAAGAACCCGCCAAGTTTCAAAACTATCGAGTAATTTGCGGTTAAATTCTCGCGGCAATCCCAATAAAGGCATCTGTAACCATTGGCCAAAAGTTTCATCATAAAACTTGTGCCAGTAGATATTATTCAGTTCGATCAAAGAAGAACTATTACCTAACCAAGCTTTGGTTATTGTGTCATTTGACAGGACGAAAGGATCGAACCATAAATGATTGAGACTTTGCAATTGTTGTAGGTAAATTGTCCATAGTTGACTGACATCTTGACTACTTTTGGAAGTGGTGGCAGTAAAACTATTCAGTTGACCGCGCATCTGTTGGGTATAATTATTTAAAATTGTTTGCCAGTCTTCTCCTGTTTGCATTTTCGGGAAGATACTTTCCCAAGCTTCCACCGATAATTTTAGGAATTTGATCAATAAATCCCGATTATCAAAATAGCGCTGGGTTGCCTCTTGCAATTCTGGTTTAATATTGCCCATGGCAGGGGGTATTGCCCCCATCATATCAAACCAACTTGACCACATTTTTGTCCCGGTTTCTGTCCAAAGATTGACGTAATCGGCGGCCATCTCACTCCAAGCTTGTGTCGGTTTATCCATTATTTTTGCCCTTTTCCTTTAACGCTGATTTCGGTAGTTTAATAACCCATCCTACACCTGATAACTGATAACTGATAAGTCATATTTTTCCAGACTTGGCAATTTTTGCTAGTAATCTTAACGCTTCATTGACTGAGGCTGAATCTTGAAAAGTTTCCGCCACATCGGGATCGAGAATGATCACATTACTAGCCTGTCGATAAGCTTCATAATATTTGCCACGAATACCACTGGAAAAGTCATATTCAGTCCGCATCTCGTCATTAACCGTTTCTTCAGACTCCTGATTCATAATTTTTTCTCTCCTGTTTACTAGCTAAACGGGCGCTAATTAAGCGAATTTCATTTTCTCTTTCTGTATGGGATTTGACTAACAGCTTTTGTAATTTTGACTGTCCTATCGTCAGAAAACGAAACTCACCCACTGAATCAAGCAACTTAGCAGCGACAATAACAAACACATTTTCCATCTTTGAATTAGATAACTGATAACTTACCCACTGATAACTGATAACTGATAACTGATAACTGATTAAGTGTGATGGGCCCCATTAACTCTGAGGACTTCTCCAGAGACATAACTGCTGGCAATAGGAGAGAGTAAATAGGCAGTTGCCCAGGCGATATCTGCGGGTTCACCGAAGCGACGACAGGGAATTTCTGCGGTGATTTTATCGCGAACTTTCTCGGGAATCGCTAAAGTCATTTCCGTGTTAATAAACCCCGGCGCAATCGCATTGGCGCGAATATTATAACGGGCAGCTTCTCGCGCTAAGGATTTGACTAAACCGATAACTGCCGCTTTTGTGGCCGCGTAGTTAGTTTGGCCGGCATTACCGCGATCACCGGAAATAGAACTAATACAAACGATCGATCCCGCTTGTCGTTCATACATTCCCTCAATAAATGGCTTAATCGTGTGATTAACCCCTTTTAGGTTGACATTAATCACTAAATCCCAATCTAGCGGCGTTAATTTAGGGAAAAAGTTATCTCTGGTAATCCCCGCGTTAGCGACGATGCCATACACTGGTCCCAATTCCGCTTCAATTTGTTGAGCTGCCGCTTCCATCGATTCCAACTTAGTCACGTCGGCCACGATGCCTAACCCCTGGGGATTATCGGTGGCTAAATCCGTGTAAGCCACCTTGGCCCCCAAATCTATCAAAAGAGAGACAATAGCCGCCCCAATGCCTCGATTTCCGCCCGTAACGACGATAACTTTCTCCTCTAGTCCCAGAGATACCATAGCTTTTTCCTCCTAAACTCTTTCAATTGCGATCGCTGTTCCGCCACCGGTCCCATGACAGATGGCCCCCATACCGAGGGTTTTATCCTGTACTTTCAACGCATTAATTAACGTCACCAGAATTCGTGCGCCGGAAGCGCCGATAGGATGACCCAAGGCGATCGCACCACCGTGAACGTTTTGTTTTTCCCTAGCTAACCCCAGATCCATCTCAAAAAGCAGATTATTTAAGGCAAAAGCTTCGTTATTTTCCACTAAATCGAAATCTTCGATCGTTTTATCTAGGGATGCCAGTAATTTTTTCACCGCTAGGACGGGGAATTCTGGGAAGCGCTCGGTTTTTCCAGCACCCACAGCGCCGCCAAGTATTTTGGCAATTGGTTTTAAACCGTACTGATCCACCGCTTTTTTACTGGCTAAAAGGATAGCGGCGGCCCCATCGGAAATCTGACTACTATTCCCCGCGGTTAAAACTCCCGACGGATTAAAAGCCGGCCGCAGTTTTCCTAACCCTTCTGGGGTACTATCGGGACGAATACCCTCATCTTGATCAAGAATTGTGGAACCTTTCTTAGATTTAAGCTCGATCGGCACGATTTCACCCTTAAACCAGCCTTTTTCTGTGGCTGTGGCCGCTCTTTGGTGGGATAAGGCGGCAATTTCGTCTAATGCTTGCCGAGAAACCCCGCGATCGAGACAGAGGCGATCCACTTGGGAACCCATGCCCTCAGCCGTGGTAGCATCGGTTAAGCCATCGTGGAGTAATAAATCCGTTAATTGTTCTGGCGCACCCATGAGGAATTTATAACCCCACCGGGCCCGATGGGAGAGAAAAAAGCCGGTTTGGGACATGGATTCGATGCCACCAGCGAGGACGAGATCCGCTTCACCTGCGCGAATTGAGGTGGCAGCGTTACTAACGGCAATCATTCCCGAAGAACAAACCATATCCACCCGATATCCGTCCACGCTTACGGGAATTCCCGCTTTAATCGCCGCTTGCCGGGGAATTAACTGACCATGACCCGCTCCCAAAACATTGCCGAAAATGTACAAATCTAGGGCTTCTGGGGGCAAATTAGCGATTTCTATGGCGGATTTCATCACTGTTGCCCCTAAATCGGCTGGGGATAATCCCATCAATCCCCCACCAAAACGACCAATTGGAGTCCGGACTGCGGCCACGATATAAACTTCTTGCATAGACTTCTCTCTATTGGGAAGCGAAGATAATAGATAGAATTTGCTTAAGAATATCGAGTCCGAAAAAAGCAAAATCCCAATTTACTGTCATTGGTTAAAATTTTATGGCCTCGATGCCTTGAGTTTTTGTCTATCTACCCTCGATTTTGCAACAGAATTTCTGGGTAAGAAGATATATTCATTAGAATTTAACTTTTCTGGCAGCAATCCCGTTTTTTTATGGATTTAGTCAAGCGCTTAGTTTTTATCGGTGGGGGTCATAGTCATGCGATCGCCCTTCGTCTTTGGGGACAATCACCCCTAAAAAACGTTCAATTAACTTTAATTAGCGATGTCACCCATACCCCCTATTCGGGAATGTTACCCGGTCACATCGCCGGTTTTTATGATTTTGCTGAGACTCATATCGATTTACCTTCTCTAGCTAGGTATTCTCAAGCGCAATTCTGTTTAGACAAGGCTAATTTCATAGATACGGAAAAATGTCAAGTAATTTGTAATAATTATTCACCGATTCCCTTTGATTATCTCTCGATCGATATCGGCAGTATCCCGGCAGTAGATAATGTTATCGGTACTAAAGAGTACGCTATTCCCGCCAAACCAGTGCCGATTTTTCGGGAAGGATGGCAAGAAATACTCAAAAAAGCGGTTAGTAACCCTAATAATCCTCTCAATATCGTCATTGTGGGCGGTGGCGCGGGCGGGGTAGAATTAGCTTTAAATATGCAGTCCCGTTTGGCAAAAATTCTCAACTCTAGCAGTAATTTGAATTTATCTCTGATTCATCGAGGAAAAAAACTCCTACCAGCCCATAATAATTGGGTCGGTCAACGTTTAGAGAAGATTTTTAAACAAAGGGGAATTAGATTATATTTATCAACGGATGTAATAGAAGTAAGACCGGATCAAGTTATCTGTTCATCGGGGTTAGTTTTACCCATCGATTATACAATTTGGGTAACGACTGCCTCGGCCTCTAGTTGGATTAAAGAGTCGGGATTACTGACAGATGAAAAAGGGTTTATTTTAGTGAATAATTATCTGCAATCTCTGTCTCATCCCCATATTTTTGCCGTGGGAGATATTGCCACGATTCCAGATTATCCCCGTCCGAAAGCAGGAGTTTTTGCCGTCCGACAAGGAAAACCTTTATACGATAATTTACAAAGAATTCTGCAAAATCGGCCCTTAAAACCCTATTTTCCCCAGAAAAATTATCTGAGTTTAATCGGTACAGGAGACCAAAAAGCGATCGCATCTTGGGGCGGTTTCGCATGGCAATCACCGTTATTATGGTTATGGAAAGATCGGATCGATCGAGCTTTTATGAGACAATTTGATACGCTCTACGATACTTTACCAAAATCTCGATGATTACGAGTTAATAAAATCACTCCACAGGACAGTGCAATCGCTGATAAACAGCATCCGTGATACGTGCGAAATTTTCGCATTCGCTTGGGTTTGTAGAGTAGATTACAGTTCTGTTGGTTAAAAATACTCCATAAATATCCTTTAGTCTATTTTTGTGCGCTTGTTCTTTCAGATTCTGAATCTCTGCATCTTTTTGAGCAATCTCTTGTTGTTTGTCACGAGCTACTAACACCAGACCAATTAAAGGGATTAATGCACCTGCAACAAAAGTTAAAAAAGGTTTTGACCAATGATTATCCTCTTTAAGTTTTTCATATTCTAATATTATCTTGGCTTGTTCAGGATTGCCTACAGACAATTCTCTCAGATCTTCAAGTGATACACCTGCATGAGGTAACGCATTCTGATTGTTCCGATTTTGAAACCGTGCTTGCAAATTTTGAAGCCATGCTTGTAGAATTGTCATCTGCTTGTCCTCGTTTGAACGAATTAATATTGCTTGGCTTTACGCCGCTGTAACCAGCGTTTGAACGAAGTAGCACTTTCTGTAGATTGTTTGCCAAGCAACAATCCTTCAATACCGATATCCTCATCGAGTTCTGGCCAATACATACCATAACCTCCACCGCTAATTTGAACATTAACACGCTCAGCCGGACTGCCATGAGCCAGACGCGGATACCAACCAATCGGGACAGCAATGGTACGACCGTCTTCGAGGTCAACAGACAGGGTATCATCTGTCACCGTGACACTAACTATTTTAGGCAGGGCCAGTGTCACCACCGCAGAAATCATCCCATTCATGTCTCAATACCTCCAGATGTTCACGGATTATACGCTCAATGTCACGCAACTCTCTGCGATTATAACCGTGATTTGTTGCCAGTGTGACATCGGGATCTAGCCAGAATTTGGCGCTTCGGTTCTCTCGATCTACGTGTATATGTCGTGGTTCATGGCAATCATAGGAATAAAAGTAGAAGCGGTAAGGACCAGTCCGTAAGGCCGTCGGCATAGGTACAGATTGCCCCCAATCTTGACTTTATCTATTAGACATCTCCAAAAATTATAATCCAGTCACAGCTTGCTTTTAGTTTGTGTACTCACTAAATAGTTCGATAGCTGAAATGTATATCTATCGTTGCTAATTCAATTTCACTGAAAAAATATGAGGCAATTAAAATAATTTTTATTCGGGTAGATTCCTTAACTAGAAAGACTTTTGCTCTTGAGATAATATTAGGTCGAGGTCTATTCTTGACCAAAGATCAAACATAATTAGGGTTTGCTGAATAAATCTAAAAACCTTGTCGGATAACACTTTTGGACTTTTTTGACATCAAAAAGTGCCTGACCTTGGAGTGATCGGGGGGAAAATTCAGGCACTTTTTCCCTGAAAAATAGGTAATTGACCACCTGAAAATCGGTAAAACCCTACACCCTACACCCTACACCCTACACCCCGCCCTGAGGAAAAACTTTTTGCCGCAAACCCCAATTAATTCTTCATCAGTTGTGTAATAATCTGTGCTGACTTCCTTAAACTGTCTGACAGGCTTTTTTACTTTATAGGTTGGACTAATATATTCTTCGTAAGAATCAAAAATATTAATTGTGTTTCTGATTACTTTTTGCAGGGTATAATTAAAGGGTTTAAATATCTCTTGTATATCATTTTCATTAGTTTTTTGAGAATCATCTTTAAAAATTAAAATTGATAGATTAAACATTTGACTAGCATAGTCAGCTATTTTTCTTTAAAAATCACCATCTAATTGTTGTGCCTCATCAATAATAATTCTGACTTCTTCTAAATTTTCTTTATTTTCTAAAACTTTTTGTACTAAACTAAGTTCTTGAAACGTAAATATCTTTAAAAGATCATTGTTAATTTCAACATTAAGCGAAATTTCCTTAGAAATATCATATTTTGAATCCTGAGAATTAGTAATGAATAAAACCAATTTATAAAGTTGAATATCTGAAATAGCTTGTGAGATTGCGAGTTGAGTTTTTCCTGTTCCCGCATGTCCATCAATAAGGATTGGAGTTTTAACTTTATAAAAACCATCTAAAATTTCTTGTTGCTCTTTAGTCAGCTTAATTATAGTTTGTTCCTCATCTTCTAGTTTTGCACTTAGGGATTTTCTAAATTCTGATTTAGGGGTAATTAAAGTTTTAATTTCTTCTACTATCTTTTTGCCAAGAGGTTGATGATGATTATTATTATTGCTATAATGACTATATATTTCGTTGATTTTCTCACCTAGATTTTTCAGATCATCTCTAAATAAAGTAACTTTTTTTTCCATAAAGAGAGCTAAATTTCCCTCTAAAATATCAATATGAGGAAAACAAATTGCATATCCACAAGGTATCCAACGATTTTTCAAACTAGGTAGTTCACGTTTTAGTAATAACGGCAAATTCTTTGAGTTAGCTAATTGTTTTTTGTAGGGATTTTGATAATAAATATTATCTCCCGATTTCCACTTATCATGTTCCCCGTCGTAAGAAAATCGAGTTCCTCCCTTGACTTCAATAATCAATAGACCTTTCTGGGGATGAACTAACAAGAAATCCGTTTCTCTTTCAGTTCTAGCTCCATCTTTATTCTTAAAAATCCAGTATCTGTCTTGAAAAATGTAAAAATCATCGTGGTTCTTCGTTACTTGGTATGGTTCGATAGGGTGGCATAAATCGACTAAATCCTTATCTGGTAAGAGATTTAATTGATTAGTTCGCTCT
>MTBT01000145.1 GCA_002282935.1 Microcystis sp. LSC13-02 | reverse complement strand
TTTAGAAACTTTCGGAATTTTTGGGTTAGAAGTATGTTGTCTTGGCATCTTGTCTGTTGATTTAGCATAAAGGGTAACGAAGAGCCATAATCCAGTGCTACTTTGTGTGATTTTAGGTTATGCTTGTGCTTTAGCTTATATTAAAACTAACAAAGTACCTTATGTTTTTTTGAGTGGATTGGCAAGTGGCAATTTCTTGGGAACCATCGCTACTGCCATTATCGGCGATTAGCACCTCTCCCGCAATTTGCTGTCGTTCCAGATAATCTCGTGCTTTGCCGATACAGGTGGCCAGGGTTTCCGCCTCGTTGAGACAGGGCATGACGATGGATAATTCTAGAGTAGGTATCTGCTCATTAGGGTCGGCAGCTGCCATGACCTGATTTTCCAGCATAACAATCGCGGTGGAGTCGTTTTGCCCAAGAGTATAACAGGTTATGTACAGCAGTGGTCTAAATTGTTAGCACGCAATCTGCTGATTCTTTTTCATCTGAGCGGCAATCTAGATCTGAACTGGACTCTCTGACTTTCTTGATTAGGCAATTTATAGCCTTTCTCATCAAGATGAAGTATAATTTGAGGAATTTTTGATGCGTCCGGGACGCATCCCACAGCCAAATATCGCCAATTTCCCCCTAGGCTTTAGGTCTTAAATAAACTAGAGACTGTTGCCAAATTAAAGTGGGTTTATCGTAGTGATCAACCAGGTATAGACAGTTAACATCTTGCCAAAGGATGCGACCAACGAGGAGATCATCAGTGCTTAACTTAATTTCTACTTCCCGTTTCTCTTGAATATAGCTCTGTACTTGTTTAATACTCGGTAGGCCAGGATCAAATTGAGACATAATGAGTTTATCGATGAGGTGTTCATCCTCTATTATTCCTGTTGAGTAGCTTTTATTGACCATGAAAATCCCCTTTACCAAATATCAAGGCCTGGGCAATGATTTTATTTTGATAGATAACCGTCACAGTCCCGAACCCCTGATCACAGCGGAAATGGCCGTGGCTATGTGCGATCGACATTTTGGTATCGGTGCCGATGGCGTGATTTTTGTGCTTCCCGGCCAAGCAGCAACCGACCACACCATGAGAATTTTCAACTCTGATGGTTCGGAACCAGAAATGTGTGGTAACGGTATTCGCTGTCTAGCCCAATTTATCGCCCGTTTAGAGGCTAACAACAGCATTGGCCGCACCTATCGCATTCATACTCTAGCAGGAACGATGATTCCCCGTTTAGAAGCTAATGAACAGGTAACGGTCGATATGGGGCCGCCGCAACTCCTCGGCAGTGAAATCCCCACCACCTTGGTCAATGGGTCAGAAAAAGTCCTCGCAGTTCCCCTAGAGGTGGAGGGCAAAGATTGGTTAGTTACTTGCGTTAGTATGGGTAATCCCCACTGTGTCACTTTTGTCGATGATCTGGCCTCTATTCCTCTAGAAACTATCGGGCCAAAATTTGAGCATCATCCGGTTTTTCCCCAACGGACTAATGTGGAGTTTGTGGAAGTAATCGCGCCAGATTATATAAAGATGCGTGTCTGGGAAAGAGGAGCGGGAATTACTCTTGCTTGCGGTACCGGTGCTTGTGCTGTGGTGGTGGCGGCCCTGTTAACGGGCAAGTGCGATCGCCGTTGTACCGTGGAACTGCCCGGTGGTTGTCTTCAGATTCACTGGTCGGAAACTGATAACCGGGTTTACATGACGGGTTCAGCTAAAGCTGTTTTTGAGGGCATTTACTTGGTCTAAACCAACCCGCTAGGACGGGGACTGAACTCCCCGAACAGCGCGACGGGATTGTTGATTCTTAGAGACTGGTAATCCACGCAATGATTCCTTTACCGGTTAACACTTCAATGGCCAAAAGAGAGACAAAGCCAATCATAGCTAGTCTGCCATTCAATTTTTCAGCGTTTTTGGTAAAACCGAGACCGCTAGAACTATCAACGTACATTTTCGGTTCGACAGCAAAGTTATTCAGTCTTCCTTGTTCTTCGGTGGTGTAGCCGCGGGCAGTCATGGGGAGGCTCCTTTTTTGTGCTTATGCTAAGAAGTGTAACACATTGTTAAGTTATGTTGCAAATTTTAACAAAAAATTTCTGGAGACTCAGAAAACCTCGATGGGGTGGTCATACTAAATCCTGTTTAAAAGGTATAGGAGAGTGGGGTGTAGGGTCTAGGGTGTGGGGAGAAGGGAGCGCCGGAGCTGCGGAGTGGGGAGCAGGGAGAAACAATTCATAACTTGAGAGTTAATCACACTATTAAAAACGGATTTGGGGTCAGTCAACGGCAAGGTTCTAGGCTGTCAGGGTAGTGCTATAGTTCTATCTCCTCTGGGTTTATTGACGAAATTTTGCAGCAAAAATAAATTCGGAACGATTTTGCCCCATTTCAGAGATCACTCCAAATGTTAAGAATTGTACAACCCTCTTGTCATAAGGATTTTTATGTCATGAAACCTTAAATTTGGAATTGCTGGAAATTTTGCCTTTTTTTTGACAAATTACTCAGGTTGTGGTAATAAAGAGGTTTGACACTCCCATCGCACTAAGCGCTTCGGGATTCTCGAAGCTCATCACTGCGCTTTCTGGTTTCCCCTACTCACGTCTGACATGATTATGTCCTATCCGAACCTACTAGAATATCACTTGTCATCTAGTTGTCCACTTGTGGATAGCTCTCCAAGGGTTTTGGTCTTTCAACCAAGATTCGGATATGCCCTACCCTATCTGCCTTACGGCAAAATGTTTTTAGTTTATTTCAGTCTTGGAAAAGACTTACTCCCCTGTTTTAAGAGTTTTCGGGTGGCTCTTGTCTTCTTTTTTCTCCTCAAAAGTGCCGTACTATTGCAACGGGATTTTCACGGTGTGAGCGGCATTTCAACCTGTTGACTCTTATATTCTAACACAACTCTAAACAGTTGTGCTTCGTGTCACTGAGCCTGTCGAAGTGCTGTTCTATATTGGCGGAACCTTTCATCTCCGAGGTAAAACATACATAGCCTTCAAGCCGACATTAAAGGTAAACTAGATCGCCTGATCAAGGGAAAGACAAAAACTATCTTAAGGTCGCCAGAGATAAATTGCCACCAAAAGCGAACCCAAATTTTCGGTCAACTGACCTTGAGTGAAGATGCGCCGAAAGGGTAACTGTGGGGAGAATAGGGAAAAACCACTAGGAAAAACCCGAATAAAATCTTAATATACAGACTGCCTAGTAGCCATAACGATTGCGCTCACTATCTTTGTAAATTCTATGACAGAGATTAACCCAGAGATCAACCTCATGCAGATAGCGACTATACTCAACCAATATCGATTTGAAATGAGAGGATATAAAGCGCAAGAATTAATCGAGCGCTGGTTGCCCATCTATTCGCTAAATTGGATTCGCATGGCGATTTTAGAGGCACTCTATCAGGGACGTTACAAAGTCATTTCGGTGGAGGAAATCCTCAAAATTTGGCACCGTCGCGGCCATCCTACCTTTCATTTTACGGGGGAATTCGAGCGCTTGGTTTGTAAAAACTTGCTAGATTCCCAGTTAAATGGCAAAAAACCAGCAGTTATCCCTAAACGGGAACAGATCAATATACCTTCTCCCACCCTTGAGCAGCCCTGTCCAGAGCCAGAAGCGGGAAAACCCGATAATAATGGCACATTAGCCACGAGTAAAGATTCTTTACTCAACTTAGAAACTTCTCTTTTTAATGATCCTCGCAAAGGTATGAGTAATGTGGAGGAATTATTCTCGCAGTTAACCCCAGAAACGCCCAAATTCCCTGAATTAGAATCAGTGCCTAAATCGCCTAACAGCCATGGAACTAGGGAGAATTTTCCGGCTAATTTTAAACCGGCAATCGATGAGTTTATCCCTTTGTTAGACCCTTCGGAATTGTATCCCAAATTAAAAGCTGTGGCCCGCTCACAGCATAAGTAGGGTTGGCTGAAAAAGTTTTTCGGTGGTGGCAGGGTGTGGGGTGTGGGGTGGTGGGGTGGTGGGGTACTGACACCAATTAATTCCCCGCCCTCAAGAAAAAAAAATCGCCCTGACGATTAGAATAGAGTTAACTTTCCCCCTCCAGGCTCTGCTCAATTAACTAGATTATGACATCCTCCTATTTTGGTCTAGAAACCGAAGAAAATAAACTAATTAACTCTAATAATCTCTCGTTCGCCGCTTCTCTTGGTATTCATGGTCTAATTTTAGCGATTATCTTACCTAATTTCCTGAATAATCCAGCGCAGGAGCCAAAAAAGGAGTTACGCAACGTCAATCTGATTGAATTGAACCCTCTAGAGCAGTCACGTCTTCCCAGTCTTGACCCCTCCCTGTCCAGCTTACCCGGACTGCCTAACCTCAATTCGTCTTCTTCCTCTTTGCCTCCTCTCCCCGCCATGGATGGCATCCATAACAGCACCTTACCTCCTTTACCCTCGGTTTCTTCCCTTCCCCCCTTACCTTCCTTACCTCCTTTACCCTCCGTCAATATCTATTCTCCTCCCGTGGCATCTATCTCCTCCTCGGGTAGATTACCGATTCCTCGCAATTTTCCCACTTCTACCCCCAATTTACCCGGTCCTTCTTCTGTTCCCACCCTGCGAGAGAATAACAATCTGCCGAGGCAGACTAATAACCAGCAGCTCCAGCCTTACTTTGATCCCTACCAAAATAATCTAACTTTAGATAGATTGCGAAATTCGCCCCTTAGTGCATCGCAACAGGCGCAGGAACAATTAAACAATTCCCTAGCCCGCACACCGGAGCCGAATGGTCAATCGCCCATTGATGAACAGCGTCGTCAACAATTAAGGTGGGAAATGCGGGAACGTTTGCGCTCCCTGGAGGCGGATAAAAGCAATACCAGTAACGAGGAGGCCATGAGAAATCAGGTGGATTGGCTGGCCAGAGTCCAAAAAACCAATCCTAACGCCTTAAATGAACTAAATCAGCCCAATCAGGGCAGCAGAGGCATAACTACCGTCAATTTGACCGGTAATTATCCCGCTACGGCTTGTTCCCGTCAATTAGCGGGGACGGCGGTTTATGGGGTGACGGTGGATGCCCAAGGCCGCCTCAGCAGTGAACCCCAGTTAATTAAAAGTGCTGGCTTCCCGATTTTCAATCAACAGGGGGCTAGGGAAGTACGCTTAACTCGTTTTAATAATCCCAGTGGTGAGTCGAGAATCTATCAGGTGCGAGTCAGTTTTGCCCCTAACCCGGAAGTGTGCCCAGGGGCGATCGCTAATCCTCCAAAACCAGAGGGTAGTAACCTCAATACCCGTAACTCCCCCCCCGTAACGCCGGCAATTGAAACCCCGCTTCGTCCCAATCAACCGCCGCAACCCCCCGTTAGCCCCCAACCGGATAACGTCAAGCCCCCCGCAGCTACAGGGACAAATCCACCCCAAACCCAGCCAGAAACGCCCAAAGAAGCGATAATCGAAGAAAAAGCCCCAGAAACTCCTCCCCAAAACCCCGCTCTCAATCAGCCGGAGGGTTCCCCCGCCGGTCCCCCCACTAGCCAAAATCCTCAACCCGTCAGCGAGGAAGTGTTGCCCCCTGGTCCGCCGGCGTCCGCTAAAACTGAACCAGAAAGTTAGGCCTTTTCAGTGATCAGTGATCAGTAATCAGTAATCAGTAATCAGTTATCAGATGTGAGTTTTAAGTTCACTATACCCCCCGCACAAGTAAGTTATCGAGCTGCTATCGGGTCAAAATATCTAAAAGCTAAGATAAATTTGACATAATCTTAGGTTTTATGGGTAGGATAGTTGTTTCTTGTCTTCTATCTCCTGTCTCCTGTCTCCTATCTCCTGTCTCCTGTCTCCTGAAAAGGAAAACTTCGTATCTCACCATTAAGATAACTGCTGCAAATGATTTCCACTTCCCAAATCCCCGATTCTTTTGTCTCACCTTGCCGTCGCGCCTCGGTTAGTCGTACTACCAAAGAAACCGATGTACAGGTGACGATCGATCTTGATGGTAGCGGCAATTGTCGCGCCCAGACAGGAATTCCCTTTCTTGATCATATGTTGCAGCAAATCGCCTCCCACGCTGCGATCGATCTCGATGTACGCGCCACCGGAGATCTAGAAATTGATGACCATCACACCAATGAAGACGTGGGAATCACCCTCGGACAAGCTTTACTGCAAGCTTTGGGAGACAAAAAAGGGATCGTCCGTTTCGGGCATTTTGTCGCCCCTCTCGATGAAGCTTTAGTGCAAGTTGCCCTCGATTTTTCCGGTCGCCCCCACCTCAGTTATGGTCTAGAAATTCCCACCCAAAGAGTGGGAACCTACGATACTCAGCTAGTGCGGGAATTTTTTGTCGCTTTGGTCAATCACAGTCAAATGACCCTACATATTCGCCAATTAGACGGGATTAATTCCCATCATCTTATTGAGGCTACTTTTAAAGCTTTTGCCCGGGCGATTAGTATGGCCATAGCGATCGATCCCCGTCGCGCCGGTATAATTCCCAGTTCTAAGGGAGTTTTATAGAAGCACTGCTTAACCGAATTAACGTTAGCTTAGAAGCCCATAATTTGAGCCACTTGGGTTAATTCGGGCGCAATCCCAGATTTTAGTTGATTATTGCTGTGTTTTACCGCCGAATCTGGGTCTTTTAGTCCATTTCCCGTTAAAACACACACTACGGTAGCCCCATCGGGAACCTGTTGATGCACTTTTAATAATCCTGCCACAGAAGCGGCGCTGGCTGGTTCACAGAAAACCCCCTCTTGGCCCCCTAAAATCCGATAGGCTGCCAATATTTCCTCATCGCTGACAGCATGAAATTGCCCTTGACTAGCGTGACTAGCGGCCCAAGCTTTTTCCCAGTTAGCGGGGTTGCCGATACGGATAGCCGTGGCTAGGGTTTCGGGATGGTCAACCGGTTGTTTGGAGATAAAAGGGGCAGCCCCGGCGGCCTGAAAACCCATCATCTTCGGCAGTCGTTCACATTTACCTATCTGGTGATACTGACAGAATCCCATCCAATAGGCGCTAATATTGCCCGCATTGCCCACGGGAATACATAACCAGTCGGGGGCATTACCCAAGACATCGACAATCTCGAAAGCGGCGGTTTTTTGACCCTCTAAACGGTAGGGATTGACGGAATTGACTAAAGTTACGG
Source organism: Microcystis sp. LSC13-02 (assembly GCA_002282935.1). Lineage (GTDB taxonomy): Bacteria > Cyanobacteriota > Cyanobacteriia > Cyanobacteriales > Microcystaceae > Microcystis. The sequence continues at coordinate 1,050 of MTBT01000145.1, read as the reverse complement.
GATAATTTTCTGATAGTTGGCGGACAATCTTCAGGGCATCATCAAAGTTGCCATTAATAGCGATGACTTCCGCCCCGTACAATAAAGCTTGGGCTAATTTTCCTAAGGCCACATAACCATCGGGGATAATCACAAAGGCCCGCATCCCGGCCCTTCTTGCATAGGCTGCCGCCGCCGCCGAGGTGTTCCCGGTACTGGCACAAATCACCGCTTTTGCCCCTTCTTCCTTCGCTTTCGAGATGGCCATGGTCATGCCCCGGTCTTTAAAGCTGCCGGTGGGATTTAAACCATCATATTTGACAAAAACCTTGACATCGCGCCCGATTTGTGCTGAGAGATAGGGGGCGGGGATCAGGGGTGTATTGCCTTCTAGGAGGGTAATTACAGGGGTTTTGCTGCTTACGGGCAGAAATTGGCGATATTCTTCGATCAAACCGCGCCAGCCGCCGATAGACGAGGATTTAGTGGGTGATTGGGGGATCGATCGAGAAATAGTTGTCATAGCCTTAAGGGTACAGATTTGATTAGATGGCCTAATCTCCTATTTTATCCAATAAGCAGGCCAAAAAATTAATCTCTGTCGCCTGATTCGGGGTTAGGGGTTAAAGTGAGAAGAGACGAGATACAGAGACAATTACAGGATAAAAATGGGCTTATAGGTCAAAAAAAAGTTATTTTATCGATATGAATCTGATTTTTTGCCCTTTTTTTATTTCAAAAGCTGATTTAATTAGGGTCTGCTGAATAAATCTAAAAACCTTCTGAAAATCCGTAAAACCCCACACCCACCAAGAAACTTTTTCAGTAAACCCTAATTAGCAGTAGTGCCAGATTAATTTCTTAGCTAGGATAGGCAAGAGGCAGCTGGAAAAAATTCTCCTGTCTCCTGTCACGGCTGCTGGCAGTAATTTTGCCAGCATCTGATGTTCAGTTCAAACTCAAGCAACTATGTTTGACGTTCCCCGCTCTAAAGAGACGGGGATTCTTCGTTCATTGAGTCTCCGTTAGCAAGCAGGATTTCTCCAACCAACCAAGAGGGAATCTCTCCCG
>MTBT01000144.1 GCA_002282935.1 Microcystis sp. LSC13-02 | reverse complement strand
CTTGATACTGTTGAGTTTTAGCTTTAACTTTAAACTCTAAGACAAACATTTTACGCAGGGGGTACTTAGACAAAATCAGTATAGCACAATATAAAGTTAAGTTAACAAGCTATAGTTTAAAAAGCCGTCCTAAAAGGACGGGGCTTTAACCCAAAATTTCGGTAAAAATCAAACAAGACTTCGCTACCATCCCCCAGAGTTGCTGGGTTGGAAATCGTCCAAGGCAATCCAAGACGAACAATGATTTCAGAGGGTAAAGACAGAAAGCCATCAAACCCTGTATCAATCACGGTATTGATGAATTCTCTTTGACCAGATGAATTACCAACAACAAGGGAAAGCGTGGCTTCCCGACGCAAATTCACCACTCCATATATCATTGACCCTTCTTCAAACTCCGCGAACCAAAGTGATAAACGGCGCGATGTCCAATCCGAATTCCAAAAGGCTGGGCATCGGGATTGCGCTCAAACAGCCGATTAGTTGCAGCTACGACCGTTTCATCAACCTCAAAATTTCCGGTTTCGATGTCGATCGCTAGGATTTTGCCCTCGTTGCCAGCTTCGACTTGCTGCCGAATGCCAGACTCATAAAGTTCTTGCCCGCGTTGGGCTATCTCTTCTTTGCTGTAACGTCGTTGGCGGACTGTCATCGGTATGACCTCGATTTCAAAATTAACCCCTCTATTTTACCCTGAACAACAAAGATGGCGATCACACTTAACATCTTAACAATAAAGCATTTGAGCTTGATCCTAGAAGTTTCAGTTCGTGGTTTGAAATCACCTTCAGGGTTATGGTTTTTTCTGCATCGTCTTGACTCTCTTTGATTTTGACATCCTCATTATCAATAATCCATTTTCCAAAGAAAACAGCTTCGGGAAGAGAAACAGCTTCAGGTGGGCCAACGGTGTATTTACTTCTTCGAGTGTAATTAACTCCTGATTCAAGGGTATATGTATTTTTCAATAATGTACCACCCACTCCCAAGCTTTGAGACCAACAACCAGATAGCTCAGACTCAGTTACGCTTGTCTTTTTGGGGAAAGCAGGTTCATTATTATTACTAGCTCGTCCAGAGCAGCCCACTAAACACAGCAAACTAATCGCTATTAATTGTGACACTCTGCTTAACATAATCTCGTTGGTTTACTTCCAAAATTCCGTCTAACTACATCTTATAGGTCAACTTTCCGTACAACACTCTCTGGGGTAACGATATGGGTCAACTTTCCGTATAACACTCTATTTAGGCGCGATTGCCAGAACTTTTCCCTATATCACGCCCAAAAGCTTGTTAGCCAGATTAGCATATTGCCAAAAACCTTGTTTAACTAAATTCCTGACAGTTAGGCTCATTCTAGCGATGATTCTTCGATCTGACCGCACCCCTTGACAGAAATTTACAATTATTCGACCTTTAGCGATCGCTATCGGGGTACGGTTGTTTTTTGTTACAGCAGTATGGAGCAGCCTGACTGATGGCTATATTTCCAGATTATCGCCCGCAGGAAACCAATCTTCATCGAGAATTTGTTCAAGGGAACCAATGGGAATAGCGGGGAAAGTATCGAGGGATAATTGAGAGCGATCACTGGCATTTTTTCGGGCTGAAAGATAACATTCATCGAAAATTTCGAGAATATAGGGTTTCAGACTAGGACTATCTTTAACTTCTTTGATTATTTGTCGGCGAAAGTTTCTAATTTCCCCTTTCCAGTGACCCTCATTTCTAGCTTTTTCTCCTGTCCAGTAAGTTAGTTTCAGCAAATGTACCAGCAATTGAATCAAAAGATTTTCAATTGTGCGCTTTTCACTCCTTCCCATACTTGCTAACTCCTCCAGTAAATTCTCTAAATCTACCCGCTCAAACTGTCTCGCTTGCAGTTGATTAATGGTAGTTCTAATCCAGAGATAAAAGTCTTGTTCGTACAGGTTTTTATTATCCATAAATACTTCCTTCAACTGAATAAACCGGGGATAATCATAGGACTTAACTATATAAACTAGCTACATATTCACTATAGCCATTATAGGGCAGAGTTTCGATAATTTCCCAAGATAAATCACTTCTACTGCCGATAAATTTCTCCGTTGCTTGCGACCAACGGGGATGGGGTTTACTGGGGTTTACATTAGCCTCAAAATCGTATTCGTGAGCGTCAATTGTGTTCCAGTAGGTGGCGGGTTGTTTGGCGGTAAATTCAATTTTTACTATCGATTTTGCTCCTTTAAAACCGTATTTCCAAGGAATAACCATTCGCAAGGGTGCGCCCTGTTGTTTGGGTAAATCATGACCGAAAATTCCCACGGCAAAGAAAGCTAATTCGTTGGCCATTTCTTCAATTCTTAAACCTTCTGTATAGGGCCAAGGTAAGGCTCCTAAATGTAATCCTGGCCCTTTAGTAATTTCGGGATCATAAAAGGAGGTGAAACGGACGAATTTTGCTTCGGGTTTTGGTTCCACTGCCGCGATTAAAGCACTCATCGGAAAACCCAACCAAGGTAAGACCATTGACCAAGCTTCCACACAACGAAAACGATAGATTCTTTCTTCGAGAGGAAAGGTTTTTTTAATAGTATCTATATCGTAGGTTTGGGGATTTTTTACCAATCCTCCCACTTCTACCGTCCAAGGATTCGTCGGTAATTTCTGCGCTTTTAACCAGATATTTTTGCCCCCTCCGAACTCATAAAAATTATTATATCTCCCCGCTACAGTTTCGGCAACTATGGGGCGATTTACAGTTAAAAAATTCGGATTCTTGCTGAAGCCTTCAATTTTAGGTAATTGCAAACTTTTTTCTAAAGCTTCCGAGGAGGAGGATTTACCACAACCAGTTAATAATAGGGAACTCCCCGCAATTCCTGCCCCGATTAACCCCTGTAAAAAGCGACGACGGTTAAAATAAACACTTTCAGAAGTAACTTCATTTTCGGAAATTTGCCAAGATTTAGCTAAACGAATTAAGACCATAATTATCCCCAATTTTATTGACAAAAAAACAGAGTTATGATAGAGGATACCACAACTCTGATTGTACAATAGTTTGTCAGTTTTGTTAAGAAATTTCGGCGAGCATCGGGGCAGTCACCAGAGGTTCCCGTCGTCCTTTTAAGACCATGGGAACTCCTCGCGAGGGAGCAAGGGTTACACCGCGGCGGCTAGGTTTTTCGGGGGTATTATTAACTAGAGTTAACTGATAATTGGCTAAAATTGTGGCGATAGCGATTTTCATCTCGTAGATAGCTAAAACTTCCCCGATACAACGACGCGCTCCACCACCAAAAGGTATATATTCGTAGGGGGTGAATTGTTTTTCTAAAAAGCGTTCTGGTTTAAAAGTATGGGAATCGGGGAAAGTTTGCTCGCGGTGGTGAGCTAGATAAATACAACCCATAAGAATTGTCCCTTTTTCTAAAGGATAACCATCTAGTTCTACCGGTTCTTCCACTACTCGCGGAAAAGTTAACATTCCCACGGGATGAATGCGTAAAGTTTCCGAACAAACCGCCGAAAGATAGGGTAATCTAGTCATATCAATCGGGTTAGGATTATCTCCTAAAGTGGCTATTTCTTGCAGAATTTTTGCTTTAATTTCTGGGTAGCGATGGGTCCAGTATAGCACCCAAGACATAGCAGTGGCCGTGGTTTCATGACCTGCGAATAATAAGGTCATTAATTCATCGCGCAATTCCTTATCGCTCATCGGGTTGCCTTCTTCATCCTGGGCCGACATCAGTAGTGATAAAATATCGGTGCGATTGGGGTTAGGATTAGCTTTTCTTTCGGCAATTTCTGTGTAGATAATATCATCAATTTTTTCTTGGAAACGCTGGTATTTTCCCCAGGGACTCCAGGAACCAAAATCAGCCCGCAAAATGGGGAAAAATAATAAAGAAGCCATCACCGGAGAGTTAAAAATATCGAGCATTTCAGCGAGAGTTTTTTTCAGGGTTTGATAACGTTCCCCTTGACTAATTCCAAAAACTGCCTCCATAATTACTTGTAAAGCAATCGCTGTGGTCGCTGAACGGGCCTTAAAAGGTTGATTTTCGGGCAATTCTGCCATTACTCTCAGGGTAATATCGCGGATTAAATCGCCGTACAAACGCATTCTTTCCCCGTGAAAAGGTGGCAATAAAAGCTGACGGCGTTTTTTGTGGATATCTCCGTCTAACATGACGACGGAATAATCACCAATAATCGGGGCAATAATCCGATTGGCTTCCCCCGGGGCCGAGAATTGTTTACGGTCATTAGTTAAAAGCTGTTGTAGGGCCGCAGGACTACTGATAAAGATAAAATTATCTACAGTTAAACCCACTTTCGTGCTAAAAATATCGCCATGCTTGCGGGCGGCATTTTCCATAAAAGCTACGGGATTAATGATCCATTGTGCCATTTGCAGGAAGGTAGGTGCTTTGACCTTGGGGATGATTTTCATAGATTGATTGCTATATCCAATGCTAATTATTTCTAATTGTGACATTTTTTCCCCAGAGACGGCAAGGTGTAATATCAAGTAAAGAGCAAAAATTACCGGGCTGTTGGTTGTCTTATCTTCTCCCAGAGAGGGGGATTTTCTGGGAAGTTTCAGGCTTGGCTTTCTGGTCTGAACAATGATAACTAGGGTAGAATGGCTCCCAGTTCTATTCAATTCGCTTCTATAGTTCAATCTCTCTTTTTTCATTCCTTATAGGGACTTTTTATGATTATTTCCAAGTTTTTGCCCTTAGGAAAAACTGTGATTATCAGGCATTTACTGTTATTAACTACATTTAGCCTTGTTTTTCTCCTGACTACTCCCCCCGCTTTTGCCCTCCAATCCAGTGCCTCCACAGGTTTTAATCCTCAAACTATTCTTTTCAATGCCTTAACTTGGGTGGATAGTTTGGGAGGCGTGGGAGCGATCGCGTTTATAATTATCTATATTCTAGCTACTGTGGCCTTTTTTCCCGGTTCAATCCTGACTTTCGGGGCTGGTGTGGTTTTTGGCGTGGTTTTAGGCTCTTTTTACGTCTTTATCGGGGCAACTATCGGCGCTACTGCCGCTTTTCTGGTGGGACGTTATCTGGCCAGGGGTTGGGTAGCGGAAAAAATTCAAGGTAATAATAAATTTCAAGCTATCGATGAAGCTGTGGGGAGAGAAGGACTAAAAATAGTGCTTTTAACCCGTTTATCTCCCGTATTTCCTTTTAATCTGCTCAATTATGCCTATGGTGTCACTGGGGTTTCCCTGAAAGATTATCTACTAGGTTCCGCAGGCATGATTCCGGGGACAATAATGTATGTTTATATTGGCTCTTTAGCCGGCAATCTTGCCACTATCGGGACCTCGGCACCAGCCACTAACCCAGTTTTACAATGGACTATTCGCCTGATCGGTTTTATCGCTACCGTTGCCGTCACCCTCTACGTCACAAAAATTGCCCGTCAAGCCCTGGCATCAGTTATCAGTGAATAGTCATCGGTTATCAGTCAGGGTGTGGGGTGTGGGGTGTGGGGTGTGGGGTGTTAAGTTGACATCCTCGCCGCCGTAAAACGGACGGCGATTCCTCACCACGCCACCTTTTTAGAATGGTCGCGTCAATGGGGTTGACGCGACCCGGG
>MTBT01000143.1:1331-6956 GCA_002282935.1 Microcystis sp. LSC13-02 | reverse complement strand
ATTATCTTGAAAAAAAATGATAATTAGACAGAAGTTCTCTATGTGAACAAGAGAACTTTATCTTCTTTTGTTTTCAAAATGAGAATTGCTGTGTAGTTAGCCCTGTACGGGTCAAAGCGTACAAAGCTGATTCAAAGTGCGACGTTTGCGTACAGAATTAGTAACTATAATGACCCTACCAGCCTAAAAATAGCAAAAAACCCAGCGGGAAAATTTCCCCACCGGGTCAAAAAGGCAAAAGTAAAGAATTATTTCTGATCGGCCTTTTTGCTTGACTTATCGCCCATTTTGTACTTACGCAAGAAGCGATCAACCCGGCCTTCCGTATCGATCATCTTCTGGGTTCCCGTATAAAAAGGATGATTACCCGACCAAACCTCCACATGAATTTCTGGTTTGGTCGAACCCACCGTCATCACCAGTTCACCATTACAGATCACCTTAGCTTCCGGATACCAAGTAGGATGAATTTTTTTCGGCATAATAAACCTCTCTATTAACCTAACGTTTCGAGTATTGAGGCGCTTTGCGCGCTTTGTGAAGACCGTATTTTTTCCGTTCCTTCGCCCGGGGATCCCGAGTCAGATAACCTTCACTCTTGAGGGGAGGACGATTTTCCGGCGCTAATTGACATAAAGCTCTAGCGACACCCAATTTCACCGCGTCCGCTTGGCCGGTCAAACCACCGCCCTCGGCCTTAACGATGATATCATACTCGTTTTCCAGTCCCAAAGTCTCCAGAGGAGCCTTAATCGTCTGGATATAGGTGGGAATGCGGTTAAAATGGGTTTCTCCATCGCGACCGTTAACGGTAATGGCCCCCGTCCCCGGCACGAGACGCACGGAAGCGACCGCCGATTTGCGTCGTCCCGTTCCCCAATAAACTACCTTATTTTTACTGTCCGTGGCTTGCATTGACTTAATTTCCTCCTGCGGGAATCGTATTAATCGCTAAAACTTCCGGTTGTTGTGCCTGATGGGGATGTTCCGCACCGGCATAAACTTTCAGTTTCGTGAACAATTTCCGACCTAAGCTATTTTTCGGGAGCATTCCCTTAACAGCGTGTTCGATAATCCGTTCGGGAATGCGTTTTTGCAGTTTATCGAAGCTTTCTACCTTCATACCACCCGGTCTGCCGGAATCGCGGCGATAAACTTTCTGTTGGCGTTTTTTGCCCGTCACCGTCACTTTTTCGGCGTTAATAACAATGACAAAATCCCCCGTATCCAGATGGGGGGTGAAAGTGGCCTTATTTTTGCCCCGTAGAATCATAGCGATCTCGGTGGCCAGACGACCTAGACGCTGATCGGCCGCATCAATGACGTACCATTTCTGCTCTAGAGTCTCTAAATTTGGTAGAGGTGTTTTGTTCATGGTGAGTTTGCCTTGGTTTACAAAAATAATTTTTTTTATTGCCGACCAGGGTGTTGGGGGGTTAGAGTTTTCGGGTTTTAGGGTTTTCGGGTTTTAGTTGAAATTCCCCTATTCCCCCATTACCCTATTCCCCTATCCCCTCTGCTCGGAAATAATAAAGAGGCTGAGTCTCGAACCAGACGCTATCGGCAAAGGGAAAATCGGCGTAACCCACCCGCAGTAAACATAGTCCTTTAGCTGGTGCGGCGTATTTGACCAATTCTCGGCGCTGATTGACCCAGATGTCGGTAAAGTTTTCTAGCGATCGCTCACCAGTTCCCACCTCCACCAACATTCCCACCAATAGGCGCACCATCCCGTACAAAAAGCCATTGGCTTGAATTTCCATCTGTACAAACGGCCCTTGACGGTAGCATTCCACCCCTTGTACTTCTACCCAGGAATGGTCACGACTAGAGTTAGCACGGTGAAAGGCGGCCAGATGGTGCTTACCCAATAGAGGCCGTAGAGACCTGGCCATCAAATCGGCATCGAGGGGACGATGGTAGTAGTGCCAACTAAAGGGGCTAACAAATAGATTGGGGATGGGGTCGGTATAGAGGGTGTAACGATAACGTCGCCAGAGGGCCGAGAAACGGGCGTGCCAGCGATCGGGAACCCGGGCCGAGGCCCGAATGACGATATCGTCATCTAGCCGAGCATTGAGAATCTTGGCCCAATGGGAAGGTGGGATCGGACTCTGCTGCTCGAAATGGGCAACTTGGGCGGCGGCGTGAACACCGCTATCGGTACGTCCGGCCCCGTGCAGAGTGACGTCATGACCGAGAATATCGGCCAGAGCCTTCTCGATTTCTTCCTGCACGCTCCTGTGATGGGGTTGCCGTTGCCAGCCGTGGAAATTAGTTCCCACATACTGGATAACTAGGGCGATCCGCGACTGGTGGCAAGCTGTCATCTTTACATCAGTTCGATAATCGCCATGGGGGCATTATCCCCGCGACGGCGCAGGGTACGCACGACCCGGGTATAACCGCCGTTACGACCGCCATAACGGGCTTGTGCGCCTTCAAAGAGGGCGTGAACCAGTTGTTTATCGTAGATGTAGCCCATAGCTTGGCGACGGGCGCTCAGGGAACCGTCTTTAGCTAGGGTGATAATGTGGTCTACCTCTGCTCGCACCGCTTTCGCTTTCGCTAGGGTGGTGGTGATCTGACCGTGGCGAATTAGCTGGGTGGCCAAGCTGCGCAGCAGTGCCTTTCTTTGGTCAGCCGGCAGACCCAATTGAGGCACTTTACATCGATGTCTCATGGTATTTTCCTGGAATTGGGTTTACTTGCTTTTTTCTTGGGGTAGGGTGATGCCTAACCGTTTTTGTAGGGCTTCAATGACTTCTTCAGCCGATTTCTGCCCAAAGTTTTTGATTTCTAAGAGATCTTCTTGGCTGTAATCGAGGAGGTCGGCTACGGTGTTGATCTGCGCTCGCTTCAGGCAATTGTAGGCGCGCACGGATAATTGTAGTTCCTCGATCGGAATTTGGTTTTCTTGGTTGATCTCTTGGTCGTCAAAGTTACCGGAAGATTCGAGGGCGTTGAGATCCTTGAGCGGGTTAAAGAGATTAACTAGCATATCGGCCGCTTGGGAAAGGGCTTCTTTGGGGTTAATGCTCCCGTTTGTCCAAATTTCCAAGAGCAGACGATCTCTAGCTTGACCGCTTTCGGAACGGATATCTTCGACGCTGTAGTTGACTTTGGTTACGGGCATAAAAATCGAGTCGATTTGCAGAAAGTCTAGCGAAGTGGCTTCTTCTTTACTGCGATCAATCGCCCGATAGCCTTTGCCTTTTTCCACGCGAAATTCCATCTCTAGCTTCGCCCCTTCGGCTAGGGTAGCGACGTACTGATTGCGATCGACTATCTCGACTTCTGAGGGTAAATCGAATTGTGCCGCCACTACCGTCGCCGGTCCAGTTGCCACTAAACGCCCGATCTGGGTTTGATTGGTGTAGCTTTTGAGGATGATTTCTTTCATGTTGAGCATGAGTTCCATCACGTCCTCGCGTACTCCCTGGACGGTGGCAAATTCGTGATTGACTCCCGCGATCCGCAGGGCCGTCACGGCCGCCCCTTCCAGATTGGAAATGAGAATCCGTCTCAGGGCATTACCTACGGTCGTACCCTGGCCTCTTTCCAGAGGCTCTAGTACGAATTTACTGTACTGACTCTGATTCTTGTAAGTTTTTGCTTCTACACACTCGATTTGAAATTGCGCCACCGATTGACCTCCCTTGTTCAGTTATCAGTTATCAGTTATCAGTTATCAGTTTTCTCTAGCGTTCAGCATTTAGCGTTCAGCGTTCAGTTTTTTGCTCAGATGGTCTTTGACGACCCGATTCTCCTGCTGATGCGCCAAAAGCTAACGGCTGCCGGCCTCAAGATCCCTGTCACCTGAAAAAGCTGTTCACTGTTTACACTCTCCGGCGTTTGGGAGGACGACAACCATTGTGGGGGATGGGGGTCACGTCCCGGATCAGGGTGATTTCTAATCCTGCTCCTTGCAGGGCCCGGATTGCGGTTTCCCGTCCTGCCCCAGGGCCGCTAACCATCACCTCTAGTTGACGCATTCCCTGTTCGATCGCTCGGCGGGCGGCGTTATCGGCGGCGGTTTGGGCGGCGAAGGGGGTTCCTTTTTTAGCTCCTTTAAAACCACTCGATCCCGCCGATGCCCAAGAGATCACATCGCCTTTGGTATCGGAGATCGTGACAATGGTATTGTTGAAGGTCGATTGAATGTGAGCGACTCCGGTAGGAATATTTTTCTTCTGTTTTTTTGGTCCGGTTTTTTTGGTTGGTCGCGCCATAGTTTTTCTTGATTGGGGGATATCGCAATGAATAAAAAATTATTTCTTGGAGGGGGCTTTTTTCTTCCCTGCCACTGTCACCCGACGACCGCGACGGGTCCGCGCATTGGTTCGCGTCCGTTGCCCGCGTACGGGTAATCCTAGCCGATGCCGACGACCTCGATAGGTGCCGATATCGGCTAGGCGTTTGATGTTCATCGCCTCCCAGCGTCTCAAATCCCCCTCGATTTGATAATTTGTTTCGATATAAGTCCGTAGCGCCGCCACGTCTTCATCGCTGAGATCCTTGACCCGAGTGTCAGGGTTAACACCCGTCGCGGATAAGACTTCTTGGGAACGCGATAGACCCACTCCGTAGAGGTAGGTCAGGGCGATTTCCACACGCTTATCGCGAGGTAGGTCTACACCAGCTATCCTTGCCACGCTTTTTCTTTCTCCCTATGAACGATTTTTTTTCCAAAAACGACTACAATTAACGGTAACGATTCTCTGCCCCAAGACAGTGACTTTGGTGGGTTAACCTTGTCTCTGCTTGTGTTTGGGGTTAGAACAAATTACCATGACTCGACCGCGCCGACGGATGACGCGGCACTTTTCGCACATTTTTTTGACAGACGCTCTAACTTTCATGCCTAACTATTCTGGCAACACTGCAAGCTTACTATTATATCAGATTTCTTTTACTCGTGTCACCTATTTTTTTAAAATAAATTTGGCCGCTTATTAGGCTTTTTGGCTTCTCTGCCCCTATTTGTCACTATTTTTTTTGATTTTTCAGGCGATAGGTAATTCTGCCTTTGGTTAGGTCGTAGGGGGTCAGTTCCACTTTGACTCGATCGCCGGGGAGGATTTTGATATAATTACGGCGGATTTTGCCGGATATATGGGCTAAGACGTTGAAACCGTTATCTAAATCCACCCTAAACATGGCGTTGGGCAAAGATTCGGTGACGGTTCCTTCCATTTCAATTAGATCTTGTTTAGACAAAGTTAATTCCTCAATTTCACTAGAGACAATTTAACGACAGGCAGCAGCAACCCTGCTGTTAGCGCAATTTCCCCAGTATAGCTTATCAGTGATCACTGATCGGATGTGAGTTTTCAGTTCACTGATTACCGTTTACCGATCACAGCCAAAAAGCTCACGACACCATATTCGGTCATTATGGCATAAATTTATGGTTTTATGAAAGATTGAATCAATTCATCGCATTTTCACTACTATGAACGGACGAAAATCAAGTTAATTAGCTGGGTGTAATTAATTTGTAGATAGCCGTAGGACAAGATACCTGTACTACCTTACCAAGTCCTCGGTCGAAAGTTTTCATCATTAATAATCTCCACTGTATCCCCAGAAGGTTTAATCACAAATAGTCCTTTATTATAGGCA
>MTBT01000143.1:0-1280 GCA_002282935.1 Microcystis sp. LSC13-02 | reverse complement strand
ATCAATACCTTTTTCCTGAAACAGTCGCAAAACCGCCGGTTGGACTAATTCTTCCACAAAGCGTCCCCATCGCGTAGTCAGGCTATTTACCAGACGCTTAAGTTCTGCTATAGTGCGCTCGTTTTCAGCAGTACGGCGCTCACTCTCTAATTTGGCTTCAGCGAGGATGCGTGCTGTTTCAGCACGATACTGCTCAACTTCTTCAGCACGGCGATCGCTTTCTAATCTGGCTTGCTCAATCCGGCGATCGCTTTCTAATTTGGCTTGCTCAATCCGGCGATCGCTTTCTTTTAAACGACGATCAAACTCCTCAGCAGAAGTGCGGAACAATTGGTAAATATCTGCAATTGTTACTGATTCGCTCATCTTTTTTATCTAACCTCTACTTGGTCATAATAGCATAAATGTATTGTTTTCTCAAAGATTGAAGTAAGGGAACAGGGAATAGGCTTCGCCTTCTTAACTTTTCTTAATTAAATTTTAATAATTTTTTAATTTGTTTTACCTTGACAAAATCGGGGGGGGTAACAATACTAAGAGTCTATCGCTTAGACTGGCAACATTGACTAATATCTATACACTAAGGCAAAAATTACCTATACTTGGCCTTGTATCGGGAATCGCCTTGGTGACTCTCGGAACCGCTAGTGCTGTACAAGCGGCGATCGTCACTGTACCTACCGGTCTCAATCCAGGTGATCAATATCGTTTAGTGTTTGTCACATCTGGGACTCGGGATGCAACCTCCACGAACATTGCAGATTACAATACCTTTGTGACTAATGCTGTGGTAGGGAGTGCCTTACAAAGCTCAGAGCAAAAAAATAGTTACCCACAGAAAACGGGTTTCTTCAAGAAACCCGTTTTCTAGCTTCATTCATGGTGCGATCACCGTAAATGTTAGACTAGATTAAGATAAAAAAATCATAGTCGATTAAATAATCAAATAAATTATAGTTAAGACAATTTACTAAAAGATTTAGCAATGGATAGAAGCACTATAGAACGACAACAGCTACTGGAAGCAGTCAACTCTCTTCCTGAAGATGCTTTGGTGGAACTTGCTAGTTTCCTTGACTATCTTCACTATAAATCAACCCATCAAACAGAACTGATCACTGATGCTTCTAGCTTTCTCCTGGCAATTGCAGGTTTAGGAAATTCTGGTCAACAGGATATTTCAGAACAGGTTGACATCCTCACCGCCGTAAACGGACGGTGATTCCCAAACCTCACGATTTAGGTTTCTGCTTCTTTCCCTTGCGGGGTTCCGCACCGGC
>MTBT01000142.1 GCA_002282935.1 Microcystis sp. LSC13-02 | reverse complement strand
CTTTGGTTTCTACCAGTGTAGTCGCTACTGATTTACTAGGTAACTTAGCAGATTCTGGGGGTTAGAGGTTTGGTCTGGTGAGGAACTAGGGGAATTCCGATAGAGATTTGTGGTTTGCCCATAACAATTACATTTTTAGTCGATTTCTCGGAATAAATAGCTGAAAATTTGTCAAAACGTGCTGCTTTGCCTACCGCATAAGCGATTAAACGTGGCAAAAATAAAAAATTAGATTGGGAGAATGAACCAGCCCTGTCCTGCTCCAGTTATAGTAGGTTGATTCATGAATCAACCTACCTGCTCCCTAGGAGGGAGATTTAGCGATCGACTGACCCCATAATAATATCAATACTGCCTAAAATCGCCATAATATCGGCAACTTTTACCCCTTTGAGGATATGAGGCAGAATTTGAAGATTATTAAAATCGGCGGCCCGAATTTTCCAACGCCAAGGGAAAACATCATCATTACCGACGATAAAGATACCTAATTCGCCTTTACCACTTTCCAAACGCACATAATGTTCACCTTTAGGAATCTTAAAAGTGGGGGCGACTTTTTTGGCGATATATTGATAGTCAAAATCATTCCAAGCTGATTTTTTCCCTTCTGCCATCCGTTTCGCTTCCAGATTTTCGTAGGGACCACCGGGTAAACCTTTCAGTGCTTGCCGGATAATTTTCACCGATTCGCGCATTTCCCGAATCCGCACCAGATAACGAGCAAAACAATCGCCGGCGGTTTCCCAATGCACTTCCCAGTCAAAATCGTCGTAACACTCGTAATGGTCAACTTTTCTTAAATCCCATTTCACCCCGGAAGCGCGCAACATCGGACCGGATAAACCCCAGTTAATCGCTTCGTCTCTGGTAATGCAGCCTATCCCTTCAATACGACGGCGGAAAATCGGGTTATTAGTGATTAATTTCTCGTATTCGTCCACTTTTGGCTCAAAATAATCACAGAAATCCTCGCACTTATCCACCCATCCGTAGGGTAAATCCACCGCCACGCCACCAATGCGGAAATAATTGTTATTAATTAACCGCATTCCCGTCGCAGCTTCCCAGAGGTCATAAATCATCTCCCGTTCTCGGAAAATGTAGAAAAAGGGAGTTTGTGCGCCTACATCCGCCATAAAGGGGCCTAACCAGAGTAAATGGTTAGCGATGCGGTTGAGTTCCAACATAATCACCCGGATATATTGCGCTCGTTTGGGAACGGCGATATCGGCTAATTTTTCGGGAGCATTGACCGTAATCGCCTCATTAAACATCCCTGCGGCGTAATCCCAACGACTAACGTAGGGAACGTACATGACATTGGTGCGATTTTCGGCAATTTTTTCCATGCCCCGATGAAGATAACCGATTACGGGTTCGCAGTCAATCACGTCTTCCCCGTCAAGGGTGACGATTAAGCGCAAAACTCCGTGCATCGAAGGGTGATGGGGTCCCATGTTTAAAACCATGGGTTCTGTTCTCGTTTCAATTTTTGCCATAGGGCTACCGATGATCCCGAAAATCTTTTTAAAGTTATTATAAGTAAACGCTTCGACAATACACAAGGACTATCGGGTATCAGTGATCAGTGATCAGTGATCAGTAATCAGTAATCAGTAATCAGTAATCAGTAATCAGTGATCAGTAATCAGTAATCAGTAGTCAGTCCCGATGAAAAAATTTTCACCCCCAAAGATGAAAGAGGTTTCCTTCCCTACACCCCACACCCCACACCCTACACCCTCTTTCAAGTCAGGAGATTATTTTTATTTATTCTTCCCACTTCCCCACTTCCCCACTTCCCCACTTCCCCACTTCCCCATTTCCCCACTTCCCCATTTCCCCACTTCCCCATTTCCCCATTTCCCCATTTCCCCATTTCCCCACTTCCCCACTTCCCCATTTCCCCACTTCCCCGCACCCTACACCCCACACCCTACACCCCACTTCACCACTCGATCGAGTACAATAGAGTGTTCAGCAAAAGCGATCGGTTATTAGCTTTGATTAGTCCTTCGGTAAGAGTTATAGACCAGAGAAAAGACCGATTAAGAGCAGCAATCAGCCGAAAAAGCTCAAAAACTGAATTTTAGGCTCAAGGCTGACGTTAGCTTGCTGAAAGCTGAATCCCGTTGATAATTTTTTTACTTGAATCACCGTGGTTATCCAAATCGACTCAACTCAAAACTACGAAACCAAAACCCAAGAGATCGCTAGACAACTTTTAGCCGAAACTCGCGAAAAAAAAGGTCTTTGGTCTGCTTTACAGGATCAAATGCGTTGGGATGATAAATTACTCGATTGGGCCATGTCTAACCCCAATTTACGAGTACAATTATTCCGTTTTATTGACTGTTTACCCGCTTTACGCAGTAATGCCGAGATCGCTAATCATCTGCAACAATACCTCGGTGATGCTTCCGTAGAACTGCCCAGTGCGCTGAAAAATATCCTCAACTTTAGTGATCCTAACTCCCTACCCGCTCAAACGGCCGCCAGTCTGATCAGTAAATCCGTAGAAACTTTAGCTCGTAAGTATATCGCCGGGGAAGACCTAGAGCAAATTACTCGCACTGTCACCCGTCTGCGGAAGGAAAAAATGGCTTTTACCATAGATCTCCTCGGTGAAGCGGTAATTACTGAAGCGGAAACCCAAGTTTATCTACAAAGTTATCTGGATTTAATGACCCATTTGGCTCAAGAAGCGACCAAATGGAATAAAGTTAGCCAAATTGATCAAGCGGACGGCGAATTACTACCACAAGTGCAGGTTTCTGTCAAGCTAACTGCCTTTTATTCTCAGTTTGATCCCATGGATCCGATTGGCAGTAAAGAGAAAGTTTGCGATCGCATTCGCCTACTATTGCGACGCGCTCAGGAGTTAGGGGTGGCAGTCCATTTTGATATGGAACAGTACGTTTATAAAAACCTCACCCTGGCTATCCTGAAAGAATTACTCCTAGAAGAAGAATTTCGCAGTCGTACCGATATTGGCATCACCCTACAGGCATATTTAAGAGATTCTGCCCAAGATTTACAAGATTTAATTAATTGGGCGAAAAAGCGCGGTTATCCCGTTACTGTCCGGCTAGTCAAAGGCGCTTACTGGGATCAGGAAACGATTAAATCTCGCCAAAATCATTGGCCACAGCCGGTATATAACGAAAAATCGGCCACCGATGCCAATTATGAACGGATGACGCGGTTATTATTGGAAAATCATCAATATTTATCCGCTGCTATCGGTAGTCATAACGTGCGATCGCAAGCCTTAGCCTGTGCGATCGCAGAAAGTTTAGAAATTCCCCGTCGTCGCTTTGAAATGCAGGTATTGTACGGCATGGGCGACCAATTAGCCAAAGCGTTAGTGAAGCGGGGTCATCGGGTGCGGGTTTATTCCCCCTACGGACAACTCTTACCCGGTATGGCCTACCTAATCCGCCGTTTATTAGAAAATACCGCTAATAGTTCCTTCCTGCGGCAAAATTTGGAGGATCGTCCCGTGGAAGATTTAATCGCAGCCCCCCGGGTTTTAGGCAATGATAACCCGATTATCCCCGGTTTTCCTAATGCCCCTGATACAGATTATGCCAACGAGCAATTGCGAAATAAAGCGAATCAAGCCCTTACTTTTGTCAAAAATTCCCTCGGTAAGACCTATTTACCCCTAATTAACGGTGAATACGTCACCACCAATGTTCAAATTAATTCCGTTAATCCCTGTAACCCGCAGGAAATAGTGGGTAAAGTGGGCTTAATTGAGGTGGAACAGGCAGAAAAAGCGATAATAGCGGCGAAACAGGCTTTTCCCGCTTGGAAACGCACTCCAGTGGCTAAAAGAGCCGAAATACTGCGAAAAGCGGCAGATTTGATGGAAGCGCGACGACACGAGTTATCGGCCTGGATTTGTTTAGAAGTGGGCAAAGTTATCCAACAGGCGGATCCGGAAGTGTCAGAAGCGATCGATTTTTGCCGTTATTATGCTTCCGAGATGGAAAGACTGGATTTAGGGCATAATTTCGACGTAGCAGGCGAGAATAATCGTTATTTCTACCAACCCCGGGGTATTGCTTTAGTGATTTCTCCCTGGAATTTCCCCCTAGCGATCGCAGTGGGGATGACAGTAGCAGCTTTAGTAGCCGGTAACTGCACGCTATTGAAACCAGCCGAGACTTCTTCGGTGATTACGGCGAAATTTGCCGAGATTCTCCTAGAAGCGGGTATTCCTGCCGGAGTCTTCCAATATATCCCGGGTAAAGGTTCGCAAGTGGGGGCGCATTTAGTCAGCCATCCCGATGTTCACCTAATCGCCTTCACCGGTTCACGAGAAGTGGGCTGTCGCATCTATACAGATGCCTCTATCGTGCAAAAGGGTCAAAAACACCTAAAACGAGTTATCGCCGAAATGGGCGGCAAAAATGCCCTAATCGTCGATGAGAGTGCCGATTTAGATCAGGCCGTTGTCGGTGCGGTTAAGTCCGCTTTTGGCTACACCGGCCAGAAATGTTCCGCCTGTTCCAGGATCATCGTTCTGGAAAGCGTCTATGATAGCTTTGTTGATCGCTTTGTCGAGGCTACCAACTCCCTCAATATCGGGCCGACGGATTTACCGAGTACGGAAGTAGGACCGGTTATCGACGAGAAAGCTCAAGCAAGAATTCGGGAATATATCGAAACTGGTAAAAAAGAGGCAGAATTGGCCCTAGAAATGCCAATTCCAGAGGTGGGTTACTTCGTCAGTCCCACCGTCTTTAAGAATGTTCCCCCCGATGCGGTAATAGCGATGGAGGAGATTTTTGGTCCAGTGGTGGCGATTATCAAAGTGAGTAATTTTGAGGAAGCTTTAGCTGTGGCTAACGGAACCGACTATGCTTTAACTGGTGGCTTATATTCTCGCACTCCTGCCCATATTAACCGAGCTATGCAGGAATTTGAAGTGGGAAACCTCTATATTAACCGGGGAATCACCGGCGCGATTGTTTCCCGTCAACCCTTCGGGGGTTTCAAGATGTCGGGGGTGGGTTCCAAGGCAGGGGGTCCGGATTATCTCTTGCAATTCCTCGAACCTCGTCACATCAGCGAGAATATTCAACGTCAGGGATTTGCACCGATTGAAGGGGCCGATTAAGCGATATAGCTAAAATTGGTTATTATTGGGGGTTTATACCCCCAAATCTGGTTCATTTATCGGCTAAAACCCATCTTAACCCCCTATCCTTAGATTAAGCGTTTTCACTTTCGAGGGATTTCGCTAGAATACAGAAAGCGGTAAAGCGCGTAAAGTATCACGGAAACCTCCCGCTCCTTTGTACCTCGGAACAAATATCGCCCTTGAAAATGTAATGGTGACGGGTCAAGCAGGATAGAAGCTTAAACGGGGGCATAGTCTTCGGATTGTGTCTAGTTAAGAGGAGTAGAAGCAAGAATCTCCCGTCACAGCGTAGCTTGACGGCGAGAGTGTCAAATACTTAAGTTGAGAATTGCGTCAGCCTATCAAGAAAAGACTATGACGATTGAAACCATTGCCACAAAACCCTTTAGTGACCAAAAACCGGGGACTTCCGGACTGCGAAAATCCGTTCCCGTTTTTCAACAACCCCATTATCTGGAAAATTTTATTCAAGCTATCTTCAATACTTTAGACGGTATTGAGGGTCAAACCCTAGTTGTGGGTGGAGATGGTCGTTATTATAACCGTCAAGCTATTCAAACTATCCTGAAAATCGCCGCTGCTAACGGTATCGGTAGAATCCTCGTGGGAACCGATGGTATTGTCTCCACTCCCGCTATTTCTGGGTTAATTCGCGAAAATAACGCTTTTGGCGGTATTGTTCTCTCCGCTAGTCATAACCCCGGCGGTCCAGAGGGGGATTTTGGCATTAAGTACAATGTTACTAACGGTGGACCGGCCCCGGAAAATATCACCGATGCAATTTATGCCGAGACTAAGGTGATTAGCAGTTATAAAATCCTCTCAGGGGCCGATATTAACCTCGATCGCCCCAGTTCCTTTAAACTGGGAACTATGGATGTGGAAGTGATCGATGGGGTCACTCCCTACGTCAAAATGATGGAAAAGATTTTTGATTTCGATCGCATTCAAGCCTTACTCACTTCTGGTAAGTTTAAAATGTGCATGGATTCTCTCCATGCGGTGACGGGTCCCTACGCTTATGCTCTATTTGAACAGCGTTTAGGCGCGCCCAAGGGTACAGTATTAAATGGTATTCCCTTAGAGGATTTTGGTGGTGGTCATCCCGATCCTAACCTAGTCTATGCCCATGATCTGGTGGAAATTCTCTTTGGTCAAGAGGCTCCGGATTTTGGGGCTGCTTCCGATGGAGATGGCGATCGCAATATGATCCTCGGTCAGAATTTTTTTGTCACCCCCAGTGATAGTTTAGCTGTACTAACTGCCAACGCTCATCTAGTACCGGGCTATCAAAATGGTATCACGGGAGTGGCGCGATCGATGCCCACCAGTGCGGCGGCCGATCGAGTAGCGGCTAAACTGGGAATTGACTGTTATGAAACTCCCACCGGTTGGAAATTCTTCGGTAATTTGCTGGATGCGGGGAAAGCAACCCTTTGCGGGGAGGAAAGTTTCGGCACGGGTTCCAATCATATTCGCGAAAAAGATGGTTTATGGGCGGTTCTTTTCTGGTTAAATATTTTGGCAGTTAAAGGGGAATCTGTAGAGGAAATTGTTCGTAGTCATTGGCAAGAATTCGGTCGTAATTTCTATTCTCGTCATGATTATGAAGAAGTCGCCTTGGAACCGGCAAAAGAGATGATGGCACGTCTCCAGAAGTTGGTTTTAGACCTTAAGGGTAAACAATTTGGTAACTATGAAGTGGAATATGCCGATGATTTTAGCTATACGGATCCCGTGGATGGTAGTGTGAGTAAAAATCAAGGTATTCGCATTGGTTTTACTGATGGTTCTCGGATTATTTTCCGTCTATCGGGGACGGGAACTAAAGGAGCAACTCTCCGGGTTTATCTAGAAAGTTATGAACCGGACGCGAGTAAACACGATATCGACACCCAAAAGGCCCTACAACCCTTAATTGATTTAGCCGAAGAAATCGGTCAAATTCGTCAATCTACTGGACGTGAACAACCCACGGTTATTACCTAAAATCTAGGGAGCAGCTATCAGTTTTTATCGGGTAATTTTTTGACCTGCTGACCACTGATAGCCTCTCCTTAATTACTTTCAGTAATTGCTTTGTGGTACAATTTCTGAATTCCCGTCACTAATTTATCTAACATCGATCGATGGCTATCATGAGTCGGATCAAAACTCTGAACTTTAGTTAATAATTTCGCTTCCTGTACGTCCACGTCGTCATCGCTATAGATTAAAGTGCTAATCGATGCTAGTAGATCTTGATAGATTTCTGGACTAGGATTATCGCCTAAATAGGACTCTAACCATCGATAACATTCACTGGTTTTAACTGGTTTTAGTTCCGATAATAGTGGTTTAATCTCTGGATCATCATCAAGTTTTTCCCTGACAGCTACCTGTCGTAAATAATTTCTTTCTGATGGTTGAATGACACCATCAATCCAAGCAACACCGATGAGAATTTTCAGTAATTGTTTATTTTTCATTTCACACTTCCTTGACTAACTTAGCCATAAAAAAACCGTCTTGATTATGTCGATGGGGTAACACTTCGATCGCTCCCGTTTCTGTATAGTATTCTGAGAAAGATGAATTAGAGTCGGGAGTGGCCATTTTCCAATCGGGATGAGCGGCTAAAAACTGCTCGATCACTCCTTCATTTTCTAACGGATTTAAAGTACAGGTGGCATAAACTAAGATTCCCTTCGGTTTTACCCAAGTGGCAGCCGAGGCTAAAAGTTCCCCCTGTCGTTTAGCTAGTACAGGTAAATTTTCGGGTGTTTGTCGCCAACGTATATCAGGACGCTTGTGCAGGGTTCCCAATCCTGAACAGGGAGCATCGATTAGTACACGATCAGCGATGCCGCACCACTGGGGACGATCGCGACTATCCCCCAGATGTACTTCGATCGCTTTTAAGTCTAATCTTTTAATATTGGCTTCTAACTGTCGTAAACGGGATGCCGTTTGATCACAGGCTAATATTCTACCCCGATCGCCCATTAATTCGGCGATATGAGTGGTTTTTCCCCCTGGTGCCGCGCAAGCATCGATAATTGTCTCTCCGGGCTGGGGATCGAGTAGATAAGTGACTAATTGGGCGCTAATATCCTGTAGGGTGTAATTTCCGGCTCGAAATCCCTCTAAACGCTCAATATTGCCTAAACCAGAGGTTAAACGGCAAGCTAGAGGTAACTTAAGATGATTAAAAGTTATATTGGCTGATTCTAACTCATTTTCTAGGGCTTCTAGGCTAGTTTTCAGGGGATTAATCCGAATATCAAGGTCAGGAGAGCGATTAAACCATTGACAAAGTTGTTCCGTTTCCGCAACACTAAAGCGATCTAACCACAATTGCACCAACCAATCGGGGAAACTGTGGAGAATACCCAATCTAGAAGCGGTATTTTCTGGCAAAATTAAAGGATCGTCGCCATTAGCAGTTAAACGGAGATATTGCCGCAGCATTCCGTTAACCACCGCCGCTAATTTGCCTAAATGACTGATTTTAGTTAATTCTACCGCCGTATTCACCGCCGCTGATGGGGGAATCTGGGATAGATAACGCAGTTGATAAAGACCAATATGGAGAATTCGCCGTAAATCCGGGGGTTGCTGGGCCGCGGTTTTTTTCCCCAGGCGATCGAGCAGCCCATCCAGAGTTCTTTGTCGGCGCATTATACCATAAACAATCTCCGTTGTCAAGGCTTTGTCAAGACAATTTAAGGAACTAGCGGACAAATGGCGATCAAGAGCGCGATCGGGATAGGCCGAGGAGCGATCGATATCCCGTAAAATCAGCAAAGCCAGCTGACGAGCATTATTCATGCAGTTTCTAGACGATTACGGAGGAATTGGCGTAAAATAGTCAGCGCCGGAATCGGGATTTCGTGACCCATATTTAACTCATGATATTCAACGTTAACCCCCAAACCAAGCAGTAAATCCCTGGCTTGACGAGCTATGGCGACAGGAACGACGGTATCCTGCTTACCATGAACAATTAAGACATTTTGTGGGCCTTGGGGATGGGGTTCACCGTGCAGATAACCACTCAAGGAACCCAATCCCGCCAAGGGTAAAGATAAACCCACATCCAGCGTCATCGCTCCCCCTTGGGAAAAACCGGTCAAAAAAGTCCGCTCTAGGGGAATACCGGTAGTTGCTTCTAGGGAAATAATCCAATCGTGCAACTGTTGACGACTAGCGACTAAACCTTGATAATCGGAGGTTTCTAAAGCATACCAGGCGCGTCCCCCCGGCACTTGGGGATGATCAAAAGGAGCATTAGGAAACAAAAATTGACAATCAGCTAGATCCAGCATCGATGCAAGGGGGGCCAGATCCATGGCATCTGCACCCCAACCGTGCAGCATGATCACTAGATAGCGAGCGGGATTTTCCGGGGAAGGGGGAATGACAATCGGGTTAAAAGACAGAGTTTTTTCCTCGCAATTCTTTTTTTTCTCTATTCTATAGCGATTTTCCCGCCAGTGAGATGGGTGTTGGGGAGTCTTTTCAGTGATCACTGATTCGTAACCAGTAATCAACACTGTTCGACCGTTCCGGTTAAATAGCGGATGGTGATTCGGTAGTAAGTAGTCGGACATAAGTTTTCGCTGCTGTATAAAGTTTTGTAAATAGGGTAGAAGGCTGTATGCAGCAGCGAAAACCGCCTATTTTACATTCTTTAACATAGTGTTGTTTATTTATGTCCGACTACTTATAAGAGTATTGATGTAACAATTTTGACAATTAATAAATGAAAAAAAGTCTTTAAAAAATCCTTTTTAAAATCGGGAAATAAATGACGAATCCTAAAAGCTGAGAAATAGCTAATTCTAGTTTCAACTGCTACTCCAATAATTATCGAAGCAAACACAAAAGACCACCGATGTCCTTCCACAAATTTCTGTATTTCACTAGAAAGGTCGGTGGCAGCAGTTGTCTGAGAATCTACCAAAAATAGGTAATGGGTGAATGAACTGAAAAAAAGAAACTTATCTAATTCCGTTAGAACCTGACTACAAAATACCATTTACCCTCAGCCAACGAGTTTTCCAAGTGGGAGTAAAGATTTTGTAGTTTTCTTGTTCACTAACTGAGATATAGCCTTTTTCCGCTAGTTTTTCTAATTTATCTTGTAAGTCAGCTTCTCCAATTCTATCTGTTTCAATTTCAAAGCTCAAGGCAGTGGCAGCCCTAACTTTGAGTAAATCAGATAAAAGAGACTTCTCCGCGGAGGTTAAATAATAGGTATCAGTTGTTTTAGCCATAAAATTCCAATAAATTTAGGAATGTTGCTGAGGGGTATAAACCAAATCAGATAAAACGTCAATCAAGTCAGATGGACATGAGCCTAGTTCATG
>MTBT01000141.1 GCA_002282935.1 Microcystis sp. LSC13-02 | reverse complement strand
TCAAGGATTTAGTGGTGCTTCGCTGTTCTATATTGGTCGGGTTTCATCCCGTCAGTGAAACTGAGGGTCTTCACCCGACATTTAAGATAAACAACAAATTTTGCTATCCTTGAGGGTAGGGATAAAGTAAGTTTACCGTTTCTTTTCTTAATTGCCTAATTTCAGTTGCTAACGCTTCTCTGACTTGCTGCTCTGCTGATTCTCTGCTATAACCGAATATAAGTTTAAGATTAGTGTCACAATCTCTAAAGGGGTAAACTTTCTCTTGAATACAATTAAATCCATAAATTTCAATATCTTTTAAAATTAATTGTTCTAAACACCATATTTTACCTTCAAGGTAGCCAGTAATCTGATTAGTTTCAGGAACATTTAAATTTTTTAAGCAGCGTTTATCTCCCGTGAGTAAATAGCTTAAATTATTTTGTTTATTCAAGTAGCTAACATAACTGAGGAGAATAGCCTCACCTATGTCTATTCCTTCGATTTTCTGTAATTGAATAAAATCCTCCTGATTGATATTATTGATTGATATTTTATCGCAAGTTTCAACGACAGATAAAGCGTCTTCTAGGTTATATTTAACAGGGTTTCTCTTTCTTTTTTGTTGCGCTTGCCTTTTAAATTTATATTGAAATGTCTCAAGAATTTTAACTTGATTAATCTCAACTCCAAAGGTATTGAGGGTTTTCTCAAATAAACCACAGGTGGCCAATTTTAGGATAATGTCATTATCCAAACAATAAACAGAACCAGTCAAGATTAAACTCCTAACACCTTTTCTAGATACTCGTAGGTTTCGTCATCAAATTTATCCCAGTCTAACTGATTGGCCAAATATTCATTAATAATCTTGTTGCCATTTGGGTTAGGTTCTAATACTTTTAAAGTCTTCATGGCTAAAGCAAAGTAGTCCCTATTATGCCATCCATAGTTCAGAATAATTGCACCTATGTCAATATCGGGATGATGAGAGATAAAATGTTCTTGAACATATTTACTCAATTTTTCAGTATTTTGGAATTTCCCATCCCCAAGGCAGTTATCACAATCACCTAAGAGTAATTCAGTGGCAAATTGATTAGCTTCTTCTTCTTCGCAATCATTATCAAATGTAATGTCTTCATCAACTAATACCCCATTGTTTAGATGTGCTAATGCTAAATGTCCTAATTCGTGTGCTAAGTCAAAAGCGAGTCTTGCCGACTGTTGATGTTTTGAACTAAGAATAATTACAGGAGAAGTGGAATGCCATTGAATTAATCCAGCAAATTTATTAGTATTGTTAGGAAAATGATCAAAGTATCCTACCGCTATTCCCTGAGACCAACAATAGTCTAAAAGAGAGGTCAAGTCAACCTTTGGCTGGTCACTTAAGATGTCTTCCCTGATGGTTTTAGCATCCTTAGGTAAAGGGGTATAATTAACTTCAACCCCCAAGGAAATTAACTCAGCAAACCGACTCGCTAAAGCTTGCGCTAGATAGGGATGTTGGTTATTTTGGCTATTGTGCTGTTTAAATTTAGTATGGGGAGGTCTATTAAATTTGACCTCTTCTTGAGGGGTTAATAAAGATGAGAGGTCAAGATTGAGGTTTTTGGCGATATAACCGGCTCCTTCTAGAACCGCAACGGGTTTATCATTGAGTTCATCATCCCACCAACTGGGTAAGCCATTTTTTCGGACATAATTTTTTTTAAGTCCGATTTGTGAGAGTTTCTGGTAGAGGGATGCCATGGTAAGGCTTTCTGTCATGGTTTCACCCTCCTTTGTCGGCAATACTAAGTTTTTTAAGGTTTTAGGGAATCAAAGTAGATCAGTATATTCTTAGCTCTAAGATACCATCTCTAACTTAATTTTTGCCCACTGGCAAGAGTCCCTTTTCACCGATAAATGACTCTCCACTCCCAACGAGAGTGATACAATTGTTAACACCACAGACCAAGAGCCAATCGAAGCGAGAGAATCAAAACTGCTATGTTAAAAGCCCTACTCGGAGACCCCAACGCCCGCAAAATTAAAAAATTTCAGCCCCTCGTCACCGAAATCAACCTGCTGGAAGAAGATATTAAAAACCTATCCGATGACGAATTAAGGAGCAAAACCAGCGAATTTAAGGAAAGATTGGACAAAGCGAGAAATTATGAGCAAAGAGAGGAGATTCTCGAGGAAATCCTCCCCGAAGCTTTCGCCATTGTCCGGGAAGCGGGCATCCGAGTCTTAGGGATGCGTCACTTTGACGTACAGTTATTGGGGGGAATGGTACTGCACAAAGGACAAATCGCCGAGATGAAAACCGGGGAAGGAAAAACCCTAGTTGCCACTCTCCCCGCTTATTTGAATGGATTGACCGGAAAAGGGGTTCACGTCGTCACCGTTAACGATTATCTCGCCCGTCGTGACGCGGAATGGATGGGGCAGGTACATCGCTTTTTAGGGTTAAGTGTGGGACTAATTCAAGCCGGTATGAGTCCGGAAGAAAGAAAGAAAAATTATGCCTGTGACATCACCTACACCACTAACAGCGAACTCGGCTTTGATTATCTGCGCGATAACATGGCTACAGTGATGGGGGAAGTTGTCCAAAGACCCTTTAACTACTGCGTTATCGACGAAGTGGACTCCATTCTTATCGATGAAGCGAGAACTCCATTAATTATATCAGGAGCGATCGATCGGCCCACAGAAAAATATATTCTCGCTGCCGAAATCGCCAAGCAATTAGTGCGCCAAGAAGTAGAAGACGGACCGGGAGACTACGAAGTTAACGAAAAAGACCGTAACGTTTTAATGACCGATGAAGGCTTTAAAAAAGCGGAAGAACTATTAGAAGTTACCGATTTATACGACCAAGAAAATCCCTGGGCGCACTATATTTCTAACGCTATTCGTGCCAAAGAACTCCAGAAAAAAGACGTTAACTATATCGTCCGCAGTGGTGAAATTGTTATCGTTGATGAGTTCACAGGACGGGTATTACCGGGGCGACGTTGGGGCGATGGTTTACATCAGGCAGTGGAAGCTAAGGAAGGGGTAGAAATTCAACAGGAAACCCAAACCTTAGCCACGATTACCTATCAAAACTTTTTCCTACTCTATCCGAAATTATCCGGCATGACCGGGACAGCCAAAACTGAAGAAACGGAACTAGAAAAAGTCTATAACCTGCAAGTAACAATTATTCCCACCAACCGCGTTTCTCGTCGGCAAGATTTAGCCGATGTGGTCTATAAAAATGAACAGGCAAAATGGAACGCCGTCGCCGAAGAATGTCAACAAATGCACGAAGAAGGCCGCCCGGTTTTAGTCGGTACTACCAGTGTGGAAAAATCGGAAGTGCTTTCGCTTTTATTACAGGGAAGAAAGATTCCCCATAACTTGCTTAATGCTCGTCCAGAAAACGTGGAAAGGGAATCGGAAATCGTCGCCCAAGCAGGCCGGGCCGGCGCTGTGACAATTGCCACGAACATGGCAGGACGGGGAACCGATATCATCCTCGGTGGTAACTCCGACTATATGGCCCGATTGAAAATTCGCGAGTATTTAATGCCCAAATTAGTTATGCCCGAGGATGACAATTTGGCCTTTAGTTTACCCAGTTTAGGAGAACGCAATCGCCCCCAAGGATTCGCTCCGGGTAAAAAGAAAAAAAACTGGCGCGCCTCGGCGGAAATTTTTCCCACTGAGTTACCGAAAGAGGTAGAAAATACCCTGAAAGAAGCGGTTAAATTTGCCGTTGATACCCACGGAACTCAAAGTTTACCGGAATTAGAAGTAGAAGAAAAAATCGCTATTGCGGCCGAAAAAGCTCCCACGGATGACCAGGTTATTCAAAAGTTACGGGAAGTCTATAAATTAATTCGCAAAAGTTATGAAGATTACACAGGTAAAGAACACGATGAGGTAGTAGAAAGAGGCGGACTGCACGTTATCGGGACGGAACGCCACGAATCCCGCCGTATTGACAACCAATTGCGAGGCAGAGCGGGCAGACAGGGCGACCCCGGTTCCACACGCTTCTTTTTAAGCCTAGAAGACAATTTATTGCGGATTTTTGGGGGCGACCGCGTGGCGGGTTTAATGGATGCCTTCCGGGTGGAAGAAGATATGCCCATTGAATCGGGAATGTTGACTCGTTCCTTGGAAGGAGCGCAAAGAAAAGTGGAAACCTTCTATTATGATGCCCGGAAACAGGTGTTTGAATACGACGAGGTGATGAATAATCAACGGCGCGCTATTTATGCCGAACGTCGTCGGGTTTTGGAGGGGATGGACTTAAAAGAACAGGTGCTGCAATACGCCGAAAAAACCATGGATGAAATCGTCATGGCTTATATTAATCCCGAACTGCCGGCGGAAGAATGGGATTTAGAAAAACTGATTAGTAAATCTCAGGAATTCGTCTATCTCTTGGCAGATATTACCGCTAAAGATATCGAGGATATGAGTGTTAATGATATCAAGATGTTCCTCCACGAAGAAGTTCGCAAAGCTTACGAAATTAAAGAACGTCAAGTTGATAGTATTCGCCCCGGTTTAATGCGCGATGCCGAACGTTATTTTATCCTGCAACAAATCGATATGTTATGGCGCGAACACCTGCAAGCTATGGAAGCTTTACGCGAGTCGATTGGTTTACGCGGTTACGGTCAAAAAGACCCCCTAATTGAGTATAAACAGGAAGGCTACGAGATGTTTTTAGAAATGATGATTGATATCCGTCGTAACGTGGTTTATTCCCTGTTCCAATTCCAACCGCAAGGACAACCCCAAGCAGTGGCTAGTGAATAGTAAAAACTAAAAGTTGGCTTAAATTGGGGAGAATTGGCTAAGGCTAATTCTCTCATTTTTTTACCCCAAGAAATCAGTCACCCACAATCCACACTAGGACGAAAATTATCAGTCCAATCACTCCATAGGACAGCAACGACCCCAAAAAATTGAGGATTTGTACGGGAAAATGAATCAAAACTTGGTAAGTAAAATCGGCAGCTGCCAGCAAGGCAGCGAAAAACATAATCACAAGTGTTATCATGCTTAATATCTTCTCAATCTGATAGAATAAATGGCTATCCTTTGCGGGAATTGGCAGTGGATAGTCAGAAGTTAGGAGATTATCCCCAAGAAAAAACTCGGAGTTACTCTCCCGATTCTACCGCAATTTTAACAGCGATCGAGTTATACTAAATCTTAGTTAACAAGTATAGAGTGGCAAGTGGGGAGAAGGCAGCGGGTTTTTAAAGTTCGATTGGCAGTTAATAATACTATTAAAAAGGAGCCATCATTACAGATATATCAGCAGCTGCCTGTAAGCATCCCACCGAAAAACTAATGCGCTCCGGGGTTTGGGGGGTAGAACCCCCCAAAAGCTTGGATTGAGTGATAAAATCGAAAGTAACGGCAGACTTTAGCAGAGAGTTTCCCTTTAAAAATACTAACTTAGTTGATTGACAAAAATAAGATGCACCCATTAAAAACAAATAAATATTTCCCCGTTTCCCGTTCCCTTTTGCGATAAGATAATTAATATAACTCCAAGAGGACTGCTCTATGAATATTCGTATTGGTAACGGCTACGATATCCACCGATTGGTGACAGGAAGACCTTTAATTTTAGGAGGAGTAGAAATTGCCCATACTGTCGGTTTATTGGGTCATAGTGATGCCGATGTCTTAACCCACGCTATTATGGATGCCATGCTAGGGGCGCTTAGTTTAGGCGATATCGGTCATTATTTTCCCCCCACAGACCCGCAATGGCAAGGGGCGAATAGTTTAAAATTATTAGAGCAAGTTAATCAATTAATTATCGATAAAGGTTGGCAGATTAATAATATTGATTCGGTAATTGTCGCCGAAAAACCGAAAATGAAATCCCACCTTAGTGCGATGCGAACCAAGTTAGCAGAAACTCTCAATATTAATCCGGAACAGGTGGGAATTAAAGCCACTACTAACGAACAATTGGGACCGGTAGGACGAGAAGAAGGTATCGCAGTTTATGCCGTGGTTTTATTGGTTAAGGAATAAGTAATTAGTAAGAATTCGCTCAGATTAAATATCCCAAACCTATGAATATAGACACAAAAATATTAGAAACTGTCGAAGCAATGCCAGAGTTATTAAAAATAGAGCTGCTTCACTATGCTGAATATTTGATGGCCAATTATCAATCAGATGTTATTATAGAGAAATCTTCTCTTAGGAAACGTCGTTCAGGAATTTTACAAGGTACATTTACCTTGCCTTTGTCCGATGACTTTGATCAGTCTTTGGAAGATTTTCAGGAATATATGTGATGACATCTTTTCTTCTGGACACCCATACTTTCATCTGGTTAACTGAAAACGATCCTAACTTGCCTAATAATCTTCGGGAGGAAATTGATTTTGCTCCTGAAGTTTATGTCAGTATTGTTAGTCTCTGGGAAATTGCGATTAAGTTAAATTTAGGTAAGTTAGCCCTACAAAAAAGTTATGAAACCATTGAAACTAAACTAGAAGCATCAGATATAATCTTACTGTCTATATCATTTTCTGATACTCTAAAAATTTGTACTTTACCCTTGCATCACCGTGATCCATTTGATAGAATGCTAATTGCTCAATCTCTAAACAGATCGCTAATTCTAATTAGTAAAGATACTAAATTTGATGCTTATAATGTACCAAGAAAATGGACGTAATGCCCCGTTCGGATCAATTCTATTCAAGATGAGAGCAAAATAAATTTCCTAATTACCCATAGATTTCTAACATTCATTCCCAAATTCTCTCTATGACTGCCATTATCCAACAAATAAAAGAACGCTTTTCCCAGTCCCTAGTTAAATCCTTTGGGGAAAACTTCGCTGATACCGATCCTCTAATTGTGGCCGCTAGTAACCCCCGTTTTGGCGATTATCAATGTAATATTTCCCTCTCTTTAGCCAAAGAATTAAAACAAAAACCGCGGGAAGTGGCGGCAACTTTACTAAAAAATCTAGAGATAGATGATCTCTGTCAAACCCCCGAAATTGCCGGACCCGGTTTTATCAATCTTACCCTTAAACCCGGTTATCTAGAAACCCAATTAAAAGACCTAATTACCGACAACCGTTTAGGAGTTGCCGCTGCTAACCCCAGTCAAAAAATTATTGTCGATTTTTCCAGTCCCAATATTGCCAAAGAAATGCACGTTGGTCACTTGCGATCAACTATAATTGGTGATTGTATCGCCAGGATTTTGGAATTTCGTCATCATCAAGTAATTCGTCTTAATCACGTCGGGGATTGGGGTACTCAATTCGGGATGTTAATCACCTATCTACAAGAAGCTTATCCTAGCGCTTTAACCCAAGCAGATGCCCTCGATTTAGGGGATTTAGTTAGCTTTTATAAAAAGGCAAAAATTCGTTTTGATGAAGACGAAAAATTTAAAGAAACTGCCCGTCAAGCTGTAGTAAGATTACAGTCGGGTGATCCTCAAAGTCGTCAAGCATGGCAGTTACTTTGTCAACAATCACGGCGGGAATTTCAGAAAATCTATGATATTCTCGATATAAAACTGACCGAAAGAGGTGAATCTTTTTATAATCCTTACCTTGAGGCAGTAATCAGAGAATTAGATCAACAGGGATTGCTAACAGAAGACAACGGTGCTTTATGCGTCTTTCTCGATGGTTTTACCAACAAAGAGGGCGATCCTTTGCCCCTAATTGTCAAGAAATCCGACGGCGGTTATAATTACGCTACCACCGATTTAGCGGCAATTTGTTATCGAGTCCGGCAAGATAAAGCTGAAAGAATAATTTATGTCACCGATGCTGGACAAGCTAACCATTTTGCCCAAGTATTTCAGGTGGCTAAAAAAGCGGGATTTTTACCCGATAATGTGGCAGTGGTTCACGTCGCTTTTGGATTAGTTTTAGGGGAAGATGGTAAAAAATTAAAAACTCGTTCCGGGGAGACGGTAAAATTACAAGAATTACTCGATCAAGCGATCGCCTGTTCCCTAGCTGACTTAGAAAAAAGACTGGCAAGCGAGGAAAGAGAAGAAACCGGCGATTTTATCGCTAAGACTGCCAAAACTGTCGGATTAAGTGCCGTTAAATACGCCGATCTCAGCCAAAATCGCAATAGTAACTACGTTTTCAGTTACGACAAAATGCTCAATCTGCAAGGCAACACCGCCCCCTATATGCTGTACGCTTACGCTAGAGTCCAGAGTATCAGTCGCGAAGGTGGTATTAATTTTCAGGATTTAAGTGCCAATTCACCGCTAATTCTCAAGGATGAAAGCGAATTAATTCTGGCTAAACAATTACTGCAACTTCCGCAAGTAATTAGCACCGTGGAAGAGGATTTATTACCCAATCGTTTATGTGATTATCTTTACGAACTCAGTAAAAAGTATAATCGTTTCTACGAAAGTTGCCCTGTACTCAAAGCGGAAGAACCGATTAAAACCTCTCGTTTAGTTTTGTGTGATTTGACGGCAAGAACCCTAAAATTAGGCCTATCTCTCCTAGGAATCTCCGTTTTGGAAAGAATGTAAATCAGTCATCAGTCATCAGTTATCAGTTATCAGTTATCAGTTATCAGTTCACTGAAAAATTCATAATTCCCACACCCCACACCCCACACCCCACACCCCACCCGTTGGATTGCGTATCTTTGACAAAAGCGGGTGCTATTTTATACCCCGAAAAAATGTACTATGCTGACGTGAAAAAACCTGAGTTTTTGCTAACCTAGAAATAGCTCTAATCAGAGCCAATATCTTTGGACGAAGCTTAGAGATTAATCTAGATAAACTCACTCGTGACGTTATCTATTGTCCTCTGTTGCCTATTCGCTTTCAATAGATTCTGTCTAGTTCACTCCTATCATTCGGCGAGATAATTCTGTCTCGTCATCGCTAGAATGCTACTCCCGCATCTGGGCTGCTGGTGCGATAAGCCGCATCTGTTATCCCAGAGATGTTATCGTTAAAGCGGTCAAATGTCTGAACGTCCTAGAGGATTTTCGGGAAAGATTGTTCGCCCTCTCGTAATCTCAGATAGAACCTTATGAGTCAATCAATAGAAGGTAAAGCCATGGCCAATGCTGATGTATCAGATTATACCACAAATAAAATAATTTTGTCTAATTGGATTGCCCCTTGGTCGAAAGGCAATCGGAAAAACCCGTCACCGCAACCAAAATGGGATTTATGGCAACCCCTGCGGCAACGAATTGATCGCCTAGAGATTAATACGCCTGCACTAGCCCATCAGATTTGTCGTCTAATTCCGGCTCAATGTCCCTTTGCGCGGAAAATTACCCTATTTAGCCGGACAATTCTAGAGATTCCGCCCCTTTGCAAGCTAAATCCCCTCTACGAAAACCTAATGATGTTAAGATTTCGCGCTCTTTCTTACCTAGCCGATGAATGTGGAGAGGATATCGGTGCTTACTGCTAGAATGGGTGAGTGTCTTTAATCGCCACACCTATGGCCATCATCGCTCTGAAAGCTTGGTATCTGGACAAATACGAACCTATCCGCGAGGTTGTCAAACGTCCCCACGACTTGCGCTTAAGTCGCAATAGTCTCTTAAAATCGGGTTTAAGGGCCGATTTTCTCGATGATAGTCTGACGATACAGGGTTCTGTCTGGTTCCAACGCTATCTAGAAGGGGAAAGGGTGGAATTTTACCTCGAAGGTAGTGGCGG
This sequence comes from Microcystis sp. LSC13-02, assembly GCA_002282935.1. GTDB lineage: Bacteria > Cyanobacteriota > Cyanobacteriia > Cyanobacteriales > Microcystaceae > Microcystis. The sequence goes on along the minus strand of MTBT01000141.1, from coordinate 18,445 downwards.
TTACGTCATCTCGAATATTGACCTGATTTCCCAAGAAATTTACTTTACTAAACAGGACCTCAGCGCTTGGTTGGATCCCGTCATTTATTTTAGCTCCCAAAGCCAATTTAAGGACTCTAGCACCGCTTTAAAAACAATTTTGACCGAAACCGTCGAAAATCTCAATAAACGCTCCCGTTTGCCCTTAACCATCGAAGAAACGCCCCGAACTGAGGGCAATGTCACCAGATTGAGTGATAGTCAATTACGCAAAATTCGCAAAAGTTTATTATTTATTGCCGATGTTACGGCGATTAGCCAAAAGGAAACGGAATTACTGCCCAGTCCCCTAGTGGGTGTAGAATTAGGTTATGCGATCGCTTGTAAACAGGGCGGACAAATTCTGCTAACCTATCAAAATCGAGCGGAATTAAAGGGTAAACTAGCTTTTGACCTGCCAAGCTACCAAAAATTAATTTTCTCGGATCTTAGCGAATTGCGTCTCACTTTTCCGCCTTTAATGGCAACTTTATTACAAAAATTCAATCTGATTAGTTAAAAAAATGAGTAGAAAAGCTGACGAGTACGCCGTACATTTGTTCTTAAGCAGTGGACATCGCGAGGAAGTCCGTTTTTTGACTATCCAAGAATTTCAAAAGTGGTACAGCAACGAATTAGTTCCGAAAGCCGATTCCCAGGATTTTATCAATGTTCCGATCAGAAATATCCAAGGGGAATATATGGTTTTACGTCCGGCTAGTATCATTGCTATTCGCGTGGAACCCGTCTTTTTTGGCAGTGTGGAAAGAATGTAATTTGACGTTATCCCTAAAAAAGATAGTTAGATGCCGAGAATTTCAGAGATTATTGATAATTCTTTCAATATCAGCTTGAATTTGATGGCTGACTTTGCCTTGCCAGCGTTCTTTTAATTCCCTTAATCCCACTTCTGCGTATTGACAGATCTTATCTAAAACTTCTTTGCCATCGCTGGGTTGAGGATAGGAATTCTTTTTACAGATAATATAAATTCCTGCGGTTAAAGCTAAAATAACTTCTGGATCGATTTGGCTAATAGTAATTAAATCCTGTCGATTATTTAAGGTTATTCCGTAGATACTGAAGTCTTCTCTAATGGCAAAAGCAGCGGCGAATAAATAAGCATCTACCATGCGCTCAAAAGTTTTATTATCTTTTAGTACCTGTAGATAATTTCTGGAAGTTTCCGAGGCATAAATCTTCAAACTGGGATCGATTCTTTGCATTAGTGACTCTCCATCACTTCAATCACGGAAGCATCTTCATCGGCAGCTAAACGGTGTATTTTTAAAATATCAGTAGTGTGGGGATGCAGCAGATTTAAAAGTGGATCGGGAAGATCGCGATCCGTGGCTAAAATAATTACTTGGGAGTTTAAATTAGGGAGAGAGTTAATAATATTTTTTTGATGTTCTTCGTCTAAATGGCCGAAAGGTGTATCCATAATTAGGGGAACACAAGTATCGGTTATTTGATTTAAACCGGTGATAAAAGCAAAAGCTAAAGCTTCCTTTTCTCCCGCACTTAAGACATCGGGATGTAATAATTTTCCTGTGATGGTACGGATTCCTAAAGTGTATTCGGGAGTGATTTCTACTCCTCTATATTCCTCCGGTTTGTTGGTTACTTGTAAATAGCGATCGCTGGTTGCTTGATTAATCATTTTTTGGGAATTATCGATATGCCATTCGATTAATTCGTTAGTGGCATTTTTTAAACCTCTGGCCATTTTAACCTGATTAGATAACATCAATGTTGTCTGATTTTCACTAGCTAAAATTTCCACTTCTTTGCGTAAATTTTCTAATTGCTTTTCTTTGATTTCAATTTCCTTTTGCAAGCGTTCGACCCTTTCTTCAATCACCTTAACTTTTCGTTCCGATTCGTCAACTTTTCGCCAAATCTCCCTCACCGAGTCTTGATCTATTCCCGTGGTTTCCTGTTTTAGCTGTCTAATATGTTGATTAATTTCTTCGATTTCTTCTTCTAAACGATCTCTTTGTAAAAGTAATTGACTATAGTTGCTAAATTTAGCATTATCTCGCATAATTCCCTGTAAATCAATTCTAATTTGGTCTTTTTCTATTCTGGTAGCGTTGTTCACTTCTAAGGACTCTAGTTCGGCAATTTGTTGAAGGATAAAGTTCCGAGAATTTTTATCTAAACAACGACCACATAGACAGCTTTCATCGTCAAGTATTGCTTTTAAAATTACTGTAGAATTAGTTTTATAAGTGCTTTTTAAGCTAGTAACTTGCAAATCATCGACCATTTCCTGTACAAAGTTAATCAGCAAAGGTATCGAAGCTTTTTTTAACCAAGAATCAATAGACTTTTGCTGGTTATTTAACTGAGTTTGTAAACCGATACGCTTTTTCTCTAAGTTATGAATTTCCTCTAATTTTTCTCGTAAACTTTCAATCTGAGCGGCTTTTTCTTGAGCGTCTTGGTAGATAATTATAGCATCTTTTTCGCTATTTTTGGCATTTTTAAGCTGACCTTTTTTAAGATCAATGTCTTCTTCTAATTCTCGCATCTGTTGCATTTTATTCCTAAAAACTTGACTGGTTCCTTCTGCCTTATTAAGACGGGTTTCTAATTCTTGTAAGGCTTTTTCTGTATCATCGCGCAGATTTCTTAATTCAGGGATACCCAAAACTTTTTCAATTGCTTCTTTTGCTTCTTTAGTTTGAGTTATCTGGGTATATTGTTCGATTTTTAAGCCATCAAAACAGAAAAAATCTCGAATTGACTTAGGAAGTAATGCTTCGATATATTCCCTAGAGTTACTTCCTTTCATGGTTCCATCTTCATAAAATAATGCTTCCTCTACGCTGGGATAAAAAGTGCTACCATTACCTTTTAATTTCGCTGTGCGACTGATAAAGTAATTTTTCTCGTTTTTAATAAAATTTAATTCTACCCGCATTTCTATTGCCGGTGAAGAATCTCCCTTACCTCGATAAAAATAGGTTTTCAGAGTCTCTTTAGATACAATATCTACCCCATAGAGACACCATAAAATCGCCGTCATCAGAGAAGTTTTACCGTGGCCATTATTACCGAAGATAATCTGAATTTTTCTGTCGGGATGCAGGTTAAAGGTAATATTTTGACTAGGGTAACATTTCCAATTAGTTAAGCGAATTTGTTTCAGTCTCAAAGTCATAGAGTTTATTTATTGTGGGGAGTCGGTATATTTTTCGATAAGTTTGACAATTTTAGGTGATAGCCGCCGATTTTTTAGAGTAATTTTTGCTACTTCTAAAGCCATGGCTTCCTTTAGCAGTTGGGGAGGTATATCATATTTTTGTGCCAGTTCTTTAATTTTAGCAGTTATGTCCATAAATTTTCTGTGGGTTGGGGAGTGGGGATTGTCAAGTCTTAATTCTTATTTGCTAAGAGATACCTTGATGATGAGAAATTTTATAACAGACCTGAGTAGGTAAGGCCATAGTAACTTAATGCTTGGACTAATTTGTTGATAACTGCAGCTTGATTGCTGGCTGCCCCAGCAAAATCAATAACTCTTTTGATCTCCGATGCAATTAATTTTACCTCACTATCGTCCCCAGGGGGAAAGACATCGATTAAAGTTGCTTTTTTCTTGGCCACCGGCTGCTGGGATAATTCTGCTGCGACGTTGAATAAATTGACGGGGAGAACTGTCGGCAGCGAGGATAATTCCCTGACTGACTTGTGGGATATCAACTCCCTCATCGAGACATTTTACTGCCACTAATGCGTCAAGATTTCCCGAAGATAACTGTGATAATAACATAACTCGATCGCTGTCTAAAGAACTATAGCGGGCGACTCTTTTTCCCTGACGCACCAATCGGGTACTAATCTAAACAAGGTAGATAAAATTTGTCAATGACATTATGTTAATTACTGTGATATTATTCTAATAATTTTAATTGTTGTAGTGGCAATTTAAATTCCTCCTCGATCTCGTTTTAAATCATAAATGACTTTTTCATAACACCAGCTTTTACTGCGTTGGGGATTTCTCAATCTAATATTTAAAAGCAATCGAGTCGCTAAAGCTTTATCTCCATTCACGAGGGTTAAAAGTTCTCTTTCTAGGTAGAAAAGTTGATTCTGACTGATTGGCAACTTTCGACGATTATTTTTAGAAGTAGAGCTTTGTTGATTCTGACTGATTGGCAACTTTTGACGATTATTTTTAGAAGTAGATCTTTTCGCTTGAGTGCTAGATAAAGATACGGTATCGACTAACCACCAGATAACTACAGCTAACCCCAATAACAGCACTCCCATAAAAGAGTATAAAACGATGCCTAGTAAATTCATTCATCAATTCCCATATTTGTTAATGATCAAGGTTTTCAGTCAATCTACTCTCAACCTTATACAAAAATACCATAAAAGCTAAAATAGATAGTTGACAGTGATCCTGACCACAATAGCAATATAGAATAAACCGCCTTGTATTACCGTCTTCTTCTCGATTTTAATACCCTAGAAAACGGGTTAATTGCCTTAACATCCGAACAAAGTCATTATCTTAAAAAAGTTGTTCGTTTAAAATCCCATGACCATTTTATTGCCCTAAATGGACAAGGACAAGCGTGGTTAGCAGAAATAATTGATAATTCGGCCTATCTTTTAGAAGCGATAAACGAAACCACCGAACTACCAGTACAAGTGAATTTAATGGTAGCAATTCCCAAAAATGGCTTTGATGATATCGTTCGCGCTGCCACCGAATTAGGAGTTTATCGGATTATTCCCCTGCTGACAGAACGCGTTTTAGTTAATCCTAGTCCTCAAAAAATCGACCGTTGGCGAAAAATTGCCCGGGAAGCTGTAGAACAATCAGAAAGACAGATTATTCCTATTATCGAAGAACCACAACCATTTTTAGCCATCCTTAACCGGGGAGCTAACCCAGGGACAACTTGTTATATTGGTGTTACCCGTAGAACAGTGGACCCGCTACTTTCTCAATTGCAAACATCAACCGAGATAACCATTGCCATTGGACCGGAAGGGGGATGGACGGAGGCAGAAATAGAACAAGCGATCGCTGCTGATTTTCTACCTGTATCACTGGGAAAACGGATTTTGAGAACAATTACCGCTCCCTTAGTAGCTCTCGCTATCATTAACGCCTATTTAGACAGCTAATTGACCGGAGTTTCTATGTTCAAAGAAATTGCTGAAGCGCTCGACCGTCAAGACTATCAAACTGCCACCCGTCTTGTCAACGACTTCCAGACCCGAGAAAACGATAACCCCTGGCTGAAATTCTACCAAGCGCGTTTAAACGAAATCACGGGAGAAATCGCCCTATCAGGGCAAGAATACCGAAAAATGTTGCTATTAAACGCTAATCCTCAACTTATCGCCCAAATTCGTCAAGGAATCGCCCGCTTAGAAGCGATTGAACAGGTGGAAGTTGAACAGCAACAACAACAGCGACAGGCTGCCCTCGAAAAAGCCAAAACCAACCCCAGTAATCGAGAAATGGGGCTTTTAATTCTTGAACCGGTGGCTAACGCAGAAAAACAGCCCTTAGCTCTAAAATTTGCCCAAATATTTAAAATAGATGCCTATAGCGCCCGCTTACACATCCCTAGTCGTTCGTGGCGCTTGTATCGAGTCGGGGCGATGGCCGAATTAGCAGTATATGTTCACGACTTGCGAAAAGAAGGAATTCCCTGTTTTTGCCAGCCAATTAAAGCGATTAACCAGCCTAGGGTCTATTTAGCTCGATATTTCCGGGCTATCCAACCAGAAGCCACCCTAGTCTATCAATCTTCCCACGACCTAACCGCAAGTATAACTTTTGATTGGTCAGAAGTTACCGCCGTGGTAGAGGGAATCTTGCCGATTTTTGGGAAATGTGTCGATATGGATGCGCGCCGCCATCAAGTGAGAAAAATTAGTATTCTTGATTATGCCCAGATTATTGATCTACATTTGAAAAAACAGGATTTAATTATCCGTATTTGCGATCGCCATTACCACTTTCAAGCGGGGATTACTTTTTCCGACCACCAACAAAGTCGGGAAAGACAGACCAGCAATCGAGATAACTGGAATCAATTCGCTTCTTACCTAAAACAACAACTAGCAGCAGTTCCCCTGTGGTCAGATTTTGCCCCTTTTGCCGAAACCACCGCCGATTTTTACGAATTACTGCCCATGGTCAATCCCCATTTGGACTTATTACGCATTGAAGACACCTACTGGGACACCGCCTTTCAACTCTATAGCGCCCTTATCTTTCTAGAAAAAACTCCCCCTACCGCAACTTTATGACCCCTAGTAGCCCTTCTAACCCCTCTTTTGACTGGTTTAACCCCTCGCCCCAGCAAGACAGCGATTTACTGGCACAAATCGGCTTTATCCCCGGGTTCAAAGAATTTCTGACCCTGCGACAGGTTCACGCCTTGGAACACGCCACCGTCTGGGTATTAAGCGAAATGGCTGCCCGTCGTCAATCGCCTTTTGACCATTCCCAAGCGGATAACGAGGCCCTAGGGGGACTCTCCACCGATAGGGGTTTTTATCTCTACGGACAGGTTAATACGAATGAACTGCAAATTGCGGCCAAACAGGCGCTCCATCGTCTCAAAAATGGCGAGGGGCAATTGGCATTACATCCGCGTTGTGGCACCAATTTATCGGTAACTTTAGCCTTAACCGCCGGCTTAGTCTTAGGAACTCATCTTCTCTTACCCAGAGGTCCGATTTCTCAGTTATTAGGCTTAGGTTTAGCCACCGCCGCCGCTTTTCAAATCGGGCCAGATGTGGGAATGTCGGCCCAAAAATACCTGACTACGGCCATTCCTTTTAACTTAACAATCGTTAACATTACACCAAAGGCAGACCTATGGGGACGTTCGGGGCATTTTGTCCAAACAGAGTGGCAAGATTTGCAATAAAACTTAAAGTAAAAACCCTTTCGGCAAACTCGCTCTGATTGTAACCTGTTAACTAAACCCTTAAAAAAAAAACAACAGCTATGTCTGGAATCGAACGCGGAGCCCAAGTTAGAATCAAACGTAAAGAGTCTTACTGGTACAAAGGTGTGGGAACCGTAGCCAGTGTTGATAAAAGTGGTATCCTCTATCCCGTTATCGTCCGTTTTGATACTGTTAACTACGCCGGTTTTAGTGGCAGCGCCAGTGGACTGAATACCAATAACTTCGCTGAAAGTGAATTGGAACTCGTTAAGGCTGCCCCCGCTAAGAAATAAAGCTGAGTAAAATTCGGCCTATCATCACCGACTGACTGACGGGAATTCTCTCTTGTCGGTCGTTTTTTTTATAGCTATCAGCCTTGAATCAGTTATCAGTTATCAGTTATCAGTTATCAGTTATCAGTTATCAGTTATCAGTTCACTGATATTACATTTTGGGCGCACGCGATGCGCCCCTACCATATAAAAACTAACTAATAAATTATCTAAAAGTCGCTGTAACCTTTAGCCAGCAAGAGTTAATGAGTTTAATTATCCTAGATGATTTCTTAAATACTTGACAAAATATATTTAAATAATTTATAATATTAAATAACCCAAAATCATGATAATGTGCTATCAACATAATCGGGTTTGGGTTGTTTAACAATTAGTTTTTCAGTAATCAAATCAGGAATTTATGAGCATTTTAGAACTCATAGAACAAAGACTAGAAGAAAACTTTACCCTCCACGAACAATATCTAAATCCCCAGATGGTTCGGGTACTGAAAACGATCGGTTACGATCGCCACTACGTTAAAGCCCAAGGTCCATACTTGTTCGACAATCACGGGGAAAAGTATCTGGATTTACTGAGTGGTTTTGGTGTTTTCGCCCTCGGACGCAATCACCCCAAGATAGTGCAAGCTTTACAGGAAGTATTGACGGCAGAACTGCCCAATTTAGTCCAATTGGATGCTTCCATCCTAGCGGGATTGCTGGCCGAACGGTTAGCAGCGATCGCACCGACAGGATTAGAACGAGTTTTCTTTGCCAATTCCGGCACAGAAACCGTCGAGGCCGCCATTAAATTCAGCCGCTACGCCACCGGACGCAGCAAAATTGTTTACTGTCAGGGAGGCTACCACGGTTTAACCATGGGTTCCCTTTCCGCCACCGGCGATCCCCATTATCGCCAGGGATTTGGACCCTTTGTCGCCGATTTTGAGGAAATTCCCTTCGGCGATCTGGCTGCGCTCGAAAAAGCTCTAATTAACCAAGAAGTAGCGGCTTTTATTACCGAACCGATCCAAGGTCACGGGGTGAGAATTCCCGAACCGAACTATCTCCCCGCAGCGGCTGCCCTTTGTCGTCGTTACGGCACTCTTTTTGTGGCCGATGAAGTGCAGACCGGTTTAGGCCGGACTGGCAAAATTTGGGCAGTGGAACATTGGGGGGTAGAACCAGACATTTTATGCGTTGCCAAGGCTCTTTCGGGCGGTTTTGTGCCAGTGGGAGCGGTTCTCTGTCGTCCCTGGATCTTCGATCGAGTATTCGATCGCATGGACCGTTCTGTGGTTCACGGTAGCACTTTTGGGAAAAATAATCTGGCCATGGCCGCCGGTATCGCCACTTTACAGGTAATCGAGGAGGAAAAATTAGTGGAGCGCTCGGCTGTAATCGGTCAACAAATTATCGCAGAACTACAGCCCCTCGTAGATCAGTACGAATGTTTGCAGGAAGTGCGGGGATTGGGTATGATGATGGCCTTGGAATTTGCCGAACCGAGCAGTTGGTCATTAAAAGCCGCCTGGAAAATGCTAGAAACCGCCAATAAAGGGCTATTTTCCCAGTTAATCGTCGTTCCCCTCTTTACCCGCCATCAAATTCTCTCGCAGGTTTCCGGCCACGGCATGAATATCATCAAGTTTATCCCCCCCCTCACCCTCTCCGATCAGGATTGCCGTTGGATTGTCACCGCCGTTAAGGATGTGGTCGCTGATGCTCACCGCCTCCCCGGGGCTGCTTGGGAATTCGGCAAAACCTTGGCCAGCCAAGCTATACGCCAAAAAACCGCCAAAAAATAGGTTAATATGTCCAGTTTGTTTCATCCCCTCTGCGGTAGTAACCTTAGCACTCTCCTTCGTTTATTTTTGACCAATGGCGGCATCGATCGCCCCAATTTGGCCCCGGCAGCCCTGGCGCTGGCAGTTACCCTGGCGCGACTACCTTTTTCTACCCTAGAACGGATTTTAATGACAGGGTTTTATGAGCGCCGCGTGGAGGTAAAAGCACCCATTTTTATTGTCGGCTATTGGCGCAGCGGCACGACCCATCTGCACAATTTACTCGGTCAATCGGAGCATTTTGGCTATATTTCGCCCCTAGCGGTGGGATTACCCTGGGATATCCTCGGTATCGTCCGCTTATTACAACCGCTGCTGGAATTAGCTCTACCGAGCGATCGCCATGTGGATAACGTTGCCGTTACTCCCGATTCCCCCCAAGAAGATTCGATCGCCCTGGCCAGCATGATCCCCCTTTCCTACTACCATGGTTTATACTTTCCCCAACGTTTTCAGTATCATTTCGATCGAGGGGTTTTTTTTCAGGGCTGCAGCGAGAAAGAAATCGCCACTTGGCAACGTTGGCATACTCATCTATTAAAAAAAGTTTCCATCCATCAAAAAGGCAAACAATTACTAATCAAAAACCCCGTTTATACGGCACACATTGCCAAATTACGAACTATCTGGCCCGATGCTAAATTTATCCATATCTATCGCAATCCCTATCTAGTTTTTCCCTCAACCCGCCACTTTTTTACCCGCATCTTACCAGAACTAGCACTGCAATCCTACGATAATTTATCTATTGATGTCATCGAGCAAGCGATTCTGAAAAGTTATCCCCTAATGCTCAATTCTCTCCTGCGAGATAGTGCCGATTTACCCGCCGATAGTTTTGTAGAAATTCGTTTTGAAGATTTAGAAAAAGACCCCCTAGCACAAATCGAGAAAATTTACGATCAACTGCAACTTCCCGACTTAAAAATAGCTATGCCTCGCTTTGAGAAAGATATCAGCAGTCTGCAAGGATATAAAAAAAATAATTATCCCCCAGACCCAAAAGCGATCGAATTAGTCGAATCTCATTGGCTACCATTTATTCAACGTTGGAATTATTTTTAGTTATCAGCTTTTTCAGTGATCAGTTATCAGTGATCAGTTATCAGTGATCAGTGATCAGTTATCAGTGATAAGTCATAATTAATAATTCACAATTTAATATGAAATATCTTAAATTTATCTTTCTGGGTTTAGGTTTTGTTTTACTAGGGGTAATTTTACGACAAACCAATCTACAAGAAGTGTGGCAACAAATCACCCTAGTCGGTTGGTGGGGAATGACATTAGTAATTATTTTTTATTTCCTAGAATTCCTCACCGATGTTTTTACTTGGCAACTAACTTTTAAAAGCATTCCTATCCAACCTCGATGGACAATTCGCCTATTATTAATTTACATGGTAGGGGCAGCCTTTAATCGGGTGACTCCCTTCGCTTCTTTGGGAGGAGAAGGTTTTAAAGCAGTGATGTTGAAAACTCACTATCAGATTAGCTATAAAGAAACCAGTGCTTCGATCATTCTGACCAAGACATTAAATACTGCTTCCCTTGTCTTCTTTGCAATTATCGGGTTTTTTCTGCTCCTAGCTTCCCCAAAATTTTCTAATTCTTTTAAAACTTTGACTGGATTAAGTCTAGCTATATTCTCCAGTTGTATCCTGATATTTTTCTTGATTCAGCGATTCCGTTTATCCTCCCGAATAGTTAATCGATTAGGTCATTCTTTTTTAGGCGATCGCCTAGCTAAACCTTTAGAAAATCTTCGCAGTGTCGATGATCGTTTAGGGGAATTTTACCGCAATCTGCCACTATTTAGAAATGGCTTGATCGTCGGTTTTCTCAATTGGCCTGTCGGAGTTTTAGAAATCTATGTTTTAATGCAACTTCTCCAACATCCGATCAGTTTTGCCGATGCTTGGTTATTTGATTCCGTTGCTCAATTGGTGCGCGCTGGAACCTTTTTTATTCCCGCTAATATCGGTACTTTAGAAGGTTCTTTAGTGCTGCTGGGTGCTTCCTTAACCGGTAGTCTAGAATTAGGTTTAGCGATTTCTGTAATTCGCCGGGTTAAAGATATTCTCTGGATTATATTAGGTTTGTTGATCTGGTGGTTATTTTCCCTAAGACCGACTTTACCCGATCGCTCTTCAAAATAATCTCAATCAGTCAACTCCCGATTATTCATCCTGTAATTTTTCGCGTACATTGCGAACAATCCGCGATAATTCACTCTTTTCATCGACGCTAATTTTAGTCGGGGAACCACTAATAATCCGCTCGTAATTGCGGAAAGAATCCTTGATATCGGCCCCGTCCTGACTGATAGTATATTCACGAATCCCTTTATCGTGCCAAGAACCGCGCATCTTAAAGACGTTAATCGCTCGGGACATTTCGCCGCGAATTTCCACATACTGCAACATTAAAATCGTGTCGGTAATCGTAGAAATATGGGATTCGGTGATCGAGTGCGCTCCCATAAATTGGTCGGTGGTATTGGTGAAAAATCCCGTAATTTCCTCCTGTTTGGCGTATCCTGTCACCCCGATCACAAATTGCCGAAAAGCATTATTTGTCACCCCGCGCGCGAGCGCCGATAGAGAATCAATAGCAATGCGGGAGGGTTTAAATTCCGAGATTTCCGACTTAATCATCTGTAAATGGTCTTCTAATCCCGCCGATTCGGGGTAAGAACACAACAATTTTAATAATCCCTTACGTTCCATCTCCTCAAAATCAATCCCCCAAGAAGAAGCATTTCGGGACAATTGGGCGCGAGATTCTTCATAAGCGAACAAAATCGCCCGCTCACCGCGCCGACAGCCTTCTTCCAGAAATTTACTGACTAGGAGAGTTTTACCCGTACCTGTTGCTCCTGTGGCCAAAATAATCGAATCCTTGAAAAAACCGCCTCCACACATATCATCAAGGGTTTTTACTCCCGAAGAAATGCGGACATTGGAGGAGCGCTGAGTTAAACGCATCGCACCGAGGGGGAAGATATTAATGCCATCATTGGTGATAGTAAAGGGATATTCGCCCTTCATGTGGGTTGTTCCCCGTAATTTGAGGATTTCTGCGGTTCTGCGTCGTCTTTCTCCCTCTAGCACGTTCCGCATAATTACCACATTATCAGAGACAAATTCCTCTACACCAAAACGGGCCACCGCTCCGTATTCTTCGATACGTTCCGTGGTCATAATTGAAGTCACTCCTAATAATTTTAACCGGGCCACGAGCCGAAAAATTTCTCGCCGCACCACTGACACCGCTTCGTACTGCTGAAAAACGGCAGTTACAGAGTCAATTGATACCAGTTTGGCTTTATATTTGGTAATTGCGTATTGAATGCGCTCGATTAGGGCCGAAAGATCAAAACTACCCACCACCTCTTGACCTTCCGGATCTGGAGAAGCATCGAGAATAAATAACTTACCCTGGTCAATTAATTCTTCTAAATCCCAACCAAAACTATAGGCATTTTGGATAATATCGGTGGGAGATTCTTCAAAAGTAACAAACAGGCCCGGATAGTCAAAATACTTGATACCGTGGTAGAGAAATTGAACGGCAAGCAGGGTTTTTCCCGTGCCAGAAGTGCCACTCACTAAGGTAGTTCGCCCCATGGGTAAACCACCGTGAGTGATCTCATCAAAACCTTCAATTAGGGTTCTAATTTTGCGAACACCTTTCGGTTTAATCGGTGGATTCAATTGGCTATTAGAGTTAGATTGAGTCATTATTTATCCAGCGAATATTTAAAGAGTAGGATTTTTATCTAATTTTTCAACAGAAACATATCAGGTCTGACTAGACACTTTATACCGTCTCGATTCCCATTGACTCTTGACTTTCCCATAGACGTACTAGATTACACCCCGATCATTTCTCCTTCAATAAATATAACCCGTCTAATCACCTATTGCCGAAGGTCTAGCTATCATTTTCTCGTTCACGAATTTCCTCGTACAGTAAGTCTAAACCGATCAGAACCTTCTCTCGATCGGACAAATCCCCGATAATTTTCCGCACTGGGGGAGGGAGGACTTTCGCGAGGGTAGGAGTAGCGAGAATCTTGTCTTCCTCCGCTAGTTGCGGGTTTTTCAGCACGTCAATCACTTTCAGCGCATACACTCCCTGAAATTCTTCTTCTAGGATATTTTTCAGGGTTTTCAAGGCACGCACGGAGTTGGGGGTATTGCCCGCGACGTACAGTTTTAAAACATAGGTTTTTTTAAAGACGCTCATAGGTTAGGATTAAAGGGGCTGGGGATAGGAGTTCATCGCTATTTATTGGGGAGATTTTAATCTATTCCCAATAATAAATCATAAGGGATATCGTCGCGAGGTATGGAACGACGGTACATTTCCCCTAGATGAGCAAGGATATCAATGAGAGCGAGACGATAATCTAGGAGAATTTCCTCACTTCTGCCTTCTAATTTTAACTGTTGGGAAAATTCATCCATTAACTCCATGTGAATTTCCAGAATTTGCGACACTGAGAGATCGGTAAAAAAGACATTATTAACCAATTCATCGATCGCTTGATTGATCGGATAATCCTGTTGGAAGTAATTTAAAATAATCTCCCGATAATCTCTTCTTAATTCCCGCAGTAATTCGTTTTTTTCCTCTGAGGCCAGATTGCGATAGAATAGCTGCGGGTTGCGTTTGTAGTAAACACCTAAATAGCCGAGTCTTTCTTTTAATTTTTCTGCTAAACGGCGCTGTTGTAGGAGGAGAAAACTGTGATTATTTTCCACGGGATTTGGTTGGTTAACAATCGTGTTAGGTTCGGAAAAAGAGCAATTAGGAGCTAAATGGAGAAATCGAGCGATCGCTTGGTCGATGACCGAGGTGATGCTGTCTAATTCCTTGACGGTAATTTGTAATTCGGCACTATGATAGAGACAGGTGGGAGAGTCATTCGTCTCGGCAGTGATGTTCTTGTCAGCGACAATGATCACTACTGGCAGTAAAATCCCCCCTTCGTAGAGTTGATTAAAAGTCGGCTGTAGGGAAGGATGAAAGACCACCAGTAAACAATCGATTTTTTCCTTCTCTGCCTCGATATTAGCCAGTAATTCGCTAGAAGACGACCCTAGGGTTAGATTATAGCGTTCATTAGCCAATAGAGCCGTCAAAGAATTAACCAGCCCCAGAGGTGAACTCACTCCCGTCAAGGGTGGGTCCGTTGGGACAAAAGCATAAATAGTCAGTCTCGGAGGCAACGTTTTCTCACCCGCAAGGTAGATAGAAAATAACAAACAATTAGGTTAGGCTTCCTCTGTTGAGAAGACAACCCCCTCGCCATCAAATCGGGGAAGTTAAAGTTAACTTTGCTTTTTGGCAGTGGGTATCGTAGTTAATTGTAATCAATGGAGCGGTTCTCTAGTTGAGCAAGCGTCATAATCAAGGTAGATTCAAGTTTTAGGACTACTAATAGTTTGGCCATCAGTTTGTTAATTATGCCCTAAAGTTACCGCCACCGCCCACCCAATTATCCCCATGCCTAGCGTTACCCTCAGCCTCCATCACTTTAATCAATCCGTCACTACCTGTGAATTAATTATTGACACGGCAAGTCTTTTAGATTTAATTAATACGGGCAATCCAGAAGCGATCGTGGTGGTGGATGAGCGGTATTGTCCCCTAGGACTGATTGAGAGTCAAACCCTGATTGCCTACCTCCTCTATCAACAACAGCACCCCGAAACCAGAAACCCCTCCTCCAACTGCCTAGATCTGAGCGGTTTGCTGCGCCCGATTATCCCTCTTAACTCGCGCATGGCCGTGAGTGAGTTTCTGGCAACCCTGACGGCAGAAGGAAGCTCCTTAGCCCCTATTTTAGTGGATGCTCAGGGCAAACTGTTAGGACGTTTGGACACGGGAAAACTTCTCCAATTTTGTCTCGGGCGCTCGATTCTCGATGATCCTCCCCCGCAGCCCCGCATCAGCGATCGCAATTTGCCCCCCCGCAGCGATCGTCCTCTGGAATTTCTGGAACAATTACCGCTGCCGCTGCTGCTCTACAGTCCAGAAGCGGGAATTTTATACCAAAATCAGGCTTGGTGTGAACAAATCGGGGGGGCTTTCCCCGCTAATATCGATAAATCTCCCTTTGCTTTGGTTAATGACCCCTTAACCCTCCAATCCCCCACCCCCCCCCTGTTTCCCCAGCGTCTAGAAACGGTGACATCGGGTTTAGCCAAGACTTGGCGACTGTTGTCCGTGCCGTTAAATTTGGCGCATAATTATCCCTTGATCGAGAAAGCTTCGGGACTGTGGTTACTGTTAGCCACCGATATCACGGAACAACAGCACTATTGTCAGGAATTAGCGGTTAAAAATGCCGATTTAGTCCATTTAAATCGTCTTAAGGATGAATTTCTCGCCTGTGTCAGCCATGAGTTTAAATCGCCCCTCACCGCCGTGATCGGTCTCTCCAATCTGCTGCGGGAACAAAAAATCGGTGAACTTAACCCCCGACAGTCGAAATATGCCGATTTAATCTATCGCAGCGGTCGCCAGTTGATGGCTTTGGTCAATGATCTCCTCGATTTAACCCGCTTAGAGACAGGACAACTAAAATTAACTTTAGCTAGAGTCAAAATCGATCGCCTCTGTCAACGGGTGTACGATATCATCGTCGATAAGTATCCCCAACGTCTCGATCTCCCCGGCAGCTATCGTCTTGACATCGAATCAGGGTTAGATTATGCCCTGGCCGATGAAGCCCGTTTACAACAGATGTTAGTGAATTTGTTAGACAATGCGGTTAAATTCACCATTGATGGCGGTAATTTGGGCATTAAAGTCAATCGTTGGGAAAATTGGCTGGCTTTTACCGTCTGGGATACGGGGATCGGTATTCCAGAAGAATCCCAGCATCTGATTTTTCAGAAATTCCAACAGCTAGAAAGTCCTTTCACCCGTCAATTTGAGGGTGCAGGTTTAGGTTTAGTCCTCAGCCAAAAATTAGCGCGCTGTCACGGTGGAGATCTATCCTTTGTCTCCAAGGACCGGGAAGGCAGTCAATTCACTTTACTGCTGCCGGTTTATCCCCAAGGAACAGAAGAGGAACAATCGACCCCCCAGCGTCTGGTGTTGGTGGTGGAAGCTAATCCCCAAGTGATCGAACAGTTTGTCGAGCGCTTGAGTGAATTGGGATTAAAAGCCATTATCGCCCGCAGCGGCACTGAGGCGATCGAAAAAGCCCGTCAGTTAAAACCCCGTTGTGTTTTTCTCAATCCCAATCTACCCCTCTTGTCCGGTTGGGATGTGTTAACGCTGCTGAAATCCCATCCCCAAACCAAAGATATGAAAGTTATTGTCACCGCTGCCGATTCTGAGCGAAACCGCAGTCAACAGCAAGGGGCCGATAGTTTTCTTGTTCCGCCGATCACATCGGCTGCGCTGCAAGCTTGCCTGAATCTGACCGTTTCCCCTGTTCCTAGCCGAAAACGGCGCACTGCTCCGACTCTGCTGCGTTTACACGGCCATTATGCCCCTAACTTCTCCGATTTATCTTCCTTTAGCTGGATTTGGAATAATCAATTAGTTCGGGAGAATTATCGTTTTATTGAGGCCGATAGTTGCGAACAGGCGGAACTTTTAGCTGGTGTCTGGGAGGTGGACGCTATCTTAATTGATAGTTCGATCGCGGAAGATTTATACTCTTATCTGCAAACCTTGAGCGAGTCGGAAACCCTAGCTAATTTACCCCTAGTCACCCTTGATGTGGCTGTCACCGAGGTGGCCAATCAAATCCCCGGTTTAGCCGTTTTTCCCTGTTTGGCCCCCCCGACGGAAAACCGGATCGAACAGCTATTAAAGGTAATCGAGACTGCTGATCTGGCTTTTTCTGGCCACAAAGAGGGGTAAGGGGGAGCGGGGGAGAAACTTTTTTCTGTGATCTTATTAACAATTTTCCAGTGATATGTTGGGGAATAAGCAATTCTGTGTTGACATTTGAAAAATTTGTTGTTACCATTGCGATTGTTATCCATAACATCCACTTTACCCCTGTGGGAGTCTCTATAAATGACAAAAATACGCAGATACACCATTCCTAGCGCTGCCGCTCTGGTTGTTGCAGCTGGCCTAGGCCTCGCCACTGCGCCAGCCCAGGCGGCTGCCGTGGTACGATACTTTAATGGCACCTCATTCGGTACGACACCGCTCACTTTGACACAGCTTTTCACTTCGGGTGCTTTCATCGAAATTGATGAGGACGGAAATGGCATATTTGACAAGCGGTTTCGTAATTGGGTAAATTCTACCAATGATCCCTTTACTCCAATTTTGTCCAGTGGGGTTACCGTAACTGGTTTTGGTTCAGCGCTCTCTGCCGGACTACAGTACGACTTGACCAATTTTTCACGCACGGGTACAGGTTTACTCAGCCTTGCCGCTACACTTTCTTACACGGCTGAAGCAATAGATCCTGATGACTTTAAGATTAGCGGAGTAAAATTAGACCTGACGGATGCGACTGCTACTGGTGGATCGTCTAATGGTGCTGCAATAGATGATATGTACGATGCATTCATCCCCCCAAACAACAACGTTTCTCAATCCTCGACCACACCGTCCGTATTGACAGACTCCACTTCTGGTCCTCTTGTAAGTCAGGTCAATGTCATGACCCAATTGGGTATTTTTGCTAGTGGGATGGGTAGCAAAACTGTCGCAATCAGACAGTTCAAACAAACCTTCAGCCAGGTGGTTATTCCCGAACCGGGTACTGTTGTTGGACTTCTTGCTGTTGGTGGCTTAGGTCTGGCGATGAAACGCAGACAAAAAGATAACTAAGCTTAGCGTCGGGACAACTATGAGCAGAGGCATCCTAGCTCCTTGCATTGAAACTCCGTCCTTTTGGGGCGGTTTTTAGTTGGGCTATGCTGAACGAACCCGCGTCAGTCTCGTGGGGGCAGGGTGTGGGGTGTAGGGTGTGGGGTGTGGGGTTTTACCGATTTTCAGGGGGTCAATTACCTAATTTTCAGGGAAAAAGTCCCTGAATTTCCCCCCCGATCACTCCAAGAAATGGCACTTTTTGATTTCAAAAAAGCCTAAAGATATTATCCAACAAGGTTTTTAGATTTATTCAGCAGACCCTATTTAAAACTAAACTTTTTTCTGTCCGGTTATCCCATAAGAGTTAAGGATAAACACAAAGGCTTGACATCCTCGCCGCCGTAAACGGACGGTGATTCCTCACCACGCCACCTTTTTAAGATGGTCGCGTCAATGGGGTTGACGCGACCCAGGATGCTGCTTCTTTAACAGAAGTCTTACGCTTTCCGACCCGTCCGTTTAAAGTCTCCGAATGTCCTCCGGCGACCTTGATATTTACCGCA
>MTBT01000140.1 GCA_002282935.1 Microcystis sp. LSC13-02 | reverse complement strand
TCACATTTTAGCATATATTTCGTAAATGTGTTAATATTTAACAGTAAAGCCGTCGTAGAACGACGGGGTTTCAGACCCAAATTTTCGATGAAGTACGCTCTGGTTCACGAGTGGTTAACCCCAAAAGCGACGGGGGGATCAGAATTAGTGGTTAGGGAGATTTTACAATGTCTAGAGGCGGATTTATACGCTTTGATCGATTTTGAGTCCACCAATCCCGATAGTTATCTCTATGGTCGCTCGATCGGGACAACTTTTCTGCAAAATTTCCCGAAAGCGAGAAATGGCGTACAAAAATACTTACCTTTTCTTCCCCTAGCGATCGAGCAGTTAAATTTAGAGGATTATGATGTAATTTTATCCTCCTCCCATTGTGTGGCTAAAGGGGTTTTAATTCGACCGGATCAGGTGCACATTTGTTATTGTCACACTCCTATGCGTTATGCTTGGGATTTAACTTTTGACTATCTAGCTAATAGTAAGTTAGGACAGGGATTACCCGGTATTTTCACCCGTTATCTCTTGCATGGGTTGCGTCAGTGGGATGTGATTTCTGCTAATCGTGTGGACTATTTTCTGGCTAATTCCCACCACACCGCTAGACGAATTTGGCGCTGTTATCGACGGGAGGCAAAAGTCATTTATCCTCCCGTACAAATCGAGCGTTTTCCCTACCAAGAGAAAAAAGAAGATTTTTATTTAGTAGTCTCTCGTTTGGTTAGTTATAAAAA
The DNA here is from genome assembly GCA_002282935.1 of Microcystis sp. LSC13-02. GTDB lineage: Bacteria > Cyanobacteriota > Cyanobacteriia > Cyanobacteriales > Microcystaceae > Microcystis. Next base: position 8,351 of record MTBT01000140.1, on the reverse strand, counting down.
AGTCCCTTTAATTGTGGAAGCGTTTAATCAATTGGGATTACCCCTAGTGGTTATTGGAGATGGTCCACAAATGTCTTTAATCCGACAGTTAGCGAGGAATAATATTCAGATTTTAGGTTCCGTGTCCGATCGAATAGTAGCAGAATATATGTCGAAAGCAAAAGCGTTTATTTATGCTGCTTGTGAGGATTTTGGTATTGCTTTAGTGGAAGCGCAAGCTTGTGGTACTCCCGTGATTGCATTTGCTGCCGGAGGTGCTTTAGAAACCGTGCGAGAGCTGCGGGAAAATTCTTCCCAGGGAACAGGATTACTTTTTGGGGAACAAAATCCCCAATCCTTGCTGGAAGCGGTTAAATATTTTGTTGATCACGGTGATAAAATTGATCCAGAAAATTGTCGGCAACAGGCTAATAGATTTACACCAGAGGTTTTTAGAAATGCTTACAGTTTGTTTATAGAGGAACATTCAATATCTAAAAATTATTGCTAAGTTTAATTAGAGCAGTTATCTTAATGGTGAGCTAGGAAGTTTTCGTTTTAGGGAGTCGGTCATCGGTTGTTGATAACAAATTAGGTTACACTTTATCTTGATGAGAAACTCTGTATTTCACCAATGGGGAGGATGTAGTCAATGCGCCCAAAATGTAATATTATGGATATTTCTCTGAGATCTAGCCAACGCTGATAGCTTACCGTGGTGCTTGTGATGACAGAAAAGGGAGGATTATAGCCGTGCCTTGGAATCGAGTTAATCAATGGGTAGAAAGACGCTCTTTAGGGGCCTTAGAATCAGCTTATCAGAGAGCGCTGAAAATTAAAGCGATCGAAGATAAACATTTTGGGGGACAAAAAATTTCCCCGGCTGCCGTGGGAGGAAAAAGTGTTTATGATTACTTTCAAAGTACCCTAGAACGAGAATTATTACAGATACGTCTCGATTTAACTCAAGTGCGTCTGGGTAATTTTCTTAACCCGCAAACTAACCCAGAAAATAATAACATCCTAGAGACTTTAAAGGCGATCGAGGATATTATTGGTAAATATCGCCTAGATTTAGAGGAATTGCTGCCCCCATTACCGAATAATCAAACTCCAAATCTGCCTAAAGCGAATCTCACTGGTGATACCCCTAGCGATAAAACTAACCAGACAATTTCTCCTGCAACCAGTAATAAATTTTTTAACTTCCGGCAAGAATTAACCCCCGAATACGAACAAACCGTTATTAAACAACTCCGTACCCTGCGACAACAACAACGTATTGCTATTCGGTTTATTCTGATTATTATTTTAGTTCCTCTCTCGGTGCAGGTTATTAGTAGAAACTTTATTTTTAGCCCTGTTTTAAACTATTTTGGTGTGGATAGAGCGAAAATATCAGAAGTTTATATTTCCCAGGAAATTGGCGAAAAATATCTCAGGGAATTTGCTAGACTTCAAGAAATTGAAGAAATCAAGCACGTTTTAGGAGTAGCAAAAGCAGGGCATGAATCAGAAGAAAATTTTCGGGAACAGGTGCAGGAATTGTTCAAAGAAGCGGGTTATGAAAGTCAAGATGGTTGGAAAAACTTACTCTCCGATACTACCGGATTAATAGCCTTTATTGCAATCTTAATTTTTGGTCGTCAACAATTGGCAATTACGCGAGCCTATGTTAGTCGTTATTTTCTCAGCTTAAATGATATCACCAAAGCCTTTATCTTTATTCTCTTTACCGATATATTTGTCGGGTTTCACTCGGCGGAGGGGTGGACGGTAATCTTAGAAACTTTGTTCCGGCACTTTGGTTGGCGGGAAAATATTACATTTATTAGCTTGTTTGTGGCCACGGTTCCCGTTATCCTAGATACCATCTTTAAACTATTAATATTTAACTATCTGACTCGCAAATCTCCCACCGCAGCGACTATCCTAGAAAAGATGAACCAGTAACGCCCTATGATCCTTAGTATTGCCGATACCTTCATTAAAAGACCCGTTCTGACCACAGTTTGCTCGATTTTAATCGTTTTGCTCGGAGCGATCGCTATTCCCTTTTTACCCCTAGAAAAACTGCCCCAGTTGGCATTTATTCAGGTAGCGGTAAATGCCAACTATTTGGGAACCGATGCCAAAACCGTACAGGATAACGTTACCACGGTACTCGATCGGCAGATTAACGGGACAGAACAGATTGTTTATATGCAGTCCCAGAGTACCAACACCGGACAAAGTACGGTGAATGTCTTTTTCCCAGTGGAAATGGATCGTAACATTGCCCAAGTCTTGGTACAAAACCGTGTCAGTACCGCCGCTGCTAGTTTACCGGAAGAAGTGAACCGGCAGGGGGTGACAACCAATACCCAATCCCCCAGCGTTACCCTTGCCTACGGGATTTCCGCCAAACCGGACGAAAAGGGCAATTATCCCTACGATACGGTCTTTTTAAGTAACTTTGTCGATCGGGTCATCGATGCGGAGATTCGCCGGATCGAGGGAGTTGGTAGTACAACAATCATCGGAGAAAGGGAATACGCCCTGCGTTTTTGGCTTAATCCTGATGCTTTAGCCGCTAGGGGGCTATCGGCGGTCGAAGTAGTACAGGCAATCCGAGAACAGAATATTCAGGTGGGTGCAGGGACAATTGGCGGTGATCCCAGTCCCGAAGATCAGCAATTCCAGATCGCCATTCGCGCCGTTGGTAGGGTTGCCACCGGGGAGGAAGCGGAAAATATCGTCGTCAAAGTCGGGGAAAATGGCGATTTAATCCGAATTAAAGACGTAGGACGCGCAGAAATCGGAGCCGAAAGCTACAGTACCGCCGCCTATTTCGACAAATCCCCCGCCGTTGTCTATATCGTCTATCAGTTACCCGGTTCCAACGCTTGGAATACTGCCAAACTGGTAAAAGAAAAAATGGCGGAACTAGAACCAAGTTTCCCTCCGGGGTTAAATATCGCCATTACCCTCGATAATACCGCCTTTGTCGCCGCTTCCCTGGAAGAAGCCTTTAGCACTCTGGTTGAGGCGATTTTACTGGTTATTCTCGTCATTTTTATCTTCCTTCAGGATTGGCGCACCACGATCATTCCGGCGATCGCTATTCCCGTATCTTTGATCGGAACCATGGCCGTCGCCCTGGCTTTAGGCTATTCTCTCAATAACCTCTCCTTGTTTGCCGTCATTCTGGCCACCGGTTTAGTGGTGGACGACGGCATCGTGATCGTAGAAGCGGTATCGGAAAAATTACGGCAGGGAATGCGGCCATTTCAAGCTGCCCTTGATGCCATGGGCGAGTTAACCTCGGCGGTGATTGCTAGTTCTCTTGTACTACTAGCGGTGTTTATTCCCGTCACCTTCTTCCCCGGTACGGTGGGGATCGTTTATCGACAATTTGCCGTCATCATCTCCGCTTCAATTATCATCTCCACCTTTAACGCCCTCAGTTTTTCCCCCACCATGTCGGCGATTATCATGAAAGCGCCCCAACGCACCCACGGACCCTTGGGACTGTTTTTCCAGGGCTTTAATCGGGGTTTCAACGCAGTTAAAGAGGGCTATCGAAGCTCGATCGAATTTCTGATCCGCATCCGGTTTCTGGTGTTACCCTTCTTTATTGCCGCCCTCTTTCTCACAGCTTGGAGTTATAGCACCACTCCCCAGGGTTTTATCCCCGAAGAAGACCAAGGTTATGCCTTTATCCTCGTGCAAGCACCCCCCGGGGTTTCCCTGCGCTACACCGACCGGGTTATCCGTCAGATTAACGAAGAAATTCTCGACGGTATCGAAGAAATCGATCACTTTGTCGGGATGGCGGGCTTTAGTTTTGCCGGAACTGGCAGCAACCAAGGACTATTTTTTGTCAAGTTAAAAGAATGGTCGGAACGGCCTGGCGAAGATAAGTCGGTTTTCGGGATTCTTAGGAAAATTAACCAACAATTAGCCACTAAAGTCCCAGATGCTCGCGCTTTCGCCGTTAATGCGCCCCCCGTGGATGGATTAAGTTCTACCGGCGGTTTCGAGTTATTTATCCAAAACCGCGCTTCTTTCCCCATGGACGCTTTGATTGCCAACGCTAATAAAGTCATGGCCGAGGCCCGAACAAGACCGGAATTATCGGGAATTTTCACCCAATTTACCACCGACACGCCGATGCTGGAACTTTCCATCAATCGCAACCAGCTACAGGCGCAAAACGTCGATATGCAGGCAGTTTTCGCTACCCTGCAAACCTATCTCGGTTCCAACTTCGTCAACCAATTCGTCTTGGGCGATCGCTTGTATCGAGTCTTTGCCCAAGCAGAAGCGGATTACCGTTCTAATCCTGAAGATATTAACCGTCTTTACGTCCGTTCCCGTACCGGGGCCAATATTCCCCTATCGGGTTTAGTTAGCGTCAAACGCTTCACCTATCCACCGATTATCACTAACTTTAACCTCTATCCCTCGATTAACGTTCAGGGTAATCCCGCCCCCGGTTTTAGTACGGGACAGGCGATCGCAGTGATGGAAGATGTTTGTCGGAAAGTCCTGCAGCCCGGTTTCGGTTACGCTTGGACGGGTACAGCTTTCCAAGAAAACACTTCCGCCGGGGCTGCTCCAGTTATCTTCGGATTAGCCTTTATCGTGGTTTTCCTCGTCCTTGCAGCTCAGTACGAAAGCTATATCGACCCGATTATCATCATGATTACGGTTCCCCTAGCGATCCTAGGTGCCATGGGGGCCTTACTGTTGCGGGCGAATTTCCTACAAGTGGGTAGTCTCTTCCCTGCGGTGAATAATAATATCTATGCTCAGGTGGCTTTGGTCATGTTGATCGGTTTAGCGGCAAAAAATGCGATTTTAATCGTGGAATTCGCTAACCAGTCCCGTACTTTGGGTTTAAGTATTCCCGATGCGGCAGCCCGGGCCTCGACGGAACGCTTAAGACCGATTCTGATGACGGCTATTTCTGGTTTAGTCGGTTTCTTGCCCTTGGTTATCGCTTCCGGTGCCGGAGCGATGAGTCGTTGGTCCCTGGGAACTGCAATCCTAGGCGGTTATCTGATTTCCACGGTGTTGAGTTTATTTCTCGTCCCGGTGTTGTATGTGCTGATCAAACAGTTCGAGGCCCGATTCCTCTCCTCGAAACCCCCGAAAAGTGGCGGTTCTGGCAATGGTAAAACTCCCTCTCTCGGTGGGGAAAGGAATACATCAGAAACCTCCATAGAAGAAGGGGCCATTTCCGCTTTGAAAATCTCTCCTCAGTCAACGAATGACTAGGGTGTTAGGAGCTTTTTTCAGTGATCAGTGATCAGTAAACAGTAAACAGTGAAAAGACAGTAGGAAACTGCTATTTAATACTGCACACTTAAAAACTCAAATCTGATAACTGATAACTGATAACTGATAACTGATAACTGATAACTGATAACTGATAACTGATAACTGATAACTGTGATAACTGATAACTGATAACTGATAACTGATAACTGATAACTGATAACTGATAACTGATAACTGATAACTGATAACTGATAACTGAAAATAATGACCCTAGAATCTACTGCTAACGAAGCGATCGCTCATAATTTAGAGCAATTCCTGCTAGTTTTGACCATTTCCTTGAGTGTCGCCACTTTATCGAGAACCGTTGCCTTCCTCCGCAAAATTCCCTACACCCTGCTGTTAGTTATTGTCGGTATGGGTTTAGCTTTTTTAGATTTGCGTCTAGTTAATCTTTCCCCGGAATTAATTCTGGAAATTTTTCTGCCTCCCCTCCTTTTTGAAGCCGCTTGGAATATTCCCTGGGCTAAATTAAAGGAATATTGGGTTACTATCGTCATTTTTGCCGTTATCGGGGTGATTATCTCCGTTTTGGGAGTCGCCTATCCCCTACATATTTTTGCCAATTTACCCCTATCGATCGCTTTTCTGTTGGGTGCTGCCCTAGCTGCCACCGATCCCGTCTCTGTAATTGCCCTCTTTAAAGAATTGGGGGCCAGTAAAAAACTGACGATCCTGATGGAAGGGGAAAGTCTCTTTAATGATGGGGTCGCTGTGGTCGCTTTCGTCCTCTTGGTAGGGATTCCCTTGGGAGTCGATACCTTTTCCGTCCCCGTTACGATCGCTCGTTTCTGCACCTTTGTGGGGATTGGGATCGGTGTCGGTTGCGTGATCGGTTTCGGCATTTCCTACCTTACCCAACGCTTCGATCTGCCTTTTGTGGAACAGTCCCTGACTCTAGTTTCTGCTTACGGAACCTATCTCGTCACGGAAAAATTAGGCGGATCCGGTGTGATTGGGGTGGTAATTGTCGGGATTATTCTCGGTAATCTCGGTTCGCGCATTGGTATGAGTCCCCGTACGCGCCTGGTAGTTAGCGAATTTTGGGAATTTATCGCCTTTTTTGTCAATTCTATCATCTTTTTACTGATTGGCGATCAAACCCGTTTTGAGAGTCTCGGCAGTCATTTAACCGGGATTTTAATAGCGATCGCCGCTATGGTGGTTTCCCGTCTGTTCTCAATTTTTGGACTAGGGGGAATTAGTAACCTAATTACGGGCAATCAGATCAGTTTTAAGGAAAGAACGGTGTTATGGTGGGGAGGATTGCGCGGTTCGGTTTCGATCGCCCTAGCGTTAAGTGTTCCTACTACTATCCCCTACCGTCAAGAAATTATTGACGTGGTTTTTGGGGTGGTTTTATTTACTTTATTGGTGCAAGGATTATCTATACAATGGCTGTTAAATTTCCTCGATCTTATTGGTGATCAACCGATTCGCACCGAATATTCGGCCTTAATTGCTCGTCAAATTGCTTTAACTAGGGTTGCTAATTATCTGCAACAACCAGAACGTTTTCCCGATATCGATCCCGAATTTTATCGCTACAAAAAAACTCTGGTGGAAGGACAATTAAAGTCCTTAGGCGATCAGTTGCAAAAATTACTACAGCAACACCCACAATTAAAAGATGTGGTAGCCGAACAATTTCAAGATACTTTACTCGATATCGAAGCTAATACCTACGCAGAATTAATTAGAGCCGGTCGTTTAAATGAAAATCTCGTTCCCCTTTTAGTCGAGGTAGAAGCAGAAAAAGAGATGGTTTAATCATCAAGTCATGGAAAATCGGCTCTTCGGTTTGTCTTATGCTGGAGCGAACTAATCAATTAAATCCCTTACCAGATAAGGATTTAGTCGATTTATGCCCCCCTATTGAACCATACCAAGTCCCGAAGAGCCGGAAAATCAAAGAATTTTTGCTAAAAATTGCTGAGTTCGATCGGATTGGGGATGATTAAAAAATTCTGCTGGGGGGGCAATTTCCAAAATTAAACCCTGATCCATAAATACCACTCGATCGGCCACTTCTCGCGCAAATCCTACCTCGTGGGTGACACAAACCATGGTCATCCCCGATTTAGCTAAACTTTGCATCGTTTCCAAGACTTCTCGTACCATTTCTGGGTCTAAAGCTGAGGTCGGTTCATCGAATAACATCACCTTCGGCTGCATGGCCAAAGCGCGCACGATTGCCACCCGCTGCTGTTGTCCTCCCGATAACTGAGGGGGATATTTAAGCGCTTGTTCGAGAATACCGACTTTTTCGAGGAGTTTTGTCGCTATTTCCTCCGCTTGCGCTTTTTTACAACCGCGCACCCACATCGGTCCGAGGGTGACATTATCTAATACCGTCAGATGGGGAAAGAGGTTAAATTGTTGAAAAACCATCCCGACTTCCTGACGGATGGCCTCGATATTTTTCAGGTTGTGGGACACAGTTATTCCGTCAATAATAATGCGGCCTTTTTGATAGGATTCTAACCCGTTAAAAGTGCGAATAAAGGTGGATTTTCCTGAACCTGACGGCCCCATAATCACCACAACTTCCTGTTTATTAACGGTGAGATTGACTCCCCGCAACGCATGAAAGCGGTTATCGTACCATTTTTCCACAGCTTCGGCAATTATAATCGGTTCACTGTTGTGAGAGTCCATATTTTTGAGAGTTTATTGATTATCTGTATCGGGAAACCACTGTTTCTCAAGAATTTGTGTCAGAGAGTAGGGACAAATTATCGGTAAATTTTTTAATCCTGTCTTTTTTTCGGCAATTAAGCGAGCGTTTTCATAGATATTCCCTAACTCTAGTTCTAGAAATTTAGTTAAATTGGTGGTGAGCTTATCTTCTAATTGTACTCGAAAAGTGATAATCTCTGCTGCCCAATAATTACTATTTCTTGCTCTTTCTGTTGTCCAAAATTGATAGAGTAGGAGATGGATTATTATTGGTAAACCGCCAATTCAAAAATGAAGTGCATCAATGTCTGATGATAATTCATAGAATACCTCAAAAGGGGTTCGATAGTCAAGACATTTTCGAGGAC
>MTBT01000139.1 GCA_002282935.1 Microcystis sp. LSC13-02 | reverse complement strand
GAAACTATGTTTAGTTTAGATGAATTAAAACAAACTCAGTATTTTCAAGATGTGCGCGAGGAAGCGCGTCAGGAAGGTCGTGAGCAAGGCATTGAGCAAGGCATTGAGCAAGGCAGACTAAACAAGGCATTAGAGGCGGTCTCTCGTTTGTTAGCCTTAGGGTTAAGTGTTGAGCAAGTCGCATCCGCCTTAGAATTAGAGGTTGAACAGGTTAGAGCTATACAAAACGGGACATAATCGCCTTTTTCCCTAGCCAAAAAGGAAGGCGTTTAAGCCTTCCTTACACTATAGTTGGGGTTGGCTGAATAAATATAAAAACCTTGTTGGATAAGGCTTTTGGACTTTTTTCCCCTCAAAAAGTGCCTTAGCTAGGAGTGATTGGGGGGAAAATTCAGGTACTTTTTGCCTGAAAATTAGGTAATTGACCACCTGAAAATCGCTAAAACCCTACACCCCACACCCCACACCCTACCCCCACGAAAAACTTTTTGCCGCAAACCCTATTTAGGAAAGGAGATTACCGCAACTACCGTTAGGAAGAATAGTTTCTTCGAGGGAAGCAGAAAGAAGATTATTTTCGGTTAAAATCGCCCCAATTAAGTTAGCTTGTTTGAGATTAGCTCGTTTAAGATTGCTTCCCACTAAATAACTCAAGAGTAATCCCGCTTGGTGTAGATTAGCACCAGAAAGGTTAGCGGAGGCTAAATTAGCACCGAGCAGATTACAACCGGTTAAGTTAGCCTGGCGAAAATTGGCTTTATTAGCGTCAGTTTTGCTTAAATCGGCTCCGGTTAAGTTAGCTCCCTCAAAATCGCTACAATTGAGGTTAGCTCCCGTCAGATTAGCACCTTCGAGGTTAGCATAACGTAAATCCGCCCCCCGTAAATCCGCCCCGCGCAAATCGGCATAGCTGAGGTCGGCGTATTGAAGATGGCAGTTTTCCAGATTAGCTTGATAGAGATAGGCTCGAATTAGGTTAGCCTCTTTTAAGTTAGCATGGCTAAGATTAGCAGAGCTAAGAATAGCACGAGTGAGAATAGCCCGTTTTAGGTTAGCTTTCCCCGCCATGGCATGGGTTAAAGTGGCTGAGGTGAGATTAGCCGCTTCGAGATTCGCTTTGAACAGTTGAGCAAAAAGTAAGCTACTGTGAATTAAACAGGCAGAACTTAAATCAGCCTTTTTGAGAACAGTATTACTCAAAATTGCGCCGCTTAGGTTACTTTGGCGCAAATTTGCCCCAGAAAGGTCGGCTTTAGTCAGGTTAGCATCGATAAGACAAGCTTTGCTTAAATTGACTTCTTCGAGGGCAGCGTCCTTGAAATTAGCGTTAATTAAACAAGCTTCGGCTAAATTGGCTCGTTTTAAGTAACTATGACTTAGGTTAATCTGGTTTAAACACTGTCTCTTTAAATTAACTCCGCTAAGTCTGACTTCCGCAAAGTTGCGTTCTCCTCGATTATACAGTTCGATTAGATGTTCACGATTGGTTAAGGCATTGCTACTCATAAAATAACTAAATTGTTCTGGAAGCTGATTTCCAGAGAATTGGTTGGGGAAAATTACTGATCATGAAGTCGATCCCTAGGATTAGTACAGGGAGCGACTGGGAATTTTTGCGAATAAATAGAAATTTTCAACCAATTACGGGCTTAAAATCCCTATTGGCAATCACTAAAACCGGTAAAGAACGAAAAGAATCGGGGTTCAATACCAAAAACAGTCTCTACCTAAACCCGCCACTTGTTGCCAGCCAGGTCTAGGCATTAAATTAGAGAAGTCTTGTGCGTCAGTTTTTCTGACTGAATCTACTGCCTCGCCGATGTCTTGACTCGGTATCATACAGTTGAATTTGTTAGGTCTGCTTAGTCAGTCCGATAGCCAAGAGGCTAAAACTCTTAATCACCAGATTTCGGGGACTCTCCAGTTGAGCAAGCATAAAACTTTGTAAAAGTCAATCCCTCTTAGGGATGAACTGCCCAATTCTATTCCCTGAAGCCTTGGTTTATCTAGTCTATCAGGTTGTGGTCTGTTTTGGCAAGAGGGGTCAATGGTTTTTTAATCAATTCGCCAAAAGGCTTGATTTTCCGTAGGGGATAATTGTATAGACCAGTCATCTAAATATTGTCTGAGACTAGGGGAAGGATTGAGGAGATAAATATCGGTAAATTGATTTTTTAAGGATGGGATGGAAACTTTAGGGTTCGACTGAACAAATAAATACTTTGTCTTAGCATCAGTAGTATGGATAAGGGGCAAGGTATCTAACCAATGTTCTGAAATAATTAGAGGTTTTTGACTGCGATTAATCATTGTATAAGCGTTGGGAATATTACTACCATAGCCCACATATCTAGTTGCCGGCGGTGGATAGGGAATTTTGGCAATTAATCCGAAAACTAGCAATAATATTAAGAGAATTTTTGCCCAGCCTTGGCGCTGCTGTAATCCGTTGCTTAGTAAAAAGGTAACTGCCAGCAACATACCGAGAAAACTCGGTAAGTAAAATCTGCCCACAGCCGTGTAGCGAAATCCTCTGATTAGATCCCACGCTAAAAGAGAGAAAAAGGGGATAATTGTCAGGAGAATAATCAGGGTAAAAACTTTTTTATCGGCTTTTTTGCCCAGATAAATAAAGGAGATGATGACGAGGATAATTAGGCAGTATTCAATAATAGGGTTGATGGTGGGATTGGCTAAACTAAAATTATAAAATAAACGAGCGATCATTATTACCCATCTTTGCCAAAGTACCTCTAGGGGTAAACTGCCTTTTGACCATCCAAAGATAGTAAATCGACCAGTAAAAATCCGGGTTAACCAAATTGAATAAATCCACAGAGAAGCAAGTAAGCTGATGCTATAGTATTTTTGGGTTAAAGAGTTAAAAGAATTCAGCTGCAACAGAAAATATAGGCTATGGACTACTAGAACAAAGATAAAGAAAACATGGGTATATAAACCAGCGATTAGGGATAAACTATAGAAAAACCAATCTTTTTTCGGTTGCGAGGAATCAATAGCTTTGAGAAATAACCAGCTAGAAAGTATCGAACAGAAAACATATAGTCCGTATTCCCAAATTCCTAGAGCATAACCAGTAAAACGAGGGGAAAAGAAGATAAGTGTAGTGGCGATTAAAGCGGCGTTTTTATTTTTAAATAAAGTCAAAGCCAAATGGTAAAAACTCCATAAAATGCCAAGCCAAATAATTACCGAAAATCCTCTTAAGACCAGATAAGAATTGCCCGATAACCTTGCTAAAAACCAGAGGAAACTATAATAGAGAGGTAGATCGTAATTCGAGCTAGTATAAAGAGAGGCTAAGGTATCAGGAAAACCTTTCACGGAATTAACCCCTTGAAATTGCCAGAGTTGTTCTGTAGATTTAATTTGTCCATCGAACAGATAGTTAATTAACTGTTCGGGTGTGTAACCAGAAAGATGGAGTAAGACCAAAGATTCATCGTGCCAAACATAACTATAGTAGGCGAGATGGACAAAATAGAAAATATTGAAAATAATCAATAAACCTAAAGCAAATCTAACCCCAGATTGACGAGTAAGCATAATTATCTCGATCCTGTTAAAAATCACTGATTACTGTTGACTAACTCCTGCTTAATCACTCTAGAATTTTGATGGGTAAGGGGTAAAGTAAACCAAAACTGTGAGCCAACCCGCGGGGTACTTTTTACCCCAATTCTCCCAGAGTGAGCCTCGATTATTTGCCGACATTGGTAGGAACCTAAACCGATTCCCGTTAGGTGTTGATTATGAAGATTTCTTACATATAAATGGAAAAGATGTTGACATTGTTCCTCATCCATGCCAATGCCATTATCGCTTAAAGTGCAGTAGAGCATATCTTGGTCAATACGAGCATCTAAAGCTAATTGAATCGGTGGAGGATTATGTTTTAAGGCATTATTTAATAATTGTTCAAAAACACTTCTTAGCTGACAAGGATCAGCATCAATAGCGGGTAAGTCATCGGGGAGAAGATTAATAAAAGTAGCTTGGTATAAATCAAAATCTTTCTGCCAATCTTTGAGCCAAATTTCCACCTGTTCTTTTAAAGATAGAGGTTGACGATGCAAGATTAAAGGCCGTTCTTCAGCAAAATGATTTTCTGATAAAGCATTAATTAAAGTTAATTGTCGATCGCAACTACGCACCACCTGATCGAGCATTGCTCGCGAGATAGTTACTTTTTCTGTTTGCCGACACTGTAAATTTTTTAATAACATCACTAATCCCATAATCGAAGTGCGAAGATCGTGGGATACTGCCTGTAAAAAAACCGTTTTCATTTCGTATAAACGCTGAATTTCCCGGACTTTTTCCCGCAGTTCCAAGGTTCTTGCTGCCACTTCCCGTTCTAAATTATTATTCAAGCTTTGCACCCTCTGATATAGTTGCGCTTGGCCGATAGCAATACAAACTTGGGTGGCTAACTGTTCTAATAATTTGACCTCGCTTTTTTGCCAATGACGAGGATGGGAATATTGATGGACAACTAAAGCACCTAAATGTTGATTATTAACCGTTAGAGGTAAAACTAAAGAGGATTTAACTTGCAGGTATTCGTAATAACCCTTGAGAGTCGGCAGAGTTTGCACCTTAGCGGTATTATCAGCAATAATTAACTTATCTAAAGAAAATAATTGTCCCAATTCTTCGAGTAATTCTGGTTCAGGAAACCAACCCATCAGCGAGGGAATCTCGGGACGACGGGACTCAGCGATTACCTTGGACCAACCCCGCTCTTGACAGTGACCGATATAGACTTGATCGACATCGAGAAAATGTCTGATTTCCTCAACAATGGTATTTAAAACCTGATCTATATCTAAAGATTGATGGACTTTTAAAGCAACTTGTGTTAGTAAATGTTCTCGTTCTAAAGTTTCATTTAAAGCTCGATCGATCTGTTGTCTTTCGCTAATCGCCGCCGATAAAAACAGAGAAGTTGACATGACAATAACTAAAAAGATTTGTAAGATCAAGACACCTCTGGTATAATCGGGAGCCTGTAGGATAAAAGGGCTGATTCCCTTGGCCAATCCCATCAAAGCTAAAATAGATACTAAAAAATTCGCTATTACCGCTCCCCAAGTCTGAAAACGCATGGCGGCCCAAACCACAAAAGGAAAAGGCAGATATTCGAGGTACTGCACCATACTCCAATCGGGGTTAAGAAAATCCTGTTGATCACCAAAAACCACGGAAGTCACCACCGTTAGCAAACTCAGACAAAGTAAGGCCTCACCAAGGCGTTGGGGTTGCCTTGGTTCCCGCAGGGAGTGACGATGGAAGGAAAAACGCAACAGCAGCGGCGTGGTCATTAATATACCCGTACTATCTCCGAGCCAGATAATGCCCCAAGACTGTCCAAATTGCCGCCAATCCCAAGTATTTAGCCAACTACGGGCAAAAGTATCGATAGTGGCATTGACTGCCGAGGCTAATAAAGCCGCTAAAAATACCAGTAAAAGGATATCGCGAATGCGCTGTAAAGTGGCGGAAAATCTCAGATAATGCAAGAATTGCGCCCCTAACAGAGCCGATAAACTGCTACCGAGTGCCGAAAATAGAGCTATGGGCCAACTGGCCGCTAAAAAGAAGGTAAGAAGCAAATCCCCGATAAAAACCCCTAAAACTAGCCTTTTTCCCCCTAAAAAAACCGCAGTTAAGCCAATACCAGCACTCATCCAAATCGGAGCAGGTCGCGAGCCTAAATTTAAGCAGAGATAGCCTAGCCAACCAACACCCAGATAAACTAGGGCAACAAGCACAATTTTAGACCGATCTGATGAAATCCGTAGCATTTTCAGTTATCAGTTATCAGTTATCAGTTATCAGTCATCAGTTATCAGTTATCAGATTTGAGTTCTAAGTGAGCAGTATGTATTAAGCTGGCAGTATTAAATAGTAGTTTCTCACTGTCTTTTCACTGATTACTGTTTACTGGTCACTGGTCACTGGTCACTGGTCACTGGTCACTGGTCACTGGTCACTGTTAATCTATCTCCAGATTGCCTAAACTAGGAGTAGTTCTGCCTCATGCAGATGGGTGAAAACCGTACATTTTCCCGTTAGGAATCAAAGATCATGCGGATTTTAATTGTTGAAGACGATCCTTTAATGCAGTTAGGTTTAGAACAAGCGCTCGGTGAACAGCCGGATTTTGAGATTGTCGGTCAAGCTAGTGATGGTCTAGCGGGGGTACAATTAGCCCTATCCCTGCGGCCGGATTTAGTGGTCATGGACATCGGTTTACCCCGTCTCGATGGCATTGCGGCAACTAAACAGATTAAGGAGGGTTTAGCTAATGTTCATGTGGTCATGCTCACTTCCCACACTCTCCCACAGGAAGTGATCGCAGCTCTGGCTAGTGGTGCTGATGCCTATTGTATCAAGGGAGCGAGTCTCGATCGCCTTTTGGCCGCCATTGAAGCAGCTAAGGACGGAGCCACCTATTTAGACCCCCAAATTGCCCGTTTAGTCATGGATAATCTCAAGCCGCCGGCAGTGCAACCTAATCCCAATCTAGCACTTTTATCGGAGCGAGAAATGGAGGTTTTAAAGTTAATTGTTGAGGGCAAAAGTAATGCTGAAATCGCCGAACAACTTTATTTAAGTACCAATACGATTAAAACCCATGTGCGGGGCATTATGAATAAATTGGCCGTGGACGACCGAGTACAAGCGGCGGTAATTGCCCTGCGTTCTGGTATTGTTTAAGGGGAAAATGGCGATTTACTAACAAGAATATTCTACCTCAATTGCTACTGCTACAATTGCTCAAAAAATCCCTTCAATCATTTATAATAAGTTCTCGACCTATCTCTGTTGGAAAACCATGACTATCGCTGAAAGCTTACCCCTAGTCGAGTCTCATGTAAACCCTGAGATAATCTTCCCACAAGGCCAATTTTGGAGTGATGAACCACCCTTGGAAAGTAACCTACATCTACAACAAATTATTTTACTAATTCAGTGTTTAGAATGGTGGTGGCGCGAGCGAGAAGATTATTTTGCCACCGGCAATTTAACTATCTATTACAGTCCCAACCAGAAAAAGTCAGAATTCTTCCGTGGTCCTGATTTTTTCGTCGTTTTGGGGACAAATTCCAACCCCAACCGCAGAAGTTGGGTAGTTTGGCGAGAAGAGGGCAAATATCCCAATTTAATTCTCGAAATTCTCTCCGATAGTACCGCCAAAGTTGACCGAGAGGAGAAAAAACAAATTTATCAAGATATATTTCGCACTCCCGATTATTTTTGGTTTGACCCAGAAAGCCTAGAATTTCAAGGATTTACCCTAATTAGCGGTCAATATCAACCGATTACCCCCAATGCCCAGGGATGGCTCTGGAGTCAACAATTAGGCTTATATTTGGGTTTATCTGCCAATAAATTGCGCTATTTTACCCCCGAAGGTGAATTAGTACCCACTCCCGCAGAAGCGGCACAACAGGCAGAAAATCGGGCTGTAGAGGCAGAAAATCGGGTTTTAGAGGCAGAAAACCAAGTCCAGCAAGAAAAGCAAAAAGCGGCGAAATTAGCGGCTAAACTGCGGGAATTAGGCATAGATACCGAGGAAAATCTCTAATCTTCTTTTGTTATTCAATAACGCTATTTTCGGTGAGCGGTGAGCGGATTTAGTAGCATCTTAGAGGCTTAATAGTTGACTAATCGCAGAAAGCTCCGCGCAAGCGTAAGTTTTCCCGCAATTCCTCGGTCATACCCACATTATCGGCAAACTTTGCCCCCTTCACTTTTGCTCCGCTAAAATTCGCTTGAGTGATGTTGACTTCAACCAAATTAGCTCCTTCTAAATTGGAGCCGATTAAATTAGCTAAAGCCAAACTAGAACGGTAAAAATCAGCATAACTTAAATCGGCATTAGCTAATAAGGCTCCGCTTAAATCCGCTCCTTTAAAACTAGCATGACTGCCATTAATTTCGCTTAAATCAGCATCGGTTAAATTGGCCCCGCGCAGATTAGCTTGATAGAGATTGGCCATACCTAAAGATATACCACTTAATTCCGCTGCTAGGAGATTTGCCCCAGTAAAATCCCTTAGGGGATCGAGTTCAGCTAATTGGGCCAGTTCGAGAAAATCATCACTAACAGAAGCATAAATTCCCTCGATTTGTGCTGGCAATTTCTCTAAATTTTCTGATGCTGCTGGTTTCGGTTCAACTAGAACAGTATCTAATTCTACTTGCGATGACCCCAAAGAAATACGACTCAAAAAAGCATCAAATTGATTTTCCATCAGGAAAAATGCTAACTTTCGCTCTAAAATACTATGTTTATTGGGGCTTATATCGTGTTTCCATAATCCCGATGTTTCCGTGATACAGATATCAGAATCTGTCACCGAAAATTGCACCGTGAGATGATAAGGTTCTTCCTCCACACTCACGGTTCCTAGGTTAATCCTTTTGATCGCTCCTGTAAATATTGACTGAGGACTTTTGAACGATAACCGCCATTGATGATTATTAATACGATTTATGTATAACTCTTGACTAGAAAGAGGATTTGGTGTTAGGTGACAATTAACTAAAACAAAATCTAATTTTCCTCCTTTCAGTCCCCATTTCATTTCCCCGCCGAGGAGAGATTGAATTTGAGCTTGTAGGTGTAAAGTTAAATATAAATCAAATTTTTGCGAGTCGGTGGCTACTGGTTCTAGGGTTAAAGATACACTATCGGGATAGCGATCAAAGGCAGCTAAAAGACGCATAATCCAAAAGAGAAAAGCCAAAATAAACAGTAAAAAAGTGGTGTTTCTCCGGCCCTAAAGCCGAGAACTCACCCCTATTTAAAACAATAGCCGATTTTCTCGATCCTCGATGAACATTTCTTCGGCGATCGCTGAACGATTGCCCCTGAAAATCAAGGTTAAATTAGTTGACTTTCTCTTTTTTGCCGATATTGTCGTCCGCATTAAAAAACATCGGCAAAAAGCGTTCCATAAACATTTGTGGATCACGATTCCAGGCTTTTTGAGCCGCTTCTACCCGGAATAATTGTAATTTCGGGTCGAGAAGGGATTGGGGTAAACGTTCCATCAGATATTGAGGACGTTCCCAAAGCGGCATAGTGGCGGCGATTTCCATTAAATGACCGACGCGGCGCAATTCTGCCCCCAGGGTGATATCCATACCCGATTCATAGGCGGCCTGTTCGATCGCTGAGTATTTGGCCTTAGCTTTTTCGACTTTTTGCCGATGTTCGGGGCTTTTTTGGGCAATTTTGGCTAACCAACGATTGCCCCAACGCACATGACCCGCTTCTTCAGGAAAGATTTTGGCGATCGTTTCCTGAATTTTCAGATTTTCTGGGGTTTGTTCCCCTGCTTTGAGGGCATAGATATGGGCGGCAAAGTATTCGCATCCCCGTTTTTCCGTGACGTTAATTGCCGCTAGGGCCGCAATCAGTCCATCTTCCCTTTGTTCTTCGCCTTGGAATTGATCTTGATCGAGAAGACGTTCAAATTCGTCGATATAGGACAACCCCGGCGGTTTCCCCACATCGGCCCCCAATTCGATCAATAAATCGGTTAACCAGTAGGCATGGCGGGCCTCATCGGCGACGTGGTGGGAAAGCTCCTGTATCAGTTCTTTCGGTTGTCCGTCTAAGGTTTCGATCAGTTCGGTCAGGTCTTTACAGCTACGTTGTTCGTTGTAGCGGTAGCGGTTGAGGGTGACAAGATGAATTTCGCGATCGCTAATGACACGCTTCATGATGTCGCGAGCGCTCATCGTCTTCTTGAATTTGCGAGGGTAAGCAACGGTCATGAGTTTGTATCGTTTTGTAAACGGCTTCCCGTATTCTAACGGAGTTTTTTCCCAATCTGGCAAGGGAGCGGCAAGTGGCAAGCTTTTTTCAGTGATCAGTAAACAGTAATCAGTGACCAGTGAAAGATAAGCTGCCCGCGCATTTAAATTGCTTGTTGAGATGAGACACTCTTTACTGTTGGCTCTTGCAAGAGTAAAGAGATTGGGGGGAGATTCGGCTAATCTAAGAATAAGCGGTTAAAATGCGTCTTAGCTTATCGAGGAAAACTAGAATTGTCTATGAACACATTTACTCCCCATCAAATTGTTAGTTTATTCTGCAAAAATCGAACTTTATACGGAGAAGTAATTCAGGTGATCGAAAGTCGTTCGGCTCTTTGGGTGCGTCCTCTTTGGTTAATTTTAGCCAGCAATTTTGAGACAATTGATGTGCGGGAAGGTTCCGATTTAATCCTGCCGATGGAATTATTTAAACCCGCCTTAGACACGGAAGTTTTACCCCTATTCTCCCAAGTCATTAAAGATAATTATATCACTAATATTTCCTATCCTCTCCAGGACTTTGTGCGGAAAGTGTGTCAAAATTATCCCGAATATTTTTGAAAAATATATGATTGATGAAGGTTGCGTTAAATACAATTGTACTTGGATTCCTGACCGTCCCTTAGCAAGCTCAGAGATTGCAGAATTAAATTATTGGCGCAATCGCCTCTATCAACTGGGATTAATCGGTCAATACGATAACGGAATCGGTTTTGGTAATGTGAGTCAACGAGGGAAAATAGACAAAGAAATTATTATTTCTGGCACTAACACTGGGGGAATCCCAGTATTAAATGAATCCCATTACACCACAGTTATAGACTACGATTGGAGAGAAAATCGGGTCACTTGTCGGGGAACAATTGCCGCTTCTTCGGAAACTCTCACCCATGGAGCAATTTATGAAGCGAATCCCCAGATTAATGGGGTGATTCATATTCATCATCGCCCCCTGTGGCAAAATTTGATGTATCGAGTGCCGACCACTCAAGAAAATATTGCCTATGGAACCCCAGAAATGGCCGCAGAAATTATCCGTTTATGTCAAGAAGATCGTCTAGAGGAGCAACAAATTTTAGTGATGAGTGGTCATGAAGAAGGAATTATCGCCTTTGGTCAAGATATAGCAAAAGCGGGCAATTTATTATTATCCTATTACCAGCAATTTCAATCATCTTGAAAGTGACCTCCTCTCCAACTCACCACCAGGGAGACAAAAGTGGTTTTTATTGAGTCGTTTTCATGTTAACTTGTTCTGTAGATTTTCGTCTTTGAGGAATTCTATCGTGATCGACATCTTCCATCATCTATCTGTCTCGATCGACTTTTCGCCTCTTACCAATGTCTTGATGACTATTTCGGATCAAGACGTGGATATCATCGGGAATGTCCAGAAATCCTTCTCAAATTTCGTCAAAACTGGGCAAGCATGGGCCTTATTAATCGGGTTGATTGTCGGTTATCTGTTTCGAGGTTTTACTTCTTATTAGCTTTTCGCCTATCAGCCTTCAGCCAGAGTGAGCAATTCTTGCTATTCTTATGCTTGTAGAGTTGGAGATTTTTCTAACCTGAAGCGGTAATGCTATCAGCACCGGATTATCCCTAAAAACTGCCCAGCATATTTTGGTTAACTTTATCCACAATAATCTAACGAAAACAGTGACAGCAAAGAAAACTTGGAGCGATCGCTTTGAAGGTAGTCTCCATCCTACGATCGTAGAATTTAACGCCAGTATTGGCTTTGATATCGAATTAATCGAGTATGATCTCACCGGATCGATCGCTCACGCTAAAATGCTCGCCTATACGGGTATTATCACCCCCGCAGAAGCTGATCGTCTCGTCTCTGGATTGGAACAAATTCGTCAAGAATACCGCACCGGCAACTTTAACCCTGGCATCGATCAAGAGGACGTGCATTTTGCCGTGGAACGTCGTTTAACCGAGATCGTGGGAGATGTGGGCAAAAAACTGCACACGGCCCGTTCGCGAAACGATCAGGTAGGAACGGATATTCGTCTGTATCTTAGACAACAAATCGATGATATTAGGCAAGAAATTCGCAATTTTCAGCAAGCTTTAGTCAATCACGCTGAAAACCATCTGGAAACCCTGATCCCCGGTTATACCCACCTGCAGCGCGCCCAACCGATTAGTTTAGCCCATCATCTCCTAGCTTATTTTCAAATGGCCGAACGGGATCACCAAAGATTAGGAGAAATTCGCGCCAGGACTAATATTTCGCCCCTAGGATGTGGCGCTTTAGCGGGGACGACTTTTCCGATCGATCGTCATTACAGCGCCAATTTACTCGATTTTGAGCAGGTGTACAACAATAGTCTCGATGGAGTTAGCGATCGAGATTTTGCCATTGAATTCATGACGGCCGCTAGTCTGATTATGGTACACCTGAGCCGTTTGAGCGAAGAAATGATTCTCTGGTCTTCCCAAGAATTTAGTTTTATCACTCTCACCGATAGTTGTGCCACGGGATCTAGCATTATGCCCCAGAAAAAAAATCCCGACGTTCCCGAATTGGTGCGCGGCAAAACAGGGCGGGTTTTTGGGCATTTACAGGCGTTATTGACCTTAATGAAGGGTTTACCCCTGGCCTATAACAAAGACTTGCAGGAGGACAAGGAGGCGTTATTTGATGGCGTTAAAACCGTGCGGATTTGTTTGCAAGCGATGACGGTACTTTTAGCCACCGGGATTCAATTTAAAACTGACCGATTAGCTAACGCGGTGGCGGAAGATTTTTCTAATGCAACGGATGTGGCGGATTATTTAGCCAGCAAGGGCATTCCCTTCCGAGAAGCTTATAATTTAGTCGGGAAAGTCGTTAAAAGCAGTTTAGCAGCGGGTAAGTTATTAAAAGATTTAACCCTGACGGAATGGCAAGAATTACATCCAGCTTTTGAGGCCGATATCTACGACGCGATCGCTCCTCGTCAGGTGGTAGCGGCCCGTAATAGCTATGGTGGCACAGGTTTTGAACAAGTGCGATCGGCTTTAATTCAAGCTAAAGCCATTCTCGATCATCGAAAATTTGCGTCTGAAACCCCGCCGTTTTAGGTTGGCTTTACTGTTAAATACTAGCGCATTTACACGATATATGCTAGAATGTGAGATATGGAGAAAGCCTATTCGTTTCGATTTTACCCCACACCAACACAAGAGTCGCTATTGCGGCGCACATTGGGCTGTGTAAGATTAGTTTACAATAAAGCTCTCCATCTCAGAACACAAGCTTGGTATGAAAGACAAGAAAGAGTAGGATATACTGAAA
>MTBT01000138.1 GCA_002282935.1 Microcystis sp. LSC13-02 | reverse complement strand
GTGCAACCCTGGAAGTTCTTAAGTGCTATATTAAAGATCAAGAAAAGCCGTCGTAAAACGACGGGGTTTTAACCCAAATTTTCGATAATCATGGATTTACTTGCCAATCCCGTCGCTTTGTCGAGGATACAATTCGCCCTTACCGCTATTTTCCATATGCTTTGGCCGGTGTTAACCACTGGTATGGGCATTTATCTAGTTATTGTCGAAGGATTATGGCTAAAAACCCGCAATCCTGACTACTATCATCACGCTCGCTTCTGGTCAAAACTCTACATTCTCAATTTCGGCATTGGAGTTGCTTCTGGTTTACCCATGGCTTTTCAGTTTGGCATGAATTGGGCGCCTTTTTCGGAAGCAGTGGGGGACTTTTTCGGAACTATCCTCGGTTTCGAGGCAACCATGGCCTTTATGCTAGAGGCTAGTTTTCTGGGAATTATGCTGTTTGGTTGGGGACGAGTTCCCCCGTTAATTCACTTCCTGGCGACAATTCTCGTCGCTTTTGGGGCTAATCTTTCCACTTTCTGGATTTTAACCGCTAATTCTTGGCTGCAAACCCCTGCTGGCGGCATTTTCGTGGATGGTAAATTTATCGTTCAAGATTACCTACAAGCGATTCTCAATCCCTTCATGGTTAATAGTTTCCTGCATATGTTTTTCGCTACTCTGGAAACTTCTCTTTTCGTCATTGGTGGGATTAGTGCTTGGTATTTGCTCAATAAACGTCACATTAGCTTTTTTAGTCGTTCTCTCAAAATTATTCTTACTCTAGCGATTGTTATCGCTCCCTTGCAAATTTTTGTCGGTCATCTTAGTGCCGAACAAGTGTATCACTATCAACCGGCTAAATTAGCCGCCATGGAAGCGCAATGGGAAACCATTCCCGCAGGAGAAACTGCCGGTTGGAGTTTGGTCGCTTTACCCAAGGATAAAGCGGAGACAAATAGCTGGGAAGTGAAGATTCCTAACGCCTTGGGTTATCTTTTGGAGTTAAAACCCAAGTTATCGGAACCTGTTCTCGGCTTAAAAACGTGGAAATACGAAGATAGACCGCACATGGTGGGGCTAATCTATTATTCCTTCCGGATTATGGTCGCTATCGGTCTTTTTCTTGCGTCTTTAATGACTGTAACTGTCGGGCAATGGCTGCGCGGTCAATTATCTAACGAAAAAATCGACAGTCAAAAATGGTTACTACGCGCTTGGGTTTTTGCTGCCCCCCTGGGTTATCTTGCGGTGGAAACCGGTTGGATTGTCCGTTGTGTCGGTCGTCAACCCTGGACAGTTTACAATCAAATCCGGACGGTGGATGCAGCTTCTCATCTACCTGCGGGCGAGATTTTAACCTCTTTAATCGGAATTACGGCGATTTATGTGGTTTTCTTGGTTTCTGCTCTCTATTTCGGCAGTCGTATTATCCGTCAGGGACCAAATCTTAACTTACCACTGCCGGGGACTCAAGAGGAAAAAGTGACCTCACCAGAACTAAATCCTCGTTCCCTAGAAGCGCAACAATAGGAGGAACTATGGAACCTTTACAGTATTTTCTGCCACAAATTTGGTTTTTGATTCTGGGATTATTTCTATTTCTCTACGTCCTTCTCGATGGTTTTGACTTGGGGGTGGGAATTCTTTCCCTGACTTCCTCTTCCGAGAAGCGTCGCAGTATTTTAATGACCAGCTTGGGCAATGTTTGGGATGCTAACGAAACTTGGATTGTCTTGATGGGGGGTTCCCTGTTTGGGGCGTTTCCCCTAGCTTACGGGACAATTTTAAACGCTTTATACCTGCCTGCTGTGATTATGGTGGTGGGGCTATTATTTCGGGCTGTTTCCTTCGAGTTTCGTGAACATTCTCGCCAGAAATTGTTCTGGAATTATGCCTTCGGACTCGGCAGTTTTTTGGCCGCTTTGGGGCAAGGATTCGCCCTCGGTGCGGTTTTTGAGGGCATTAAAGTGGATGAATTGGGTCATTTTGCCGGCGGCCCCTTTGATTGGTTAACATGGCGATCGATTCTAGTGTCTCTAACTTTAATCCAAGCTTATGTTTTAGTGGGTTCCACTTACCTAATTCTGAAAACTACGGGTAATTTACAGGAAGTTCACTATAAAACGGCAAAAATTGCCGCTATTACCACTTTTATCGGTGCTGTCTTTATCACCATCAGTACGCCGCTGCTTTCTGACCATATCCGTCAGCGTTTATTTGATCCTCGACTAATTTACATCTTTATCCTCATCCCGATTTTAGCTGTGCTGTTACTGGGTTTATTACTGCGGAGTTTGCAACTAAAGGAAGAAAACACCCCCATGGTCTGGACAGTATTGCTGTTTATGCTCTCTTTTCTCGGTTTGGGATTGTTGATTTTTCCCGATATTATTCCCCCGTCAGTGACAATTTATCAAGCGGCGGCCGCCCCTAGTTCTTTGGTGTTTATGCTGACTTTTGTGGGTTTTTTAATCCCAATTTTACTAGCCTATACAGTTTATAACTACATCGTTTTTCGGGGCAAAATTACTGCTGAATCCTACGGAGAATAGATGGCGTTGCCGATTTCAGACATGAATCTTCTTTGGTGGGATTTTTAAGGGGAAACTCTCTAAGCTGTTGGTAAACTGAATTTATTCTAGGAGGTCTTTGGGTGTAATTAACTCGTAACGCTCGAAGGGTTGATGAATCCAAGGATTATCGGGGTAGTATTCCACATAATAGTCAGGTTTGATTCTTGATGCTGCTTTGTACCAGATAACCGCAGTTTTGATATTGGTAATCCCGTATTTTTCCTGTAACAAAATCGAGGTTTTTTGGAGGGTAATTCCCGAATCGACTAAATCATCCACTAATAACAAGGGACTCTTTAATTTGGTTTCGATCATGGCTAAATTCGAGGAAATAGTTAATTCTCCCCGAATTTGATGATTTTGCCCCCCGTAGGAAGCAGCGTAGAGAATGGCTAGGGGTTGACGAAAAAGACGACAGAGAATGTCACCGACGCGCAATCCTCCCTTAGCTAAACAGACAATCTGAGCAAATTGCCAACCAGAACGATCGATTTTTACTGCTAATTTTTCGATCAGACGATGGTATTCATCCCAAGAAACATAAACATCGGCCATATTTTCGATTCTCGATTCAGAATTACTTATTTTCGGCAGGTCGATCACTACTCCAGGCCCACCAAACTCGATCGCATTGACAATGATAGAATTCCTGCCATTTACGTCGAGAATCTTCTCCTAAAACGGGAGCGCGGCGATTGATCCAAACGGCCTGAGCTTCTTTAGCTTTTGCCCCACAGTAAGGACAACAAAAATTGTAGGCGTGAACAGCATTCTCTGTCCAGTCAGGGGGAAAGGGACTAAAAGCATCCATAATCTCTAAAATATAAGATTAATAACTAGAAAAACTGGGTCAATAGATAATCTCCTTGTTTACTTTATCACTAAAAAAATATGGCTAAAGGGGATCAAATATACGCTTATCGGCAATTGCTCAATCTTCAGGGTGTTTATGCTCATCATGGCATCGATTGCGGTGATGGTAGCGTCATTCATTACCGAAAACCGAGCGAGATTGTCGAACGAACTTCCCTAGAAACTTTTGCTAGGGGCGGTAAAATCTATGTGGTGCGCCATGTAGAGGTGGGATTTTCCTTTATCCCCGATGTGGTGGTCGAAAGGGCGCTAAGTCGTCTGGGGGAGCAGAAATATAATCTTCTTTTTAACAACTGCGAACATTTTGCCACTTGGTGTAAGACTGGTATTAGCAAAAGTCAACAGATAGAAGAATTTATCCCGATTATTACCCATTTACAAGCGGTGGGACTCTATGAACCTCTGAAAAAATCCCTAATCGGAGCCGACCCCAACAATGCCCAAACCCTGTTAAAAGGGGCTTTAAGCAATCTTAAGGTTAGTTGGGATGAAATTCACCCCCAGTACAAAAAAGCCATTCAAGAAGCAGAAACATGGAATCGAGTAGCGATCGAAGCTTTAAGCAGAAATCGCGATGATTTAGCCCGGGAAGCCCTGAAACGCAAGGTAGAAGCCAAAAAACAGGCAAAACGCCATCAGGAACAATTGGATCAACTAGCGGCTATGACCGAAAATGTGCTTAAAAGTCTGGTGATTGCTAACGGTTAGTCTGGATGTCAGTAAACTGTTCAGTATCTAAACCTATGCCAATTGCCTCGGTTGATTCCTATTCAAATCAGGTAATTTTAGTTGCTCGCCATGGAAATCTGGATTATTTTACGTTTTTCAATCGCCGCTGCCATTATCGCTTTAGTTTGCTGGTCTTTAGCCAGTGCCGTGCGCGATAGTTGGCAAGTTGCCCGACGAATGCACTCCATCCCTTGCTCCCACTGCCGCTACTTTACCAACGATTATCGCCTCAAATGTAGTGTACAACCCAGGAGCGCCAACACCGAACAAGCGATCGACTGCGGCGATTATTTTCCCAGGGCCTAGTCAGCAATAATACCGAAAAGCTGTTCGAGATGGTGCGAAATTTGCTAGTCTAGGCTAAATAGGTCTGAAATAGTATAGAAACGTGGATACAATTATTGGTCGGGGCAAAACAGCCCGTAGAGCTTACGGTATCGATGAAATCGCACTTGTACCCGGAGTGCGAACCCTCGATCCTAGTTTAGCCGATACCCGTTGGTCTCTCGGCAATATCGAGCGGGAAATCCCGATTATCGCCAGCGCTATGGATGGGGTGGTGGATACTAAAATGGCTGTCCTTCTCTCCGAGTTGGGGGCGCTAGGGGTACTAAACCTCGAAGGAATTCAAACCCGTTACGAAGATCCTAACCCGATTCTCGATCGCATTACCGCAGTCGGCAAATCAGAATTCGTCGGTTTAATGCAGGAACTCTACGCAGAACCGATTAAACCGCAACTAATCGAGCTTCGTATCCAAGAAATTCAAGAAAAAGGCGGTATTGCGGCAGTTAGCCTCACCCCTGCCGGTGCCGTCAAATACGGTGCTATTGTTGCCCAAGCAGCGGCCGATATTCTCTTTGTCCAAGCAACCGTTGTTTCCACTGCCCATTTATCCCCGGAAGCTATCACCCCCCTCGATTTAGTACAACTGTGCCAAGAAATGCCCATTCCCGTGGTTTTGGGCAACTGCGTCACCTACGAAGTCGCCCAAAACCTGATGAAAACCGGGGCAGCCGGGGTTTTGGTCGGTATCGGTCCCGGGGCTGCCTGTACTTCTCGCGGCGTTTTAGGGGTGGGAGTTCCCCAAGCCACTGCTGTGGCCGATTGTGCCGCCGCTAGGGACGATTTTTTCCAAGAAACCGGTAAATACGTCCCCGTTATTGCCGATGGCGGCATTATTACCGGCGGTGATATCTGCAAATGTATCGCCTGTGGCGCCGATGCGGTGATGATTGGTTCTCCCATTGCCCGGTCCGTGGAGGCCCCTGGCCGCGGTTTTCACTGGGGTATGGCCACACCTAGCCTAGTTCTACCCCGGGGGACCCGAATTAGCGTGGGCAGTACGGGAACTATTGCCGAAATCCTCGTTGGACCGGCAAAATTAGATGATGGTACTCATAACCTCTTGGGGGCGCTGAAAACCAGTATGGGAACTTTGGGTGCTAAGAACTTAAAGGAAATGCAACAGGTGGAAGTGGTGATTGCCCCCTCGCTGCTGACGGAGGGGAAAGTCTATCAAAAGGCCCAGCAGTTAGGTATGGGTAAATAAAAGTTATCAGTGAACAGTGATCGGTTATCTGCTTCTCGGGGCAGTTTTTGATTTTTGCCGGAGATGGATTTTCTCCTTGGAATTACCATCACCTTCAGGTTCGGTTCTACCGAACCCCACTATCTCAAAAAACTGTTAAATTGGAAGAACCAAAAAGGATAGTTTATAAAAAAATTGAGTTAAGGAGATCAAAGGTGTATAGAGAAAACGATCGCCCTCACAATTTATTCGGTACCGATAGTGAATTTTCCGAGAGTTTGTGGCAGTATGTCCAGACCTTAAGTCCGGAGACAATCGCCCAACTCTCGAAACCGGAGTCCCAAGAGGTTTTCCAAGTGATGGAACGCAACATTATCGGACTTTTGGGCAACCTTCCTTCGGAACATTTCGGGGTCACTATCAGTACCAGTCGCGAACATCTGGGCCGGTTATTGGCCTCAGCAATGATGAGTGGTTACTTTCTCCGCAATGCTGAACAGAGAATGAATTTTGAAAAATCCCTCGCTAGTCTCCAGAGCGGTTCTAGCGATGTTTAAGGTTTAGCGGTAGTTAGTTTGAAAGGGAAAAAGAAGCAATCGGCAATCAGCTATCAGTTGTCCATTTTTAGTTGTCTTTTATCTGACTAATAACTGATAACTGATAACTGATGACTGATAACTGATGACTGATAACTGATGACTGATAACTGATGACTGATAACTGATTAAAGACAGTTTTGCTGCCAGAGTAGTTCTTTTTCGATTCCCTGTTTTTCTCCGGGGGGGACAGTCCTTTCCCGCATAATATAAAGTCGCAGGGATTTAATCTGTTGATCACTACCGTGCTGCTGATTCCAGTTTTGACAGAGATACTGACCAAACTCTCCATAAACTGACCCACCGATAGATCGATTAAGATTAATAAAATACTGTCGCCACTGCATGGTTTTATACAAATGATTGCGATCGCTTTCAGTGGGTTTATCCCAAATTACCGGCTGTCCTTCTCTAAATATATCTACCGTGGAACCATCGGCTAATTGACTGACTGCCACAAACCAAGCATCATCGCGAGGGGGGGAAGGGGCAAAAATAGTCCAATACTGGTCTAAACGGGTAACTTTTGCCAGAATATCAATTGTATTGAAAGTACGACGGGTGAGCAAGCGATCGAGGGACTGAATTAAAGGTGTATTTAAATCGCCTCTAATGGCCGATTGCCGGACAAAACTGCGTAAATTCCAGATACTGGTCAACAATAAGAAGAAAATTACCAAAATATTTAAAGGTAAAGAGGATTTAATCGTCAGGGGACGAAACTTGAAAGGTTTGGTGAAATTGCCCATAAAACGACGATGGGAGGCAATCCACTCATAAATTCTCGTTCCCAGGGCCATAAGGGGCGGTAAACGCAAAATTGGCGCTAAAAACCAGAAAATTGGCGAAAGACTGACAATATAAACCACTGCTGACCATTTAAACTGCCGTTTTCCCTGCCAATCTTCCACCACCCAAGAATTTTGGGCCACCATATCCTCGTATATTGAGGGGTTATCCTGAGCGACTAACAGGGGAGTGCCGGGTAAAATGAGAAAAGTGCGGAGAAGATGAACAACTTTTTTGCAAAATCCACAATCTCGATCATAATTAATCCTTAAACCTTCTCTTTCTGGGTTTCTCATCCGTTTTTGTCCCCAATCCCAGACTAAGCTAGGGATAATCGGCAACCAATGGGTAACACTCAAAAACGGGAAAATTCCCAGATGAAAACTGAGACCAAAACCGATATGTAAGAGAATAAACGAGAGAATAGCGACTATTTTAAAGAGACTATTGCGAAAGGGAATAAAAATTAGCAGTGGACCCACCCATTCAAAGATTAACGCTGAAAAGGTGAGGATTTCTAGTAATTGTGGCGGTAAAGATAGTAAAAAACCGGCAAAAGCAGTACCGTATTGATCGTAACTGAGAGAGTAATAAACAGCCGTACCGTCGGGCCACCAAGTCTCACTTTTGGTTTTAAAGGCCGCTGACCACATATAGATGTAACACACCTGTATCATAAAAGCGACCGTGGCAGCCGAAACCACACGCTTGGGTAAGGGGTTGGGATTGGTGTTTAAGGCACTTTCCACGGAATAACAGGCACCAAGGGGTAAAAACATCGCCCAGAATAATACTGCCCGGATTACGTCATCGGCGGCAAATAGTAACAGGGGGTTGCGATGATGTAAAGAGACGATTAGCGCCCAAGTGGCGATCGTGGCTAAACGGGTATGATAGCCAATTAAAAGCAATAATGCGATCGCTATAGCGACAATAAACAGGATACTCTGCACCAGCACCGAGTCACTGAGAGCAAAAATAGACCAGTAAAAAGGACTAGCAGAGACTTTCGATAAGCTTCCTAGGGGTAAAACCCCTAGTTCGCTGTAATGGGCAGTTACTTGGCTAAAACGAACCGATAAATCTACTAAAACTACTAACGCCAAGGCAATGCGAAATAAAGCCAGCGATCGCAGGTCAAACCCGAAAATCTCTGCCAGTCTTTGTCTAAATGATTTTGCCATTATCGCCATAGGATGATGATTCCCTCCACTTCTTCAATAAACCTACTTTATAGCAAGTAAAAAGGCAAAAGACAAAAGAAAGCTGTCAGTATTCTCCGAGTCAGGACTCATCGTTGGCTCAATTTTTCGGGAGTGAAGGAGTAAAATCGGTTGAAAGACTTGCCCCGTAAGGAGTAGAGCGAAACCAGCGACTTCACTAGACCTCTTGCATAATTTTGGGCTCTTCGGTAATTGTTATGCAAATAATTAACTTAAAATAAAATTCGATGAGAGTGCCTACGCCTAAAAGTAGCTGAAATCTATACA
>MTBT01000137.1:2361-4945 GCA_002282935.1 Microcystis sp. LSC13-02 | reverse complement strand
CAGGTGCGGAACCCCGCAAGGGAAAGAAGCAGAAACCTAAATCGTGAGGTTTGGGAATCACCGTCCGTTTACGGCGGTGAGGATGTCAATGTTACATTGATCTGGCCTCAACCCCTGTCAACCCCAATCATCGATAAAATAGGGATGAAGTGTTAAGTAGCTTGAGTGTTTATGCAGTCTCCCGAACCGTTCGATACTAAATATACCCCAGAAGAAGTGGAAGTGGAAATTGAAACCGACGATTTTCCCCCCGTTGCTACCCCGGTTAGTTTCGCTGCCACTCTTGAAAAAGTTAAAACTTGGTACGGCAGCCTGTCCACACCGGCACAGGTAGTCGTGGCAGTGGCGGGGGTTTTTGTAACTTTTTCCATTTTAACGGCGATTTTACGCCTAGTCAGCGCAGTTTTAAGCGCTTTAATCCTCGCCGCTATCTTTTATCTCATCTATCGTTACATCCTCAAACCGAGAGTTTAGTCTGTTATGCACATTTTCTGTTCAATGTCAAGAGTTTAGTTGATAAAAAAAATTTATGGAAGAAGCAGACACCAGAGATATCTTGGGGGAAAATGTGGCTAAGTTGGGATTGGACCAGATCCAGCGTCATCTATTTCTCTGCTGCGATCAGACTAAGCCAAAATGCTGTGACAAGGAAGAAGGGTTAGAAGTGTGGGATTATTTAAAGAAGCGGTTAAGTGAATTAGAACTCGATCGCCCCAGCGCCGACCGTCCAGGCTGTATTTTTCGCACTAAAGCCAACTGTTTGCGGGTTTGTAGCCAAGGCCCGATTTTATTAGTGTACCCGGAAGGAGTCTGGTATCGAAGGGTAAACAGGGAAGTGGTCGAAAGAATTATCCAAGAACACCTAATCGGTAATCAAATCGTCACAGAATATGCTTTTCTTCGCCACGATTTACCGGCAATTTCTCTGAACTGTCCCAGAGAAGAACCCGAAACAATAGAGGAAAACAGGGTTAAAACTAGCTGAAACACAATTAATTAGGGTTTGCGGCAAAAAGTTTTTCGTGGGGGCAGGGTGTGGGGTGTGGGGTGTAGGGTTTTACCGATTTTGAGGGAGTCAATTACCTAATTTTTAGGGAAAAAGTCCCGGAATTTTCCCCCCAATCACTCCAATGGTCGGCACTTTTTGAGGGAAAAAAAGTCTAAAAACCTTATCCAACAAGGTTTTTAGATTTATTCAGAAAACCCTAATTAACTACACATATCTAACTACCTGTTGCCTCTTGCCTGTCGATCCTTTGTCCGTCTCCATTCCCCTAACCCTGCAGCCCGGAAAATACCCATGAAAGAGACCAACAAAGACAATAAACAACTTTTATTAATCGACGATGACCCGAATTTAATACTTTTGGTGAAAGATTATCTAGAGTTTCGTGGTTATAGGGTGACAACCGCAGAAAACGGTCGGGAAGCCCTAGAAATCCTCGAATGCGGGGCAAATACTGCCAAGGCAGGGGAAATGCCCGATATGATTATCTGTGATCTGATCATGCCGGAAATGGACGGTTATGCCTTCGTCGAAAAAATTCGTCAGGATAGTCGTTTTAGTGGCATTCCCGTGATTTTTCTCTCCCCTAACGCTCAAAGTCAGGACAAGGTAACAGGTTTAACCACCAGGGCCGATGTCTATATGGTCAAACCCTTTGAACCGGAAGAATTAGTGGCCCTGGTGGAGTCTTCCCTCACACAAGCGGGCCGGTTGCTGAAACGCAGCACCCGCATCCATTCCCCGGATGTCACTCCTCTTCAGGTTCCGGGTAATGTGGAATTAACCCCAACGGAATTAAAAGTAGTACAATTGGTCGCCCAAGGACTGGCTAATCGGGAAATCGCCGAAAAACTCAATGTTAGCCAACGGACAATCGAAAGTCATGTGTCGAATATGCTTCATAAAACCAGTCTTCATAATCGCACGGAATTGGCCCAATGGGCGATCGAAAGTAATAAGCTGTTGACTATCTAGAGCTTGCTGAAAAACTTTTTTAGCATACCCTCAATAGTCAACAGCTTATCAGCGGTTAGGTCAGGTGATTGTCAACTCACCTTTTTTTTGCATTAAAAATCCCTGAGATTGTCTTGGGCTGCTAGTTGCGATCGCTCTTTTTCCATGGACAATTCTGTTTCCAATTCTTGGCTGAGGAAATAGTTGAGGAAAGTTCGGATAATAGCGATGAGGGCGAGTTTTGCCAAGGCTTCTATAGTAGGTGTGACGGTAGTAGCCACGATGTCTCCACCTAACTGAAACTCTAGGGCTAAAGATAGCCAAGTACCAAAACGAATGCGAATTTGATTGAAGGAAAAAGGGGGAAGACTGCGACGGTGACGATTAGACTGCCAAGCTAATTGTAGGGTTTTAATTAATCCGATCACCACACAAGCGATCGAAAGACTTTCTAGGCAAAACTTGATGATTGCCACGGCAGAGATCAAGCCTGTTTCTAAAGCTGCTAAAAATTCCATACCCAACAGACACCCTCTTATCGAAAATTTGGGTTAAAACCCCGTCGTTTTACGACGGCTTTAAGCTACAATGGAAAAAGCGATAACCAAGCTAAAAACTGAACCT
>MTBT01000137.1:0-2298 GCA_002282935.1 Microcystis sp. LSC13-02 | reverse complement strand
GCTATCTGCGTCAACCCCGTTGACGCGACCACCCTAAAAAAGTGGCGTGGTGAGGAATCGCCGTCCGTTTTACGGCGGCGAGGATGTCAACCGATAAACCAACCTACCATCTAAGGAAGTTTGTCCAAATGGCAGTTAGAACAGGGTTCTCGCCTGTTCTAACCTGTGACTGACTTAAGCCGGTCTTCCCTCCACCACCTTATCGATTAAACCGTAGGCGACGGCTTCCTCGGCGGAGAGGAAATAATCGCGGTCAGTGTCTTTTTCGATGCGTTCGATGGTTTGTCCGGTGCGATTAGCCATAATTTCGTTTAATTGCTGGCGAATACGCAGGATTTCCTTAGCTTCAATGTCGATATCCGTCGCTTGCCGGCGCCCGGTTCCGCCCATGGGTTGGTGAATCATAATCCGCGCATGGGGAAGGGCTAGACGCTTACCCGGACTACCAGAAGCCAGTAAAAATGCCCCCATAGAGGCCGCTAATCCCACACAAATAGTCACCACTTCCGCTTTGATGTACTGCATGGTGTCGTAGATGGCCATGCCGGCGGTAACGGAACCCCCCGGGGAGTTGATATAGAGATAGATGGGTTTAGTGGGGTCTTCCGAGTCGAGATAAAGCATTTGGGCCACAAGGGCATTGGCTAACCCGTCGGTGACTTCCTGCCCCAAAAAAAGAATGCGTTCCACCGAAAGACGGCTGTAAATGCTAATCCACTGTTCGTATTGGCTACCCGGCAGACGGTAGGGAACTTTTGGCACACCGATAGGCATAATTGGTAACA
This sequence comes from Microcystis sp. LSC13-02, assembly GCA_002282935.1. Classification (GTDB taxonomy): domain Bacteria; phylum Cyanobacteriota; class Cyanobacteriia; order Cyanobacteriales; family Microcystaceae; genus Microcystis. The sequence continues at coordinate 1,513 of MTBT01000137.1, read as the reverse complement.
ACTCCTGCTAATTTGTAATAAATCTTAACTAACTTGGGCGAGGGGTTTCGGTAGTTCCTTGCGACTTTCCAGAACGCGATCGATTAATCCGTAGTCTTTCGCCTGTTGTGGGGTGAGATAGAAGGTGCGATCCATATCTTTCGCCAGTTTTTCGGTGGTTTGACCCGTATTTTTCGAGAAAATTTCTAACATCGTCTGTTTGTTGGCGATTACCTCTTTGGCGCGAATCTGGATATCGGTGGCTTGTCCTTGCGCCCCGGTGCGATTTTGGTTGAGAACAATGGTAGCGTGGGGTAAGGAGGCACGAAAACCCTTGGTTCCCGCAGAAAGAATCATCGCTGCAGTTCCCATGGCCTGCCCGATACAGATAGTATGAACGGGAGGTTTAATGTAGTTGAGGGTGTCACAGATAGCGAAAGCTTCGGTTTCGTAGCCGATCGCGTCCCCCGTGTACCAGGATGTGCCGGTAGAGTTGATATAGAAGAAAATCGGTTTTTCGGGATCGTCAAATTGCAGGTAGAGCAGTTGAGCGATAATTAATTCCGTCACGTCCACCCCGACATTGCGCTTGACATCATCGGAGGAAAATAAGGGCAACCCCAGATAGACAATTCTCTCTTTGAGCAGGAGAGATTCCAAGTCCGGTGGTGGTGTCCGATAGGCTGCATCCCCATAATAGGCAGTTTGTACCGCTTTAATCACTGAGTTCATCGAGTTTTTCCGTCATACACAGTATCCTGCTTTTGATTTTAACGTAATCGGGTTGACCGATTGCCTGGAGGTATTTTTAGCTAGGTTCCTCCCCAAGAATCTCTCGGTGTGGGGTGTGGGGTGTGGGGTGTAGGGTTTTACCGATTTTCAGGTGGTCAACTACCTAATTTTCAGCCTGATCACTCCCAGTCCGGTACTTTTTGATTGACAAAAAGTCTAAAAGTCTTACCCAACAAGGTTTTTAGATTTATTCAGCAGACCCTAAATAAAAATAATCTCCTGACTCCTGACTCCCCAAAACGAAAACTTTGTACCTCACCATTAAGATAACTGCGATCAGACTCAAAATAGATGGACTCGCAGCATATTCTGTTCTTTTTGTCAAAAAAACTTTCTCTTTGCAACAAAACTACACAATTAATTGATCAACGGGTTGGCTTAAAAAAGGCTCTTTAACCGCCAGTTGTTGCTGTTCCTAAATAGGTCAGTGTAGATTTAGCAAGGGTTTTCAGGATCACCAGACAGCTAAAAACTCAAAAAAGCACAGAAAAACCCACCATTTTATACTGCGAAATTATACCATAATCGCTGGAAGTATTGCAACCTAGTAAACAAATGAGAATTATTTTTAATAAATTCCTAAGAAAAGATAAATATTGCGAAATGTAAATTTAAATATTCTCAACTATTAAAGCTTGTTTTATATAAAAAACTTATCGAAAATTTGGGTTAAAACCCCGTCGTTTTACGACGGCTTTTCTTGATCTTTAATAGAGCATCTGAGAACTTCCAGGGTTGCACC
>MTBT01000136.1:14134-15340 GCA_002282935.1 Microcystis sp. LSC13-02 | reverse complement strand
AAAACCCCCCAAGAGAAGCAATCATTCTGACTGCTTCTCGAAAGGAGGGCGGCTTTTCAGGTGGCGGACTCTTTTTATGAATAGTGGCACACAAAGATTGCCATTCATGTTCTTCCAAAAAACTTTCACAACTCTCCTCTCCGTGTAAGCGTGCTTGATCGGTTAACCAGAGTAATCTCCAAGCTACAATTGAATAGGTAGCTAAGGCCATCTCAATTCTACGACCCGTTTCTAATTGCAGTTTTTCTAATCCACAACCACTTTTTAAAACAAAATGATAGCGTTCTATCAACCAGCGATAACTATACCAGCGCACACAGGTTATCGCCGATTCAAAGCTCCTAATGTCTAGGCTAGTTAAGAGGAGCCAACTGATAGGATTAACTCCGGGACGCGGATTTTCTTCTTCAGCTAAAATTACCTGTAATTTGACCGGTTGACGAGGGTTCGCTTTCGAGTGATGCTTAGGTACTTGTATTTCAAAACTGGCAAATCTAACTGTTAGTTTAGCTAGTCTAGCCTCGTGATTAGGATTGCGTTTTACTTGCACATCTAGGCTACCACAGGCTTTAACTTCTCTGATGGATTGATGTAAATATTTAGGCTCTGGATGCCCTGACTTTTGCTTGTCTTCGAGATAGTTAACTTTTCGGTTATGAGTTCCTCGGATTAATAAATGAGAGTTAGGACTTCTTGATTGGGCAAATAAATCAAATATGTCTGCCTCACAATCTCCGATTGTTACTACTTGAATATCTTCGGGTATTTGTTGTTGTGTTTCTGATCAAGAATCTAACCATCTTTGACTTTCTTTTTCTTCGGTTTCTCTTTTTTTTCTTTGCTTGGCAATCCCTAAATTCTTTTCTTCTCTTGCCCAGACCTATTGATTAATCAGTCCTAAAGGTATTCCTTGCGGTGACACTCCTAATGTGGTATGAACTTTGAGACCAAAGGATTTTTTATAATCTAGATAACCCATTCCTTTTTTGGCTTTTTGCGTCGTAAAGTCTAAACTTGTTGTGTCTTGCACTGCCAAAACTATTGGATGTTCTTTGATTCTTTCTACTGTACTTTTGGCTTGGGCGGCAATTATATCTGATGGGTGAAAATAGGGGGAATTCCAAAAGTCGTAGGTGGCACTCGCTGCGGCTAGATTTCCCGAAGCTTGTGGCACACTTGTACTAGGTTGGCTGGCCAAGTTTTCTA
>MTBT01000136.1:0-14088 GCA_002282935.1 Microcystis sp. LSC13-02 | reverse complement strand
ATTCCTTCTTTCAAAACTATACCTATCAATCGTTTCCCCTTTTTTTAAGTTTCTTCTCTTTTTGTTAAGAAAGATCTGACTAATGGATAGCTTAATAAGGGGGGCATCTGATAATTTTTAACGCCTACCTACTTAAGTAAGCTAAAACGGATTTTAACCGCCTATCCTTAAATTAGCTGAATCTCTCCCAATCCCTTTACTGTTGGCTTTTGCCTCTTGCCTATCCTTAAATTAGCTGAATCTCCCCCAATCCCTTTACTGTTGCCTCTTGCCTATCCTTAGACGATGATTATTTTTCTGGTGCGAAAAGCTCGCCCTTGAAAAAGGGGACAAATATTAATTATTATTAAAAGTATATTTACTAATTAACCAAAATACCAGTGAAACTAGCTCAAGCTCAGACGATATTAACAGACACTTTAACCGTATTTTGGGGAGAATGGCTAGATTTACGGGCGAGAGTCCTTCAGATCGCCGCCACAGGTTTAGTTTCTCCCCTAATCTATATTATCGGTTTCGGGTTGGGGTTGGGAAGCGCCCTCGATCGCTCGATGAAACCCTCGATCGGCGATTCTTATCTAGAATTTATCTTACCCGGAATGGTGGCCCTGTCCTCAATGGCGATCAGTTTCGGGGGAACCACCTTTTCCATCTGTGGCGATCGCTTATTTAGTAAAACCTTCGAGGAATTATTATTACTTCCCGTCCATCCCCTCTCATTATTTTTAGGCAAAGTTTTCGCGGGAATTTTGCGGGGTGTCATGACTTCTGCAGCAGTGATTCTCGTTGCTATCTTGTTTACAGGAAAATTTGCCAGTTTTCTCAATCCCCTCTTTTTATTAGTTTTAATCTTAAATTGTGCCGTCTTTGCCAGTTTAGGGGCAATTGTCGGATTGCGAGTTACATCCCTCGAAAGTGTCGGTCTGTATAATAACTTTATAATCGTGCCGATGTCTTTTTTAGGAGCAACTTTTTTCGATCCACAAACCTTACCCTGGCCATTAAAAATTATTGTTTATTCCTTGCCCCTCACCTATGCTAGTCTGGGATTAAGAGCCGCAGCCTACGATATAAATCAATTTCCTTGGTTCGCTATCCCCATTTTATTAATCGTCGCTATTCTTCTCTCGATCATCGGTGCTTATCAATTCTCCCATCAAAGGGATTAAATCAGTGATCAGTGATCAGTAATCAGTTATCAGTTATCAGTAATCAGATTTTAGTTTTCGGTGAACAGTATTAAGTGGCAAGTTCCGAGCTTTCTTTTCACTGTTTACTGTAATCCTGACTCCTATCTCCTGACTCCTATCTCCTGACTACTTTTTACTTTGAATAAATATATCCTTTTTTATAAACCCTACGAGGTATTATGTCAGTTTACTGATGAAAATGGGCGCTCGACTCTAAAAGATTATATTCCTATCCCCAATATCTATTCAGTCGGTCGTTTAGATAGGGACAGTGAGGGATTATTATTACTCACAGATAACGGTCAATTACAGCATCGTTTGGGTCATCGTCAATTTGCTCATCCGCGTACCTATTGGGTACAAGTCGAAAGAATTCCTGACCTAAACGCTTTAGAAAAATTGCGTCAAGGTCTTCCTATTCAGGATTATCGCACTCGACCAGCCATAGTTAATTTACTAGATTTTGAACCAGATTTACCCCCCAGAGAGCCACCGATTCGTTATCGAAAATCTGTCCCCACCGCTTGGTTAGAAATTACCTTAACTGAGGGGAGAAATCGTCAGGTAAGACGGATGACTGCTGCCGTTGGTTATCCCACTTTAAGATTAATTAGAACAGCCATTACTATTGACAAAAACAATAAATTATGCTTAACAGGATTACAACCCGGTCAATGGCGAGAAGTGACTGAAAAAGAGAGAAAAGCCTTAGAAAGGTTATAATTTTTGTAAGTAACCTTGATAACCAAAGTTGAATGTATAGTTTGGGACTTGCTCAGATGATCCACAATTATCTATAATCGTGAATATTAAACTTAAGACAAACATGAAAGTTAAAATTAAAAATCTTGGCATTTTAAAACAGGCAGAATTCAGTCTAGGCGACCTGACAATTATCTGTGGTAGTAATAATACAGGTAAAACTTATGCTACATATTCTTTATTTGGTTTTTTATATACTTGGCGAAGACTATTAATGTTGCCAAAATTTGGACTCAAAGAAAAAATTGATCAACTACTTTCTGATGGTGTAATTAGTCTCGATCTACAGGAGTATGTTCAACAGTGTGAAAGTATTCTTACTACAGGTTGTCAAAGATATGTTCGACAAATACCTGAAGTTTTTGCGGTCAACGAGGAGAGGTTTAAAAATGTTGATTTTCAGATAGAATTAAATTTTGACAATATTCAATTTGAAAATGGGTATGAAAGGACAATTAGCACAGCTAAATGGGAAACTATCTCGATTAGCAAACCTGAAAATAACCCCTATTTATCCATTACATTGCTAAGAGAAAAATCTAATATAAATCTGTTAGTTAATGTTCTTGAAGAGATCATTGACAACAGTATCAAAGATATAATTTTCTCTCAGTTTTTTCCCAGGCCATTTATTGCCAGTGCAGAAAGGACAGGAGCGGCAATTTTTCGCAAAGAGTTAAATTTTGCTCGTAATCGTTTACTGGAAGAAATTAGCAAAAATAGCAATTTTAATCCTAGAGAACTGTTATTTAATGTTTCTCAGGATTATGCGCTCCCGGTCAAAGAAAATGTAGATTTTACTAGACAAATAGAAACAATTGTCAAAAAAACTAGCTTTATCGCCGAAAATCATCCCAGTATTTTAGAAGATTTTGCCGATATTATTGGTGGTCAATATATGATTACTAACAATGATGAACTTTATTACATTCCTAAAGGAAAAAAACTTAGACTATCGATGGATGAAAGTTCTAGTGCTGTACGTTCTCTTTTAGACATTGGCTTTTATTTAAGACACGAAGCTCGCATCGGAGATTTGTTAATGGTAGATGAACCTGAATTAAATCTCCATCCAGAAAATCAACGCCGTATCGCTAAACTTTTCGCTCGACTGATCAACATTGGTATTAAAGTTTTTATCACTACTCACAGTGATTATATTATCAAAGAAATCAACACATTAATTATGCTCAACCATGATCAACCACACCTGAAACAAATTGCAGCGGAAGAAGGCTATAGACAGGAGGAATTATTATCGGCCGATCAAGTTAAAGTCTATATTGCTGAACAAGCTTTAGAGATGTTAAAAGGAAAAAAAAGAAAGACCAAATTTAACACTTTAACTCCCGCTAAAATTGATCCAGAAATGGGTATCGAAGCGCGCAGTTTTGATACTACTATCGAAAAGATGAATCGTATTCAAACGGCTATTATTTGGGGTGAGGAGTAATGTCTGATATTGCTATGCTCAAAGAAATGATTAAGGATTGTGCGATAGTAGAGTTGGAATATCAAAAAGAATACAAACGAGATAGCTATTTACTGAAACTGACAGAAACTCAAGATAACTATTCGTTTGCGGTTAATGGAATGCCGAAACCCGATGAGGTTATTGTGATCAAGCTAGATAAGTTTTTTGATGTCCGCAGTATTTTTACTGGTAGTAAAGGTGAGTGTAAGCGTGCAGATTTTATAATTATCGCTAATACCACTTCTGAAAAAGTTATCCTTTGTTTGGAAATGAAGAAAAGCAGAGATGATAATTCATCGATAATTAAACAATTAAAAGGAGCCAAATGCTTTGTCTCTTATTGTCGTGAAATCGGACGCTTATTTTGGAATCAACCCGATTTTCTTCAGGACTATCAATATCGCTTTGTTAGTATTAAAAATATCAGTATTTCTAAAACAACCACCAGCAGCCGTCAATTTTCTCAAAAAAGTGAGATTCATGATCAACCAGAAAAAATGTTAAAAATTTCCGCTAAAGCCAAGCACTTTCAAGAATTAATTTAGTCCTATAGCTTGACATTATGAACGATTTAATCTCGATCGAATAACGATCTTTTGCCGAGAGTGCCGAAAGAGCCTTATCGATGCTCATTTTTAAAAACTTCAAACACCTGCCGGCTGAAATATTTTAACTTATCAGCCACCTTAGGAGAGGGTTGATAATTGCCGACTAATTGCCAATTTTCCACCGTAGATAGTCGCCAAGCGGTTCCTTGATGGTTAAAAGCCTGCATTTCTAAGCCAATCAAACGCTGATGCTGATCCTCGCTATCGAGATGAAAACGAATTTGTACCAGAATACTGCGCCCTTGAATTCTGGGACTCCAACCGGGAAAATGGAAAGCGATATCGATCGAGTCGGGATCTGTTAACTCCCTTGTGTGGGGATCATTGCGCCAAGGTTTCAGATCTGCCTTTGCATCGGGGAATTGTTGCTTAAACAGGTTGACGAGTGTGGCGATCTTCGCCGTTAATTCTAATCCTTTTGCCTGTTCCGACGCATTCATGCTCACCTCTGATAATTGCTTATAAAGTAACTATTTATACAGTTTAGCCCTGCTTTTTGCGACTATTGCACCAATTATAACGATATTTTCTCGATCGAGTCCAAAATGCCGCACCTGTCAATCCAGATAGCGCGGCCAAAAAGACAAAATCAAAACTAAACTAGAAAATAGGATAATCGACAGGAACAGTATTTTCTATGAATCCCCAAGAGTCTCTATTACAATCGATCGAAAAATTAGGCTATCGGGTTACGGTGGGTGATGTGGCGGCAAAATCGGGTTTAGAGATTAACGCTGCACAACAGGGATTATTAGCTTTAGCTGCGGAAGCGGGGGGATATTTACAGGTAGCAGATACGGGGGAGATTATCTATCTTTTTCCCGAAAATTTTCGCTCGATTCTTCTGAATAAATATTGGCAATTAAAGTTAAAAGCTTTCGGTAGTAAAATCTGGCAAGTAGTTTTTTATGTTATTCGCATTTCCTTTGGCATTGTTTTAATTATTTCGATTTTAATCCTCTTGCTGGCTATTCTGGCTATCCTGATAGGCTTAATGTTCAAAGATAGTGACTCGGATAACAATTCGGGAAATAGCAAAATTAATATTAACTTCTTTCCCACGGACTTTTTCTGGATTTTTTATCCCGATTTTGGTAATAACTACTACGAAAGAAGAGATAGGGAAGTTAAGGCAGAAAAACCCGCTAGTAAGATGAATTTTCTGGAGTCAGTTTTTTCTTTTCTTTTTGGCGATGGCGATCCTAATTTTAATTTAGAGGAGAGACGCTGGCAAACTATCGGTCAAGTAATTCAAAATAATCGTGGCTCGATTATTGCTCCACAAATTGCTCCCTATCTCGATAGTATTACCCCCAGTCATGAGGAGACAGAAGACTATGTTCTGCCAGTTTTAACTCGCTTTAATGGTTTGCCGCAAGTGTCCGATCGAGGCGATATTATCTATTATTTTCCCGATCTACAGGTGACAACCAAAGAGAGAAAAGTACAAGCATTGTCACCCTATCTAAGAGAAAAAAGCTGGAAGTTTAGCGAAGCGGATAGTGGTCAAATTATCTTAGCTTTAGGTTTAGGGGGGGTTAACTTTATCCTCGCTTTAGTTTTAGGATTTTTGCTCAACAGTGATAGTGTCGATTTGAGCGGTTCTCTGGGGTCGATAGTCACAGGGATCTACGGTTTTCTCCTCAGTTATGCCGCTGCTTTTTTGGGGATTCCCCTCGGTCGTTATTTCTTTTTGCAGTGGAGAAATGAGCGGGTTAATCAACGCAATCAACAGCGAGAAAAAAGAGCAGATTTATTAGCCCAAAATAATCCTGAATTAGAGCAAAAACTTGCCTACTCTCGTCAATTCGCTGACCAAAAAGTGATTACAGATGCTGATATTAGTTATTCTACTGATCAAGACTATCTCGAACAAGAGATCGAGCGTTCCGATAAAATCGATCGAGAATGGCAAAAACGCTTAGAATCGCCCGATTAATCCCTAAAATCCCCACCAGTAAGTTTACTAAAAAGAGGGCGAAGGCAATTCGCCCCGACCAGAAAAAATGCTCTTTAAGTAAGTAGTTATAATTCAATTGAAGATAGATTCTGCCCGCTATATCTCACTTATGCAGAAATACCGACAATCAGCAATTATCAATGACTCTTAAATGATGACAAATGTGTCAGCAGCTGCCTGTAAGCATCCCACCGAAAAACTAATGCGCGGGGGGTTTGGGGGCGGCGCCACGACCCCAACGGGGGGTTTGGGGGGTAGAACCCCCCAAAGGCTTGGATTGAGTGATAAAATCGGAAGTAATGCCAAATGTTAGCCGAGAGTTTCTGACAATTTTTAACACCTCCCTACTTAACTTAAACGATCGAGAGTGCGATACTGAATTGCTTCGGCAACGTGGGAACTTTTCAGCATTTCACTATCTCCTAAATCGGCAATGGTGCGGGCAACTTTGAGAATGCGATCCATTGCTCGGGCCGATAAACCCAATTTTCGGATTGCCCCTTCTAAAATATGGCGACTGCTATGATCAAGAGCGCAAAAACCCCGCAAATGCTCGGAATTCATCTCCGCATTAGAGCGAATCCCCGTATTCTGAAAGCGATCGCTGGCCTTTTGTCTGGCCCTTTCTACCCGTTGCCGCACTTGCTCAGAAGCTTCTCCCCGACTCTCTTGGGTCATTTCTTCCGGTTTCAGGCGATTTACCGTCACTTGTAGGTCAATACGGTCTAAAAGCGGTCCCGATAATTTCGCCCAATATTGTTCCCGTTGTCGCGGTGAACAGCTGCAGGGTTGCACCGAATCGCCGTAATAACCACAGGGACAGGGATTAGTACTGGCCACTAGGGTAAAACGTGCCGGAAAAGCGACGGAAAGACGAGTGCGAGAAATGCTCACATAACCATCCTCTAGGGGTTGCCGGAGATATTCCAAGACACTGCGCTTAAATTCCGTTAATTCGTCCAAAAATAAAATACCACGGTGGGAAAGAGAGATTTCTCCCGGTCGGGGATAAGTGCCACCTCCCACCAGCGCTGCCCCGGAAGCGGAGTGATGGGGACTGCGAAAAGGACGCTCGCGCACCAAGGAACCTCGATCTTTCAGTAATCCGGCGACGGAATGAATCTGGGAGACTTCTAGGGATTCGGCAAAGGTTAACTGCGGCAGAATGCCGGGTAAACGTCGCGCTAACATGGTTTTACCGCTGCCCGGCGGCCCGACAAAAATTAGGTTATGACCTCCAGCTGCGGCAATTTCCAGGGCCCGACGGCCAATTGCTTGGCCTTTGACATCCTTGAGATCGGGGAGATTTACCTGCGATCGCCCAAATTCCTCGGCAGCGTTAAAAGTCATCGGTGAATAGCGATCGGGTTCATTTAAGAAATTTACCACTTCCGATAGATGACGAAACCCATACACTTGTAAGCCTTTAACCACGGCCGCTTCTTTGGCATTATCGGCGGGAACCACTAAACCCTTAATCCCCATTTTTTCAGCAGCGGCAGCAATGGGTAAAACCCCCGCCACGGGACGCAAACTACCATCGAGGGATAATTCGCCTAAAAAGAGAAAATCCCCCAATAAACCGGCTTCTACCTGTTCGGAAGCCCCTAAAATGCCGATACTAATCGGCAAATCATAAATTGGCCCCTCTTTGCGGATATCGGCGGGACTTAAATTGATGACAATTTTGCGGATGGGAAAGGCAAATCCGGCATTTTTTAGGGAAGCTTTTACCCTTTCTTTCGACTCCTGCACTGCGGTATCGGGTAAACCCACCACGGCAATTCCGGGTAATCCCCCCGATACATCCACCTCTACCCCGATTTTAATGGCATCGATGCCGATAATTGCCGCACTCCAAACCCTTGCTAACATTTTGGCTCAAGTAAAAATAAAGTGAGTTCTTAGGAAAATGAAACAGGATGTTAGGCTAGTTTTCCGCATAAAAATGATTTTATCTGGGAATTTACCCTGAAAATCACCGTATTTATCGGGATAACCTCACCAGAAAAGCTGAGAGCTTAATGGTATAGTTGAAAAAAAAGTAATTTGTCTATGAGCGAGACTATTTTTAGCAAAATTATCCGTAAAGAAATTCCTGCCTCGATCGTCTATGAAGATGATCTGGTCCTCGCTTTTCGAGATGTTAATCCCCAAGCACCCACCCATATCCTCATTATCCCCAAAAAACCGATTCCGAAACTAGAGGAAGCCAGCGACAGCGATCAAGAGCTATTGGGACATTTGTTACTAACTGTTAAAAAGGTGGCCGCCGAAGCTAAATTAAGTCAAGGTTATCGAGTGGTGATTAATAATGGGGAACAGGGAGGTCAAACCGTCGATCATCTTCATGTCCATCTCTTAGGCGATCGCCCAATGGCCTGGCCTCCGGGTTAAACTCCCGTTGTTTTCCCGCATTTTTGCGGAATTCTAGAGCTAGAAGCCTTCTTTTCCGAGTCTGTCTTCTCGATTTAGTTACCTTTTGCTCCTGATGAATAAGTCTATTTCTGCGATCGCATTGGCCAGCACCCTGCTGCTATTTCCCTTCACCCCTACGACTCTCGCTCAATCGGAATGCTTTCTCCAAAGAGCAGATGGACAACACATAGATCTTAGCCGTCTCTGTGGCGGTTCATCTAGAAATAGGAAAAATTCCCCGCAAGTTTATCAGCTACCGATTCAACGCCGGGTTAACGGCATTCCCACGGTGATGGTGGTTTTTAATAACCGTCACTATTATGAAATGCTTTTTGATACAGGTGCTAGTGGCATCGTCCTTACCGATGCCATGGCAAAAGCGATGAAAGTCAAACGGGAAAGGGAAGTACTCGCTCATACCGCTGGCGGTGTCGTTAGGGTTTATCTTGGTCGCATTAATTCTATTAAAGTTGGCGAGGTGGTTTTATCTAATCAGATTGTTGGTATTTCTCCCCAAATGGAAGGGTTAGGACTCTTGGGACAAACTTTTTTTGGTTCCTATGATGTCACGATCAAAAAAGATGTGATCGAATTACGTTATCGTTCATAGTCTGACGGGAAAAATGATCGCTTTCCTGACTCTAATCTAAAGTTTCTCTCTCTATTTGTTCCCGTTCGATCGCTTCAAATAAGGCCCGGAAGTTGCCTTCTCCAAAACCTCTAGCGGCATGACGGCGCTCGATTAATTCAAAAAAGAAAGTCGGCTGGGAAAAAATTGGTTTAGTGAAAATTTGCAGTAAAGTCGGCTTTTCTGGGAGGGAATGACTATTTTGTTCAAAATCGATGAGAATTTCCTGTTTTTTAATTTCTGACCATTCCCAATCAGCAATATTAAAATCTTTTTTTTGATAGTTAATTTGTTGATAATAACTATTGGGAACTGACAAAAAATCTACTTTTCTTTCTTTTAATTGTTGAGTTAATTTTAAAATATTTGCTGTTTTTAAAGCAATGTGTTGAATGCCAGATTTTTGATTAATATCTAAAAATTCTTGAATTTGAGAACTGTTACTATCTGGCTCATTAATCGGTAATTTTAATTCAGTTTCGGGGTGAACAAGTACCTGAGAATAAAGACCAGAACGCTCCGTTTTAATAGTAAAAGTTTGCCTTTTTTTAAAGCCTAAATTTTCCTCATACCAATTGGCTGTTAACTCTAAATTCCCCTGAAAAACATTTAAAACTAAATGATCAATTGCCAGAATATCCTGATTATATTGTTCCTTACTATCATACTCAATTAGATTAGGATCGGCTAAAATTGGCGTGATTCCCTGTCTTTCAATTAACGTATGTTTGAGATTAGCAATGCTAGAGATTTGACAGCTTTTTATCTTACCCCTAGCCAAAACAGTTTCCTCAATAAAAATGTCCTGTTTAATTCTCCTAGCTAAACTATCTAAATCCTCCACTTGAAAAGCTACATCCGCCACCCCTTCAGGATATTTACTTAAAAATTCCGCCACGGGACTAAGGGAATTTAAGGGAGAAGATAAGATAAAAATAATCTGTTTAGTTTTATCTTTTTGGATGCCATTGCCAACTATTTCCGTGTGCGTGTGGAGATTAACTAAACTTGCGATCGTCTGAAAATCCATCACCCGCACAAACCAATCTCGCCATTTTTTGGCCGATTCTACATAAAAATGAATATGATCAATAAACATAGATAAAGTCAAAAAAGGGGGTTTTTCAGTGAGCAGTCAACAGTCAACAGTAAACAGTGAGCAGTAAACAGTGAGCAGTGAGCAGTGAGCAGTAAACAGTGAGCAGTAAACAGTGAGCAGTGAGCAGTGAGCAGTAAACAGTGAGCAGTAAACAGTAAACAGGTATAAAGAAACTTACATCTGATAACTGATAACTGATAACTGATAACTGATAACTGATAACTGATAACTGATAACTGATAACTGATAACTGATAACTGAAAAAGCTGACGACTAAAAAAAGAGATGACTATCGGGTTGAATATTAATTTCCATGGGGACGGCTTGGGGTTCAGCATTCATGGCAAAATAGATAGCATCGGCGGCGGTTTGAGCGGTTAACATTTTAGTGCGATCAACTTTTAAGCTCACCTGATCCCAAAAAGGAGTATCCACACCACCAAAATAGAATAAAGTCATTTTAATACCATAGCGTTTTAACTCATCGGCCAAACATTTACTAAAACCGACCACCCCGTACTTAGAAGCACAATAAGCGGCAGCCATAGCCATAGAATGCTTACCTAAAATTCCCACCACATTACAGATATGACCGTACTTATTTTCCTTCATCACATTAGCCGCAGCCTGACAGGTATAAAAACTCCCCTTCAGATTGAGGTCGAGCATTTTATCTAAATCTTCCGGCGTAATTTTATTGTATTGTTTCATCACCCCGGCCCCAGCCGCATTAACCAACACATCCAACCGGCCGTAATGGGAGACAATTTTTTCCATCAAAGTTTCTACCTGAGTCGGATTGGTGATATCCGTCGGCACAATTAAAGAGGGACAACCCAACTCACTAGCTAAATTAGATAAATTATCGGCATTTCTGGCCACTAATACGAGTTTATGACCATTAACAGCTAGTTTACGGGCTAAAGTAGCACCGATACCCCCCGTAGCACCGACAATCAGGACAACTTTTTCGCTCATAATTATTGATAATTCTTTACAAATCTTATTGTAGGCCTTTCGCCCCAGAAAAGCATCGACAGTCACGCCCCTTTGATTAAGGGTTGGGGGAGTCTGGGGATAGACGGGAACATAGATGCGATCAATCGCCCTGGGACTATTAGCGGGTAAATTATACTAAATTCGTTGAGTATAGGCTACTTATCAGGATAGGCAAGAGGCTTCGGCCGTTAGATCAGGCTTCCGGTCAGTAGCTATTGATTCTTCTGCAGATCGTCGCAGTAACTGGATTCTTCCTTGCTAGTCCTAATCAACGATATTAGCAGTTACAAGTACGATTCTGGGCATAAAAACCCTATTTAACAATTTTGCTTGGATAAACCGCTTATTTAAGCTTTATATAGAACTTGACAACATTTGTAACAAAACTTAAAGTAAGTTGACATCCTGAAACCAAACACAACATTAAGTTAGTATTTCTTAAGATTCATCGAGAAGGCGAAAAAATTTGGCTTCAGTTCTTTTGAATCATTACCCTAACTACTGACTAAGAAAACTACTTAGCAGAATCCTATGCCATCCCTGTTGATTGCTAGTTTTCTGGCGTTGTGATATTGCCTAAAAATGCTGTAAAAAGCTTGGTCAATGGTTATAACTATTGGCTCAATATTTTTCGTAAAAGACCAAATCGGAGATTTGTAACTAATGGCGATTTTTCCTGGAACTATATTTAACGACAACTTTGTCGGAACCATTTTTAACGATACTTTTGTCGGTAGTAACGGCAACGACAGATTTAATGGTGGTAGTGGTTTGGACATTGCTGACTACAGCAATCTTCGCACCTTTTTTTCCGCTCCACAGAGTATTACTATTTTGCCCAGAGGCACAATCTTGAAAGGTAGTCTCGGCACTGATCAACTGACTTCTGTTGAAAGAATTATTGCCAATCCTTTTGCTAGTAATAATTTAATCGATGCTTCCACGGCCGATGCCCCCTCATTTATCGATGTTGATCTCAGTAGCTCCCGTTTAACCGTCAGAAATGTTCCTTTTCTTGGTACTTTAAACTTTACTGTTAACAACTTCGATAATGTCATCGGGACTAGCGGCAATGATAGAATTATTGGCGATTTTCAAGCCAACATTCTCAACGGTAGTAGCGGTAATGATCTGATCAGCGCTGGTGGCGGTAACGATACTCTTGTGGGTGGTGCTGGGGCAGATACTCTCACTGGGGGAACAGGGATTAACACTTTCATCTACAATTCTCGTTTTGAAGGAGTAGATTTAATCACTGATTTTGTCTCTGTTGATCGCATTCACTTAAGATCTTCTAGTTTTCTGGGATTATCTCTCGGTAGCCTCTCCGCTAGTCGCTACGGTGAAGGTAACTCCCTGTCTGCTGCCGCCACTAATGCATTTTTTGCAGGGGCTTCCTCCAGTGCGGCAATTTTGGGTGTTGGCACGGCTGCAGGGGTGGAGGTATGGTACACCAGTAATAGTTTTAATACCGCCGTATTCGGTACAGGTGCTAACCTTCTCGCCACCTTAAGTTCTGACTTTACCAATCTGGCCACAGTCAACCAAACCAACTTTAGTGTAATTGCCTAATATCTAAATTTTTCAATCTAAGGTAAGAGCTTGTACTGAAACAGTACAAGCCTTTTTATTGGAATCCCATAGAGCTTTAGCCAACTTCTGATAGGATAAACCGTGACAATGTAAAGAAATTTTTATGACTGTACTGACCGAAGGAATCGCGCCCCACGGTGGGCAATTAATTAATCGTATTGCTACCGCTGCCGAAAAAGCAGAATTTCTGGCCCTAGCTGAAAAACTACCGCGAGTTTCCCTAGATGAACGATCGCTCTCGGATTTAGTTATGATTGCTATTGGTGGTTTCAGTCCCCTCAAAGGCTTTATGGAACAGGACGACTACGAAAAAGTCGTCGATGATATGCGTCTAATCAATGGTTTACCCTGGGCAATTCCCGTGACTCTTTCCGTTAGCGAAGAAGTGGCGGATCCCCTCAAAGAAGGCAACTGGATTCGTTTAGATGACAGCGCAGGCAACTTTGTCGGAGTCCTAGAGCTAACCCAAAAATACCGTTACAATAAGGCCCACGAAGCAGTTAACGTCTATCGTACCGACGACCAGAAACATCCCGGGGTAAAAGTCCTCTACGAACAGGGAGAAATTAACCTCGCAGGTCCAATATGGTTGCTTCAGCGCGATCCTCATCCTCAGTTTCCCAAATATCAGATCGATCCTCTGCAATCGCGGAAAATGTTCCACGAAAAAGCTTGGAAAACGATTGTCGGTTTCCAAACCCGTAATCCCATCCACCGGGCCCACGAATACATCCAAAAATGCGCCCTAGAAGTGGTAGATGGTTTATTCTTGCATCCTCTTGTCGGCGCTACCAAAAGCGATGATGTGCCGGCCGATGTGCGGATGCGTTGCTATGAGATCATGATGGATAAATACTTTCCCCAAGATCGCGTTATTCTGGCTATCAACCCCTCAGCTATGCGTTACGCCGGCCCCCGGGAAGCAATTTTCCACGCTATTATCCGTAAAAACTACGGTTGTACCCATTTTATCGTCGGTCGTGACCATGCCGGAGTCGGAGACTACTACGGAACCTACGATGCTCAGTATATCTTTGATGAGTTCGAGCCGGGGGAATTGGGAATCGTGCCGATGAAGTTTGAACACGCTTTCTACTGTACCCGCACTTCGGGAATGGCAACCACTAAAACTAGCCCCAGTTTACCGGAAGAAAGAATACACCTTTCGGGAACGAAAGTCCGGGAACTGCTGCGTAAAGGAGAATTACCACCTCCGGAATTCTCCCGTCCAGAAGTGGCTGCCGAATTAATCCGCGCCATGCGAGAGTCTTGACATCCTCACCGCCGTAAAACGGACGGTGATTCCCAAACCTCACGATTTAGGTTTCTGCTTCTTTCCCTTGCGGGGTTTCGCACC
>MTBT01000135.1 GCA_002282935.1 Microcystis sp. LSC13-02 | reverse complement strand
TCGGTGAAGCGTCAACCCCATTCAGCGACCACCCTAAAAAAGTGGCGTGGTGAGGAATCGCCGTCCGTTTTACGGCGGCGAGGATGTCAAATCCTTAAAGTGTCCCGAAGTCAATCTCAGCTTTAGATGTCATATTCCTGACTCTATAAGGGCTTGAGGCTATTTTAAATAGATACCATGTTTGGACAAATTCCCAAATTATTCTCAAGCTATACTGGCATACTAGATGCGGTCTAATACAGTTATCCCTTGACTATTTGATTAATGATGAACAACCAACAAAACGGGGCTTTGAAAGCCCAAAGCCAGGAAAATCTAACAATTTTTGCTCAACCGGCTTTTATCCCCTCCGTGACGCAGGAAGAAGAAGAAATCAACCTGCGTCAAGTCCTTTCTGTGGTCAAGCATCGCTGGTTGATAATCGCTGGCATCACCCTAGGGGTGACAAGTGCGATCGCTACTTATACTTTCTTAAAAACCCCCATCTATCAAGGTAGATTCCTGCTGCTCATCGGTCAACCGATTGAGGAAAATAAAAGTTCTTCGAGACTGGCAGCCCAAGATATCCTACCTCAGTTAGGTGGTGAAGACATCGATTATGATACCCAAATCGCTGTTTTAACCAGTCCTCAACTCCTTAACCCCATCCTTAGTAAAATAACTCCTCAATATCCCGACTTTACCTACAGTGATTTAATTAGTAAGACTGGCAAATCTGATCTCAAAGTTAGTCAACTAAAAGATACGAAAGTTTTAGAAATTTCCTATCAAGATGCGGAACCAGAAAAAATCAAGCTGGTTTTAGAAAATTTAGCCCGTCATTACCTAAACTATAGTTCTCAGGAACGCAAGACCGAAATTAATCAAGGTTTGGATTTTGTCAATGCTCAATTGCCCGTGCTGCGGGAACGAGTTAATTCTCTACAAAAACAAATGCAGCAATTCCGGCAGCAATACAATTTCCTGGATCCCGATAAAGAGGCGACTCGTTTATCACAACAGTTAACCAGCATCGAACAGGAGTACAGAGTCGCCCAAGTCGCCCTTAACGAAATTAACTCTCGCTCTCAAGCTTTACAGCAACAGGTGGGATTAGACCCTAATCAAGCAATTATCGCTACTTATCTCAGTGAATCTCCCGGTTATCAAGATTTGCTCAAGCAGTTGCAAGAAGTGGAAGTGGAATTGGCGAAACAATCGGCAGTTTTTGCCAAGGATAGCCCGATAATCGCCACCCTAGAGGAAAAACGGGCTAATTTACTGCCCCTACTGCAAAACGAAGCCCAGAGAACCCTAGGGGAAAAACTGCCCCAGACAGTGGGTAATTCCCCGGCTTTGGTGTCACGAAGCGCTTTGCGAGTAGAATTAACCCAACAATTGGTGGAAGCCGCTAACACTCGCCAAACCCTAGAAATTAAGGTAGAATCCCTTGCCCAAGCTCTGGAACAACAGAAAGCCTCGGTCAAAAACCTAGCCGTACTATCCCGTCGTTATACGGATTTGCAGCGAGAATTGGAAATCGCCACCACCAGTCTCGGCCGTTTTCTGGAGGAACAACAAAAACTCCAACTCAAGGTGGCACAACAAGTGATGCCTTGGCAACTAATTTCTCCACCAGAAGTAGAGGAAGATTTCGTTTCTCCTAAACCCGTGCGAAATCTGGCGTTGGGGCTTATCGGTGGCCTGTTGCTAGGTATAGGGGCGGCCTTTTTAGCTGAAAGATTAGACCCCGTTCATCACAGTGCAGATGAACTAAAAGAAGATGCCAAGCTACCCCTTTTAGGTGCAATTCCTTGGCAAAAAGACCTCGGTACGATCGAAAAAGTGAACACCGCCCTACCCCAGTTAACAGTCGGCGATCGCAAAATTACTATCCCTAATACTACTGCCAAATCAGCCAACGAAAACCCCTCCTACTATAATTTCTCGCCCTTCTCGGAGGCTTTCCACACTCTTAACACCAATATTCGCCTCCTCGGTTCCGATTCCCCCCTCAAGTCCCTCGTGATTAGTTCTCTATCACCGGGAGATGGTAAAACCACTATGGCAATCAATATCGCTAAGGCGGCCGCTCGTATGGGACAAAGAGTCTTATTGGTGGATGCCGACCTGCGACGACCCCGGATTCACCTGCGACTTAATCTCGATAACGACCACGGCCTTAGTAATGTCCTCGCCGAGGGTCTCGATTGGAACGAGGCAATTCAATCCCTACCCCGTTACGAGAATTTATCGATTCTTACCGCCGGTTCAATTCCCCCAGCTCCAAGCCGTTTGCTTTCTTCCCAGAGAATGCAGGAGATGATCTCGCAATTACAGCAAGACCACCTCTTCGATCTAATTATCTACGATCTACCACCGCTCGCCGCTTTTGCCGATGCCAAAATTCTCGCCGCCATGGCCACTGGCCTAATTCTCGTCACCAAACTGGGCAAAACCGATCGCTTTGCGCTTAAAAATCTGCTGGAAGATCTGAGATTATCCCACATTTCCGTGTTAGGTTTAGTGGCTAATAATGTTAGTCGGAAAGACCACAATTATCGTTACTATGGCCATTACTACGGCAAAAGATAATTAAATCTCATCTCAGTTACTATTTATCAGTTATCAACTTTTAATTGATGTTAAATGCGGGTTTTAATTTGGTATCGCAATAATCTGCGGGTTCACGATCACGAGGCAATTTATCGCGCTATTCAAGAACAATTAGAGATAATTCCCTTCTATTGTTTTGATGAGCGTCAATTTGGTCTTACTTCCTACGGGTTTCCCAAAACAGGCAAGTTCCGGGCTAAATTTTTATTAGAAAGCGTAGCAAATTTACGACAATCTCTGGAAAGTTTAGGCGGTAATTTAATTATCCGACGGGGAAAACCAGAAGAAATTATCCCGCAATTAGTTCAAGAATTGCAAATAGCTAGGGTTTATTATCATCAAGAGGTAACAGCAGAGGAATTAGCGGTAGAAAAAGCGGTAAATAAGGCTTTATCCGGGGTTCCTGTGCAGATAAAAACTTTTTGGACAGCCACTTTATATCATCCTGATGATTTACCTTTTACCATTAATCAATTACCAGAATTATTTACTAATTTTCGTAAACAAGTAGAACGTCATTGGCAAATAAGAACAACTTATCCCACGCCGAAAAAGTTGACAAAATTGCCTAAAATAGAGTTGGGAAACCTTCCCAGTTTAAACGATTTAGGCTTAACAGAACTAATTTTAGACTGGCGAGGTGTTTTGTCGTTTCAAGGGGGTGAAATGGCAGGAAAATCACGGGTTAAGGAATATATTTGGGATAGTGATTCCTTAAAAACCTATAAGGAAACCCGCAATGAAATGTTAGGGACTAATTATTCCTCAAAATTCTCAGCTTGGTTAAGTTTTGGCTGTCTTTCCCCCCGTTATATCTATGAGGAAGTACAAAAATATGAGCAAATAAGAGTAAAAAATGACTCTACCTATTGGCTAATTTTTGAATTATTATGGCGAGATTTTTTCCGATTTATTGGCAGTAAACACGGTAATACAATCTTCTATAAATCTGGTTTGCAAGGACTTAATTTACCTTGGTTAGAAGATTGGGAAAAATTTAATCTCTGGTGTGAGGGAAAAACCGGTTATCCCCTTGTAGATGCTAATATGAGAGAATTAGCCGCTACAGGATTTATGTCAAATCGTGGCCGGCAAAATGTCGCTAGTTTTCTGACCAAAAATCTCGGTATTGATTGGTGTATGGGAGCAGAATGGTTCGAGTCGTTATTAGTTGATTACGATGTCTGTAGTAATTGGGGTAATTGGAATTACACTGCTGGTGTCGGCAATGACGCGCGAGCATTTCGTTATTTTAATATCCCTAAACAGTCGAGAGATTATGATCCCAAAGGTGATTATTTACGTCACTGGTTGCCCGAATTAGCCGCAATAAAGGGCGATAAAATTCACGAACCTTATAAATTATCTCCAGAGGAACAAAAGCGTTACGGGGTGATTTTAGGGGTTAATTATCCTCGTCCCATTGTCGATTTTTTTCAATCCATCAAACACAACGAAAAAATTTATCTTCAGCATTTCAGTAATCAGTGAACAGTAATCAGTAATCAGTGAACAGTAATCAGTAATCAGTGAACAGTAATCAGTAATCAGTGTAATTCTACCTAATATTATCTCAAGAATAAAATTTTTTCTAGACAAGAAACTTACCAAAATAAAAATGATTTTAATGTCCCCAGATTTTTTCCGTTAAATTGAATTAGCAATGATAGATATATATTTGGATTATCGAACTATTTATTAGTACATGACATAGAAGCAAGCTGTGATTGGGTTATAATTTTTGCAGATGTCTAATGAACTGAAAACTCACAGGGTGCATCTCATATTGGTGACTTTCTCTCACTTATGGTGAGCAGCAGAAGTTATTAAAAGAGGGCGAATGCAATTCGCCCCTACAATAATATTATTGCGCCATCTGATAACTGATCACTTATAACTGATCACTGATTAAGACATTTCTAACATTCTTTGAATCGGCAACAGTGCCTTAACTCTTAAAACTTCAGAAATAGTAATTTCTGGAGTTTTATCTCGCATACAGAGATACAATTTTTCGAGAGTGTTCAGTCTCATGTAGGGACACTCATTACAAGCACAGTTATTTAAAGCTGGTGCGGGGATAAATAGTTTCTCTGGGGCGGATTTTTGCATCTGGTGAATAATCCCCGGTTCTGTGGCGACAATAAAGGTTTTTTCGGAACTTTTCAGGGAATAATTTAATAGTGCCGTCGTGGAACCAATATAATCGGCATGGCGTAAAACCGATGCTTCACACTCAGGATGGGCGATAATTTTTGCTTCTGGATGGGCGACTTTTAATTCTATTATCTTGCGTTCGGAAAAAGTTTCATGGACAATACAACTACCCTGCCAGAGAACTAAATCTCTACCAGTTTGCTGACTGACGTAACGGCCTAAATTGCGATCGGGAGCGAAGATAATCGGTTGATGGGCAGGGATTTGATTAACTATTTTGACTGCGTTGGAACTGGTGCAGATAATATCACTCATGGCCTTAATTTCTGCACTGCAATTGATATAGGAAATCACAATATGATCGGGATATTGGGCTTTAAAACGAGCAAAATCTTCAGGATGACAACTATCAGCTAAAGAACATCCTGCATCTAAATCCGGCAGCAATACCAACTTATCTGGGTTTAAGATTTTAGCTGTTTCTGCCATGAAGTGAACCCCCGCAAATACGATCACATCTGCTGGCGTTCGGGCAGCCTGTTGGGATAAACCGAGAGAATCACCAATATAATCAGCTATATCCTGTATGTCAGAATTTTGATAGTAGTGAGCCAGAATAACGGCGTTTAATTCCTGTTTAAGCTCTTTAATTGCCGTAAATAGGTCATCAGGTAAGCTCGATCGATTGGCGGGTTGAACAGTTGTGAACACGGTACGACTTATGGTTATTTTTACCAAATACTAAACAAGTCCCTATATCATAGCAAATTTTTTTGAGGAGATTAGGGAGTGGGAAGCTTTTTTCAGTAATCAGTAAACAGTAAGCAGTAATCAGTGAAAAGACCGCAGAAAACTGCCATTTAATCCTGCTCACTTGATATTCTCTTCTCTTATCTGATAAATGACCCCTGATTAAGACTGTCCACTAAAAACTCACATCTGATAACTGATAACTGATAAATGATTCAAGGCTAAGGTGTATCAATGCTAGGATAAAGGCTTGAGTAGAGAACGATCGAGCGAAAGCCATGTCATCGACAGAAGTAAAAACCCCACCCCCAGACAGTCCTGAATTCCTCGATGAGTTACCCGGAGAAGTGGAAATGTCCTTATTTGACCACTTGGAGGAGTTGCGGCGCCGGATTTTTTATAGTTTAATTGCCGTGGCTGTGGGTGCGGTGGGATGTTTTATCTTCGTTAAACCCCTAGTACAAGTGCTGGAAGTTCCTGCTCAAGGGGTAAAATTTTTGCAGTTGGCCCCGGGAGAATTTTTTTTCGTCTCCCTAAAAGTAGCTGGATATAGCGGCATACTGGTGGCTAGTCCCGTCATTCTCTTACAAATTATTCTCTTTGTGCTGCCGGGGTTAACCCGTCGCGAACGGCGTTTAATTGTCCCGGTAGTGTTAGGATCGAGTGTTTTATTTTTTGCTGGTTTATTTTTTGCCTATATTGCCCTGATTCCCGCCGCTTTAAACTTTTTTGTGAGTTATGGGGCGGAAGTGGTCGAACAAGCTTGGTCGATCGAGCGCTATTTTGAATTTGTCTTACTTTTACTTTTTAGTACCGGCATCGCCTTTCAAATTCCCGTTATTCAATTGATTTTGAGCTTTTTAGGCATTATTTCCTCGCAAACGATGTTATCGGGGTGGCGTTTCGTGGTTTTGGGTGCGGTGATTTTAGGCGCGATTTTAACCCCTTCCACAGATCCTCTCACCCAATCCCTGTTAGCAGGGGCGGTCTTGGGTCTATACTTTGGGGGGATTGGGGTAGTGAAATTAACGGGACGTTAGCAGTTTTTTGATAGAATTTGACGGCTGAAAACTAATTAAGCCAGAAAGCTAGAGATTGATTCTAGATTGAGTAACAAAGTGAAATATTTTTTCTTAACGGCAGGTTGGACAATAGGGCGGGTGTGGGAATTTGGCGGTTTGTGGGATCACGCGAGTAGTTGGCGACGACCACCGCAGATAGAGCGATTAAATATCGGTATTTTAGAGGGAGAACAGGTTTTATGGCTTTATAAGGTGGAAGAAGCCGTGATTATGGTAGAAGTTGCCCCCAAGAGTGCAGAAATTGCCGATACTGTCCCCACCATCGGGCAAGTGGTGCTAAAACGCTTGATTAGTGCCGAACAAGTCCTCGAAATCCTGCAAAATGCCGAAGAAGTGCTGAGGAAGTAATCAGTGATCAGTTATCAGTCATCAGTGATCACTGATCAGATGTGAGTTTTCAGTGAGTGGTATTAAGTGAGGAGTATTAAATAGCATTAACAGTGCTGTCTTTTCACTGATTACTGTTTACTGTTTACTGATCACTGAAAAAAGCTCCCCACACCCCACACCCCACTTCCTTATCTGGACTATTCTGGCGGAAGATCGATCGCAAAGACTTGAAATCTGTTCTAACAATAGTTACACTTCTTTAGAATAGATACATTTTCAAGGGATAATGTAGGTCGGCTAACTCTTGCACTTAACCGTCGAGATTGTTGGGCTTATATTTGACCCTGAATATAAAAAGCGTCTAAGTGGACACTAAATTGTCAATAGGAGGAGCGTAGTCAATGGGACTACCTTGGTATCGAGTACACACAGTCGTTCTCAACGACCCGGGCCGTTTAATTTCCGTTCACCTGATGCACACCGCACTGGTAGCGGGTTGGGCTGGCTCCATGGCCCTCTATGAGCTAGCTATTTTCGACCCCAGTGACCCCGTATTAAACCCGATGTGGCGGCAAGGAATGTTCGTGCTGCCCTTCATGGCCCGTTTAGGTGTCACCGGTTCATGGGGTGGCTGGAGCGTCACCGGCGAAACTGGTGTTGACCCCGGTTTCTGGTCTTTTGAAGGCGTTGCCGCCGCTCATATCGTCTTATCCGGTCTGCTATTCCTAGCGGCGGTTTGGCACTGGGTTTTCTGGGATTTAGAATTATTTATCGATCCCCGCACGGGCGAATCTGCGCTCGATTTGCCGAAAATGTTCGGTATTCACCTGTTCTTATCCGGTTTACTTTGTTTTGGTTTCGGTGCTTTCCATCAAACAGGCCTTTGGGGTCCCGGGATGTGGGTTTCCGATGCCTACGGTTTAACTGGTCATGTGCAGCCCGTAGCTCCCGAATGGGGACCGGCTGGTTTTAACCCCTTTAACCCCGGTGGTGTGGTAGCTCACCACATTGCTGCGGGTATCGTCGGGATTATCGCTGGTTTATTCCATTTAACCGTTCGTCCCCCCGAAAGACTCTATAAAGCCCTGAGAATGGGTAATATCGAAACGGTGCTTTCTAGCAGTATCGCCGCCGTTTTCTTTGCCGCTTTCGTCGTGGCTGGAACCATGTGGTACGGTAATGCTACCACCCCGATCGAACTCTTTGGCCCCACCCGTTACCAATGGGATAAGGGCTATTTCCAAGAAGAAATTGAGCGTCGCGTCGAGGCCAGCATCGCCAACGGAGCCACCATCGCCGAAGCTTACCAAGCAATCCCTGAAAAACTGGCTTTCTATGATTATGTCGGTAATAGCCCCGCTAAAGGTGGTTTATTCCGTACTGGTGCCATGGATAGCGGTGACGGTATCGCTAAATCTTGGTTAGGACACCCCGTGTTCAAAGATGGCGAAGGTCGCGTTCTCAGCGTGCGTCGGATGCCTAACTTCTTTGAAACCTTCCCCGTTGTCCTGACCGACTCGGAAGGTATCGTTCGCGCCGATATTCCCTTCCGTCGTGCGGAATCGAAACTGAGTATCGAACAAAGTGGTGTCACCGTTTCTTTCTACGGTGGCGCTCTCGATGGTCAGGTCTTCAGCGATCCTGCTGATGTGAAGAAATTTGCCCGTAAAGCGCAACTCGGTGAAGCTTTCGAGTTTGACACCGAAACCCTCAAGTCTGACGGGGTATTCCGCACTTCTCCCAGAGGTTGGTTTACTTTCGGTCATGCTGTCTTTGCTTTACTATTCTTCTTCGGTCACATCTGGCACGGTTCTCGTACCATCTACCGCGACGTATTCGCCGGGGTAGATCCCGATCTGGAAGAACAAGTGGAATTCGGTTTATTCCAAAAATTGGGTGATCTTAGCACTCGTAAACAAGAAGTTTAGTTTTAGCTAAATCATCCATATAACTAAAGGAGTCAAGTCTTTGACTCCTTTTTTTGTTAATTAGGGCTTGCTGAATAATGGTAAAACCCTTTTAAAATAAAGCTTTTGACCTGTTAAAGTCCGATGTTAGTGCAAGAAAATAGGATAAGGGCAACAAAGCCTGAAACTCCTGACTCCTGACTCCTGACTCCTGACTCCTACCACCACCGAAAAACTTTTTCAGCAGACCCTAATTATTAGCTCTCCTGCAAACGGGACAATAAATCCTGTTTAAAAGGTATAGGAAAGTGGGGTGTAGGGTGTAGGGAGTGGGGAGAAACAATTGATAACTTGAGAGTTAATCACACTATTAAAAACGGATTTGGTATTAAAGTTCGATCGAGCATTACTTTTAACAAATAACTCAAAAAACCGCCAGTTTAAAGAAATAACTAGCGGCTTTTTGCTGGGGAAAATTACCCGTAATGGAATTACAGAGAGGAACCTAAACCAGCGTAAGCTCCGTAGAAGAAAAGACCAACCACGGCGATAACGCCTAGACCAGCGATGGTGGCGACTAACCACAAAGGAATACGACCTTCTGCGAACATGAATAACACCTCCTAATTGCGATGACAATAAATCGGGACTAATTAGTTAAAGAAATAGCTGGAAAATAAAATTCCCAAGACAGCAACTAGGAGTAAACCTAGGTAAAGAGAAGTACGATTTAACTCGACAGCTTGCCGATTCGGATTAGGTGTTCTTTCCATAATTGTTCTCCTAGCGTTGAATAAACTGCATTGCCGCAATCGCACCGATAAAGAAGACAGTGGGGACCGCTAAGGTATGAACTGCCAACCAGCGAACGGTGAAAATGGGGTAAGAAATGGGTTGATTGGGATTACCACTAGCCATTGTTTTTATCCTTAATTAAAGTAAACTACTGATTAAACTGCTCGATTTGATTTTTGGCCTCAAAGCGATCATTAATGATCGGTAATTCTTGACGCTCTTGAGTGTAATACTCATCGGGACGGGGAGTGCCAAAAACATCGTAAGCTAAACCGGTACTCACGAATAACCAACCTGCGATAAAGAGCATGGGGATGGTGATGCTATGGATAATCCAGTAACGAATACTGGTAACGATATCGCCAAAAGGACGTTCGCCGGTACTACCTGACATGGACGGTTCTCCTCGGAATGATAGGACTTGAAAAATTCAATCTCTATAATAGAGACTTTCTTGACCCTGACACAAGTTTTAGGCCGGTTCGCTAGGGGGATTATATTTCAGTAAAACCCCATTTTGTCCCAAGACAAAACCCTTGTCGGAATTGATAAAAACAATTCGATAGAGATTGGAGGGGACACTTTCCACAGCGCGATCTTTTTGCCAAGATTGGCCGCTGTCATGACTGACCAAGAGATTGCCGCTACCACCAGCGATCCAAATTTCTTCGGGGCTGCGGTAGTTGAGGTCCAAAAGTCCCCAACTGGTGGAAAACTCCGGGAATACCTTATCTTCCCATGTATCGAGATCATTGGGGCTAGTAAATTGTAGTTGACCACCCCGGGCCAGGGCCCACAGTTCCCCTTTTTCACCATAACCGACTTTTTGTAAGCGGCGGGAAGAAAGACGATTGTGGGGTTGCCATTCTGTTGACCCCGGTTCCCAAGTGGAATAAAAGTTCCCGCGTGCGGAAACGGCCACATATTTACCATCATGGGAACGAACAATTGTCCGGGCCACACCCACAGCACCTTCCACTAAAGCTTGCCAAGTTTTGCCCCCGTCTTTGGTGCGGTAGATAGCACCTAAATCCGTGACCATTTCGGCGGTTTTGTCGTTCAGGGCGATAATTCCGTAGGGGGAACCGGGTAATTTTTCACTTAAGAGAATACGGGACCAGCTGCTGCCCCCGTCTTCGCTATGGAGAAGAATTGAGGGTTTACCGACAATCCAACCCTCTTGGTTGTGGAAACTGACGGCGCTAAAGCTAACTTTTTCGTCGCCAAGGTTGAGGACTTTTTGCTGCCAGTTGTTCCCCCCATCGCTGGTTTCAAAGAGGGTAGATTTGGTTCCCACTAACCAACCGTGCTGCAGGTCGTCGGTAAAGGCGATATCGGCAAAAGTGGAGTCAGTGTCGAGGGTGAGGATTTGCCAAGGACTATTGCTCAGGGATGGCACATTACTACAGCTAAAGCAGAAAAAGGCTACAGCTAGAACTATTACGAATTGTTTCAGTTTTCTCATCAATGGTTCAGAGGTATTGGTCAAGGAATCGGGACGGATTAGGGTTTGTACCCGATGGGTTACAGGCTCATAAGAGCCGTTAGATTTAAAGATAATGAGTGCTTGAGTTAGTTTAAACCATATAAACTAATAAAGAAAACAAATCCTAGTGCTAAAGCCCCGAAAATCAAAATATTTTTTTGTGCGGGAGTGAGACGGTTGACTCCAAAACCATAGCTAAGATTTTCTTGGAATCCCGAAGGAGCATCTTTAGCTCCGATGTTGATAAATTGGGAACGACGCACACCACACACGGGACAGCGCCACGTTTCTGGCAATTCCTCAAAGGGGGTTCCAGCGGGAGTGTTGGTTTTACTATCTCCCTTGCTGGGGTCGTAAACGTAGCCGCAGGAGCGACATTCGTAGTTGGCAGGGGCCTGGTCGGCTAGGGTTAGTTCTGGTGGGCGATCGCTCATGACTAAGATTAAAGGAATTTTCAACACTCTGTTACAAATTATCCTTGAAAATTGACCCCTCTCACGGGCAAGCCCTGACAGAATACCAAGTTTTCAAGTCTTAAAAGGATTAGCGAGGCAGCATATCGGCTTTAAAAAAAGTAAGATTAATCTATTAGGGCTTAAATGTCTATTAAAACTTTATTAAGTTGATATTTGGGCTATTTACCCTGATTTTGGTACTCAAATTTATTCCGAGAAATTGAGAAATTTCCGGCAGGGAAGAAATTAGGGGTCTGATACCAAATCCTGTTTAAAATATAGGAGATTGGGGAGCGCCAGAGCTGCGGAGCAGGGGTAAACAATCCATAACTGGGTTTTTAAAGTTGGATTGGGAGTTAATCATGCTATTAAAAGCGGATTTGGTATCATATTGAATAAATTTAATCACTTTTAGCGATCGCTTTTATATTTTGGCATAAATGGGCTGCTCCCTCCCTGTTCCCCAAAACGAAAACTTCGCACCTCACTATTAAGATAACTGCTATCAACCTTATATTATAGGTATATAATCAACCTTAACTATCCCTTAAAAAGAGAGTAAAAATTGTGTTCAACCAGCTTGATTGGAATCCTGCCTACTCAATTGAAACCTTAGAACCAAATACGGTATTTTTTCTATCTGAGCGAGAATCAATCTGTTTCCAAGAGCCGCTTTATTATCGTTTAGTAAGATTAATTGATGGTCAACGTAATCTTGATGAAATTATTGATATTCTTCAGTTAGAATTTTTACAAAATCAAGAGATTAATCCCAATAATTTTAATTCGTTTGCAGTGATTATTAATTATAGTCTGGCAATTCAAAAAGCGATTTTTCAGTTATATAAACGAGGGTTTTTGTTAGAAAAAAAAGAATTATTGCCGTCTAATTTAGCAATTTTATGCCATCATCTTCAGGTTTCTCTATCCCAAGCTTTTGAACGATTACAATCTCTGAAGGTTACGGTTAAAAGCCTAGGCTCAATTCCCCAGCAAGATTTGATCAATATTTTGAATTCCTTGCAAGTTCAAGTCGCAGATGAAGGGGATTTAACCATTATTTTAACCGATAATTATCTTCATCCTGATTTAGATAGTATTAATCAACAAGCTTTAGTCTCGCAAAAGCCTTGGTTATTAGTTAATCCCCTAGGAAACCTAGCCTGGATTGGTCCCTTATTTTATCCCGATAAAACTGGTTGTTGGCATTGTTTGGCTCAACGATTACGAGATAATCGTCCCGTGGAGGAATTTATCATTAGACAGAGAGAAAATAAGATTTCTTTAATTTCTCCTTTAGGGTTTTCTTCAGCGACAATGCAGACAGTTTTAAATATGACGGCTATGGAGGTTTTTAAATGGATTATTCAAGGTAAAAATCAACGTTTAGAAGGAATACTAATGACTTATGATACTTTAAATTTACAATTTCAAGAGCATATTTTAGTTAAACGTCCGAACTGTCCTAGTTGTGGATATTCTCTGAATAAAACACCTTTACCTGTGGTTTTGGGACATCGAAAAAAGGCTTTTACCAGTGATGGGGGACATCGTTTTTGTTCTCCTGAAGAAACCTTAAGAACCTATCAACATCTTATCAGTCCTATTACGGGAATTGTGCGAGAATTAAATAAGATACAAGGGAATGCTTTAGTTCATACTTATGTAGCGAAACATCATTTTCGTAGCGTCTTTGATGATTTAGCCAGTTTACGGCAAAATATTGGAGGTAGAAGTGCGGGAAAAGGCCGTACAGATAGTCAAGCAAAAGCAAGTGGATTTTGTGAAGCTATTGAGCGGTATTCGGGAGTTTTTCAAGGGAATGAAATCAGAGAAAAAGCGAGTTATCAAGAGTTAGGAGATAAACCTATTCATCCTAACAAATGTATGAGTTTTAGTGAAAAACAATATCAACATCGAGAAGAATGGAATGCGAATAATCAAGGATGGTTTCAAAAAGTCCCTGAACCTTTTGATGAAACTAGAATCATTGATTGGACTCCTGTATGGTCTTTAACTGCTCAAGATTTTAAGTATTTACCGACGGGATATTGTTACTATGGTTATTCTCAATCTGAACCCTTAGATTGTTGGGCAGATTCTAATGGATGCGCCGCAGGAAATACGATAGAAGAAGCGATTTTACAAGGATTTATGGAGTTAGTGGAACGAGATTGTGTGGCTTTATGGTGGTATAACCAATTAGTTAAACCTTCCGTTAATTTAGAGAGCTTTGATGAGCCATATTTTGAGCAATTAAAGCAATATTATGAGGGGTTAAATCGGGAGCTATGGGTGTTAGATATTACTAGCGATTTGAATATCCCTTGTTTTGCTGCTATTAGTCCGAGAAAGGAGCGGGAAGTGGAGGATATTTTATTAGGATATGGAGCGCATTTTGATCCTAAAATTGCCATTAGTCGAGCGTTAACTGAGGTTAATCAAATCTTACCGAATGTGTTATCCTTTAAGGACGATGGGACAACAATTTATAATCCTTCTGCGGATCCTTTGGCGGTTAAATGGTGGCAAACGGCAAGGTTAAGCAATCAATCTTATTTAGTTCCCGATAGTAAAATAATACCGAAAAAAAGCAGTGATTATTTACAATTAGCCAGTGATGATTTATTAGAAGATGTTAAATTGTGTCAGCGAATTGTTGAGTCAAAGGGGATGGAAATGTTAGTATTAGATCAGACTCGTCCTGATATCGGTTTAAGAGTAGCCAAGGTTATTGTCCCCGGAATGCGTCATATGTGGAAGCGTTTAGGGGCAGGAAGATTGTATGATGTTCCTGTTAGCATGGGATGGTTAAAAGAAGCTTTGACAGAAGATGAATTAAATCCTTTTCCCATGTGGATGTAAATTTTTAGGGTTATTATAGTGTTGGGTTTCGTTGCCTCAATCCAACCTACAATTGTTCTCATCTTCAATTAAATCTTTGAGAGCATTGCTTAATCTAGGATCGTCATTAACAAACCAAAGAAAAATATGTGTGTCCAATAAAAAAGTCATTCCCTGTAATTTTGAAAGTCTTCAAGAGGTTCATCAAAGTCATCGCTCATCCATACTTTTCCCTTAGCACTTCCTCGTTTTAAGGGTCGTTTGATGGGGGAAATTTTGGCTACTGGCTCGTCGCCTTGCATAATAACGATTTCTTCTCCGTTAATTGCCAAATCGAGAAGTTTTGAGAGATCGGATTTAGCTTGAGCTATATCTAATTTAGTCATAATGTTAAATCTCTATTTAAGTTTTCAAAAAATCTTGCAAATGTTCTTCGTCATCAGCTACGATGGTAATCATTCCTTGACATAGTCCGGGGCGCGGACGTTGGGGCGATGTGGGTATTTGCCCAGCAATTCTCATTTTGAAAACAAAAGAAGATAAAGTTCTCTATGTGAACAAGAGAACTTCTGTCTAATTATCATTTTTTTTCAAGATA
>MTBT01000134.1 GCA_002282935.1 Microcystis sp. LSC13-02 | reverse complement strand
TGTATAATCTGAGTAGAAATCTAGAAGCGTTATCGAAAAAAACACAGGAGGATAGGCAGTTTATTATGCGTTTAGCTCCACTTTACCAACAGGATAGAGAACAAGCGATTCAAGAGGGACTTACAAGAGGACTACAGCAAGGGGTACAACAAGGTATTCAACAAGGAAGACAACAGGGAGAAGCGTATTTACTCATTCGCCTTCTTCAGCGACGTTTCGGGGAAATACCCCAGAATCTAGAAGAAATCATCCGCAGCCTTCCTGTGGAGCGATTAGAAGACTTAGGACTCGCTTTATTAGACTTTGACACCTTGACAGATTTAGATAACTGGTTGCATTCGTGAGCAATAGCGATCTCGCGTAGCGAGCGCGTTGCGAGCGCATCATCCATCCTTGATTATTCTATAGTTAACGGATCCACATCGATCGCCATACTTACCTTGGGTAAAACTAAGCTTTTCAGAGGACGAAAAAGACCACCGATATCAGCCTTGTCTCCCGATGATTTTAACAGAATTTGCCAGCGATAACGGTTAGCCACGCGCATAATTGTTGCGGGTGCAGGTCCCAAAATATCCCAATCGGAACCGAAATTATTAACACATTCCTCCGCTACATTTTCGGCACTTTTCTGCACCGCTTCCCCATCTAAACCGCTAAAACGAATTAATACCAAACTACCGTAGGGAGGATAATTTAAACTCTCTCTGTGCATTAATTCCGTCTCGACAAAACCCTCATAATCGTGGGTTTGCACTGCTCTAATCACGGGATGTTCGGGGGTATAGGTTTGGATAATGACCTTTCCTTCTCTTTCTCCCCTTCCTGCTCTCCCTGCTACTTGAGTGAGGGTTTGAAAAGCGCGTTCGGAGGCGCGATAATCGGAGTGATAAAGTAAGCCATCGGCTGCCATTACTCCCACTAGGGTAACTCGATCGATATCTAATCCTTTGGTGAGCATTTGGGTTCCCACTAAGACATCGAATTCCCCATCAGTAAATTGTTTTAATAGTTCCCGGGGAGCATTTTTATTGCGGGTGGTATCACTATCAAAACGCAAGCAACGCAAATCAGGAAATTCTTTGGTTAATTCTTGGGTGACTCGCTGAGTGCCAGTACCGAAAAATTTCAGATAGGGAGAACCGCATTCAGGACATTGTTTCGGATGAATGCGACCATAGTTGCAGTAGTGACAGCGGAGTAATTCTTGCGCTCCCGGTTCGGTGTGGTGGTAGGAGAGGGAGACATCACAGTGGGGACACTCCAGCACATAACCGCAACTTCGGCAAGATACAAAAGTACTATGTCCCCGACGACTGACGAATAAAATTCCCTGTTCTCCCTTGTCGCGCAGGGTTTCCAGAGATGAACGCAGGGATTGACTAAATAGGGAACGATTGCCTCGTTGCAATTCCCGTCGCATATCGACGATTTCCACCCGCGGTAAGGGGCGATTTTGGATGCGATCGGGCAAAGATAGGTAAAGACAGGGATTATCTTGAGATTCTAGCCATGTTTCTAAAGATGGCGTGGCCGAGCCTAAAATTACGGGACAATGGTTTAATTGAGCGCGCCATTTAGCCACGGTACGCGCGTGATAGGTGGGAAGTAATTGGGTTTGTTTAAAGCTGCTATCGTGTTCTTCATCGAGGATAATCATGCCTAGGTAGGGTAAAGGGGCAAAAATAGCCGATCTCGTCCCGATAATCACCTGGGGGGTTCCTGTCAACATCTGTCGCCATGTGTCGTATCTTTCTCCTTCCGAGAGGGCGCTATGATAAACATAGACTCGATCGCCAAAACGGGCCACAAAGCGATCAGTTAGTTGCGGTGTTAATCCAATTTCGGGGACTAAAACCAAGGCAGATTTACCCGCTGCTAAGATAGGTGCGATCGCCTGTAGATAGACTTCTGTTTTACCCGATCCCGTCACTCCGTGTAAGAGGACGCTTTCACCACCTTTCAGGTTTTGAATGGTTTCTATTGCCTGTTTTTGGCTAGAAGTGAGGGTTTTTGGTTGATCCCTGCTCATAATCGCCGAGGATAAGCGCAGAAATTCCCGATCCTGAATTACCACATAACCCTTGTCAATGAGCGGTTTAAAATGTTTTGTCCCTGCAAGTTGTACCAATTCCGGCAGCCACATTTCTCCTCCCTGATGACGGAGAATTTCGACAATTTTGCGCTGATTTTCGGTTAAATCAGCAGGAAAGTCGGTTATTAGCAGGGTAATGGCTTTTTTTTGTTTAATATTGGTACTTTTGGGTGCTTCTAGATAACTTTCCACCCAACCGCGCTTAACTAAGTCTCGAATACCGTAATTAGCATTTTTTAGTTTTTCTTGCAGGTATTTCGCCGAATAATCGCCTTCTTTTTGATTTTTGAGCAGGGATAAAATCTGACGGGAGAGGGGAGTACAAAAAACTTCCGCACCGGGGGGAATCGCATCGGGTTTTAATCTGATGCGACGTTGGGAACTTCGCAGTAAACCCTTGGGTAAAGCGACGCGAACAACGGTGATTAAATCGGTAGCGTAGTATTGGGCGATTTTCGTCAATAACTGCCAATAATTATCAGGAAAAAAACCCTTAGTAATCACATCTTCCACGGGACGAATTTGATTTTCTTCTAGTCCTGGGGGCAAATTTTCGATAAATCTGAGGGCAATTCCCCCAATTACCTGAGAACCAAAGGGAACGCTTAAAATATCGCCGATTTCTACCGTTAAATACGGGGGGATACTATAGGTTAATATTTGCTCATCCTCTTGACTATCTCTAGGATAAGGACGATCGACCAAAACCTCTAACCACAGTTGCGGGGTGGTGGTTAATTGGTAGGGTGTGCGAGGTTCCGCTACAGTTAGGGTAGCATGGCGATCGAGCATGGTTATCAGTGATCAGTGAGGGGTTGGGGGTTAGGGGTTAGGGGTTAGGGGTTAGGGGTTGGGGGTTGGGGGTTGGGGGTATTTAAATTATAGTTTAAAGCTTGAGGGGAATAAAACCAGCTAATTTTCTCTAAAAACAGTTTAAATATTGCTTTTTTGCCCACAAATTTGCATTTTTAGCTCTTGCAGTCTCCCCAAATGATAATTATTGGCTATTAGCTATTTAATGAAAGCATAGTTAGGGAAAGTTGAGAATAGTTATCAATAGGAAAAGCGAAGAATAGTAATAAAAAGCTGACTGCTATCTTGATTGTTAAGAAGCGTGATCTTTACCTAGTCAAATACCGAAAACCTTAGTTAGAGTGTATGAGTAGAAACACAAAAAGTTCCTGCCATTCACCAGAAAATCTTATTGTCTGGTTCGGCGATTTGTAACCATCGACACAGAATCGCACAATTATATCCCAGAAATGGCCACCATTAATTAAGAAAACGTTTAAAAAATCTGCTCCCCGAAAATTCAATGTAACAATCAGCCCATTGGGAGAAACCGAGTTTTTCCCCGCTATTATAATCCCACTCCATCCATAACTGCTTATGAAAATCTCTAAACTGGCCTCTGATGATAATTTTAATCAAATCATTGCCCTGGAGACAAGTCCTTTAGAACTAGACAGCGTGGATTTTGCTGAAAGAACTGACGAAGATCTGACTGAACCTTTACCGGAAACCCTAAAAACCACTCGTGGGGGTAGTGGAACAGGATACGCTCAAGGTAACAATGAAGATACTGTTGGGGCATTTTTTAAAGAAATGGCCCGTTATCCCCTGCTTAATGCGGAAGAAGAAATTGAATTAGCCCACTCGGTTAAGTTTCTCATGGAAGCGGAAGAAGTGCGCCAAAAACTGCAAGAAAATTTACATCGTCCTCCGACGAAAACGGAATGGGCAAGTGCTTTACAATTAGATAATGAACGTCAACTGGAAAACCGTCTTTATCGGGGAAGAGCAGCTAAACGGAAAATGATTCGTTCTAATTTGCGCTTGGTGGTTTCTATCGCTAAACGCTATTTAAATCGCGGAGTTCCTTTCTTAGATTTAATTCAAGAAGGTGCGATCGGACTCAACCGTGCGGCCGAAAAATTCGATCCCAATAAAGGTTATAAATTCTCTACCTATGCTTATTGGTGGATTCGACAAGCAATCACCCGCACCATTGCTAACGATGCGCGCACGATTCGTTTACCGATTCACATTGTCGAAAAACTCAATAAACTCAAAAAAGCGCAGCGCATTCTCAAGCAAGATTTACAGCGCAATCCCAATGAACGGGAACTCGCAGAAGCGTTAGAAATGACTCCTGAACAATTGCGGCAATTATTACAATTGCGTCGTCAATCTCTCTCTTTAAATCATCGTGTAGGGAAAGGAGAAGATACGGAATTAGTGGATCTGTTGGAAGATGATGATCTACAACTTCCCGAAGATAAAATGAATGAGATGATGATGCGTCAGGAAATTTTCGCAGTTTTAAGTGATGTTCTCACGGAACGGGAAAAAGATGTTATCTCCCTCCGTTATGGTTTAGCTACCAGTCAACCCTATACCCTAGAGGAAGTGGGGGGAATGTTCAATTTATCTCGCGAACGAGTACGTCAAATTCAAAGTAAAGCGATGCGAAAATTACGTCGTCCTCAAGTTGCTCGTCGTCTGAAAGGATGGTTACATTAATAATTTTTTCTAACTCGTTCTCTCCTCTCTCCTCTTTCTGGGAGAGCTTTTTTTGTCGATACCCAGTAGATGGCCATAATACCTATGAACCTACATCTTACCCCACAACAAGAGCATCTAATCCAAGAGAAAGTGAAAACGGGAAAATATCAATCTCCCGAAGATGAATACGAACAAATAACTGATGCAGAATGGAGAGAAGATATTCGGCAAAAAATAGATGAAGCTATCTTTGCATCAGAAAATCATCCTCTCAGAGATGGAGAAACTTTTGTCACTGAAATTATTCATCGTTTTCAACTCATGGGTGGTTATGTCATAAATATACTAGCTAGTCAGAAGCTGAATATAATAGGCAATTTTTCAGCTATTTTTTCTAGTTTTGAATAATTTGAAATTAATTCAATATGTCTAAAAATTCTTGGTTAATTCCCGACAATATTTATTTTCTCAACCATGGTTCCTATGGTGCAACCCCTAGAATAGTCTTGGATTATCAGCAACAATTGCGGGAACGAATGGAAAGGCAACCTTTAGCATTTTTGGGGAGAGAATTAGAGGGTTTATTAGATATTGCCCGGCAAAAATTAGCGGATTTAGTCAGCGTAAATAGCGATGATTTAGTCTTTGTTCCCAATGCAACCACAGCAGTGAATGCAGTATTAAATTCCTTAACTTTTCAGGAAAATGAGGAAATTCTGATCACCGATCAGACCTATAATGCTTGTGCTAATGCAGTTAAACATATAGCTAAAAGATGGGGTTTAAAGGTAATTATCGCTAAAATTCCCTTTCCCGTGCAGTCTCCTTTAGAAATTAGTCAAGCAATTTTAGCATCAGTTTCTCCCCGGACAAAATTAGTAGTTTTAGATCATGTCACCAGTCCCACGGCCTTAATTTGGCCAATCGCAGAAATTGTGCAAGAATTAAATAATCGGGGTATTGATACTCTCATCGATGGCGCTCATGCTTTAGGTTTTTTACCCCTTAATATCGGGGCAATTAATCCCACCTATTATACTGCTAATTGTCATAAGTGGTTATGTAGTCCCAAGGGGGCTGCTTTTCTCTATGTGCGCGGGGATAAACAGGCAATAATTCGACCTTTAACTATTAGCCATGGAGCGAATTCTCCTCGACAAGATCGCTCCCGTTTTCAGTTAGAATTTGCTTGGATGGGAACCGATGATCCCAGTGCTTATTTATCAGTGCCAAAAGCGATCGAGTTTTTAAATTCTCTCTCTATTGATGGTTTACTGGGTCTGATGGCGAGGAATCGTAATTTGGTTTTAAAAGCCAGAAATTTGCTTTGTTGTGCCTTAGAGGTCAATTATCCCTGTCCAG
The DNA here is from genome assembly GCA_002282935.1 of Microcystis sp. LSC13-02. Lineage (GTDB taxonomy): Bacteria > Cyanobacteriota > Cyanobacteriia > Cyanobacteriales > Microcystaceae > Microcystis. Next base: position 777 of record MTBT01000134.1, on the reverse strand, counting down.
AATCGATGATCGGATCGATGTCTTCAATTCTAATTCCTAGTTATGCTTGGGCAGCAGAAGATTTATCTAGACAACTGTGGGAAGAATATCAGATTGAAGTGCCGATAATTCCTTGGGGAGAAGCATCATTAATTGTTAGGATTTCTGCTCACTACTATAATTCGATCGAGCAGTATGAATATTTAGCTGGGGTTTTAAATTCCTTGCTAGGGTCTGCTGAAAAAGTTTTTCGGTGGGGGTAGGAGTCAGGAGTCAGGAGTCAGGAGTCAGGAGTTTCAGGCTTTGTTGCCCTTGTTGTCCCAATCCTATTTTCGCAGCATGCACATCGGACTTTAACAGGTCAAAAGCTTTATTTTAAAAGGGTTTTACCATTATTCAGCAGACCCTTGCTATTTGGGCAAAGATAAGCTAGGAGCATCCCACTCTTAATAATGTTGTTTTTAAGAGTGGGATGCAAAAATTGAGTTTTTCAGGGGTGTTTTCGGCGTTGCGGGGAGCGGGGAGAAACAATCCATAACCGAGTTTTTAAAGTTCGATTGGGAGTTAATGATGCTATTAAAAATGGATTTGGTATCAAATCCGATCCCTGATAGCTGTCTCGGAGTCTCGAAGTCTCGACTAGGAAATTAATTTTGCACGACTACTTAGGGTCTGCTGAAAAAGTTTTTCGGTGGGGGTTGGGGGTTGGGGTGTGGGGTGTGGGGTTTTACCCATTTTCAGGTGGTCAATTACCTAATTTTCAGGGAAAAAGTCCCGGAATTTTCCCCCCAATCACTC
>MTBT01000133.1 GCA_002282935.1 Microcystis sp. LSC13-02 | reverse complement strand
TTAGAAACTTTCGGAATTTTTGGGTTAGAAGTATGTTGTCTTGGCATCTTGTCTGTTGATTTAGCATAAAGGGTAACGAAGAGCCTTTATTAGCAGTATTAGTGGAAGCTTTTTATTATCTGTCTAACCAGCTAGAAGATGTGTTAATTGAGGAGTCAACCAGTTTAATTAGTCGCTTTTGTCAGCGTCTTTTAGATGCGGTAAGACAAGGTGATTATTATCGACAAATTTACCGATTATTAGGCAATGATGGCCACCTAGAAATTCAGCTAAAACAGCTAGAATTGCAGTTAATTAATGCCTTAGTTTCCGAAGCAAAGACCGAGTGTGATCGCTATGTACGAGAAAATCATAATTTTTACAACGAAGGCACTTTTTCGATCTTTCAATTTCGGCAAACTGTGCAACAAACTGACCAAGGTTATGACTGTGAAAGTATTCTTGCTGCCGAACCTGCTATCCGTCAATTACTTAAGTTAGATTTTGAGCCAAAAGTATCAGCAACAATTCATAAAAACTTCCGCCAAACTGTTAATAATACTCTGAAAAATCAATTGATACCAATGGCAAAAAAACAAGCGGATACTATTCTACAACAGTTCAATCAAGCTCGTTCTTATCTAGAACAAACCTTAGAACAGGAAGCGGCGGAAAAAATTGCTAATAATGCCCGCAAACAGGAAGAAATTCACCAAAAAATTGAGGATTATAACCAAGCGATAAACTCTCTCAATACTTGTTTAACTGCTATGGGTTTACAGAAAAATCATTTACCTGTAATTGGTGAACAAGAATTAGAGATTGTCCCTGAAGTTGTTAATCACTCCAGCAATTAATATGGGGGAGCGGGAAGTGGGAAGCAAGAGGAAACAATCCATCTATTAAAAACCGATTTGGTGTCAAAGCAAAAAATTAATTAAAATTAAAACTCATCGGGGGATAAGCGATCGAAGTCTTGTTATCCTTAAACTGGTAGGTTTCGAGATTTTTCTAGGCTCGCAGCTTAACCCGATCAACCGATAACCGATAGAGGAGTGCAGAATGGGAGAATGGTTAGATTTTACCGATGAAGTGGTCACTGTTAATGGCAAAGGTGAGGAAATTAAACGGGAAAAAGTCACTAATCGAGGTTATAAATATTTTTTAAGCAAAAAAACCTTTTTAGAGATGATTTCTATCCCTAGCGGTCAATACCTCATCGGTGCGCCTAAAAGCGAGTTAGGCTGGAAATTGAGTCAAAGTCCCCAATCTCTGGTTAATGTTAAAGCTTTTTGTCTGAGTCGCTACCCAATTACCCAACGACAATGGCGCGAGGTGGCAAAATTAGAACCGGTAAATATTGAACTTAATCCCTATCCGGCCCATTTTGAAGGTTACGATCGCCCCGTAGAACAAATTAACTGGTGGGAAGCGGAGGAATTTTGCGATCGCCTATCCCGTCTCACCGGACTCAATTATCGTTTACCCGCAGAAAAAGAATGGGAATACGCTTGTCGGGGAGGAACATCAACCCCTTTTCACTTTGGCCCGACAATTTCCACTGATTTAGCCAACTATTCCGGGGTGGACTGGGATTATGGGGGGAAAGTGTGCAGTTATGGTCGTTATGGGGAAGGTTCCCTAGGATGCGATCGGCGAGAAACCACACCGGTAGGAATGTTTGCCGTCGCTAACCCTTTCGGACTCTACGATCTACACGGAAATGTCCGGGAATGGTGTGCAGATTACTGGCGCGATAACTACGAAGCGGCCACAATAGAAGATAGGGACAGACGAGTTTTACGCGGGGGTTCCTGGAATGACGGCCCCAACAAATGTCGCTCGGCCTACCGGGTCAAATTTCTCGCTACTGCTGGACTCTATGATATCGGCTTTCGTGTCGTTAGCGATAATTCTCCTTCAATCTGAAAACCGATCATCGAAACCAGGCAAAATCACGGCTATCGCGCCGCGCAAACCCATATTAATCCCCAAACCATTAAAACCAGCGCTTCTCCAGCCGATTGTATCGCGCTTAGTCGTCTGTAATCCGTACCCGCGCTTAGCACCCAGAACGGAAAAACATTAAGGTTATTTTTTCTAGACTCCTTATACCCGGTAATTATTCCAATGAGTTTTGCCTATCTACTTCTGATTAGCATTCTATCCCTGTTCTTAACCTTCTTTCTTGGCTATTTAGGTCTACGATCACTCTCGCAGTGGTCGATTGATCGCTGTCTAGCTCTAGCTGGTGCCTGGGGAATCGCCTTACAGTCGGCACTCGCTTTCCTGAACTTTCTCCTCGGATTTTCTGGAAAAACTTTTCTCGTCGTCGCAACGCTCGGTTTATTCCTGCTCTTTTTCGCTCTACTCCTCCGAAAGCCAAAGCGCGAGGAACAGAGAGGACATTATCAATGGATTTATTTACCGCTACTCTTGTGGCTCGCTCTGCTAGGAATGCAATTGTTTGTTTTACTCTACAGTGGGGCAGGTTACTATGGCGACTGGTGGATGCACTACGACATCGCACGAATTTATCTAGGAACACAAAAATTAGATACCGTTTATTTTGAGATTTATAATGTCACATCTCGCACGCCATTATTTAACCTATTTTCTAGTTATTACCTAGGTCTATTTGAAGAGAGTTTTAGCATTTATCAAATCCTGAGTATTTTACCCGGAATCGCTCTGGTGACTCTGATTCCTCTGTTCCTCCGCCCGTCCTTAATTCCTTTGGCTTTTTCTCTTGTCGCCTTCAGTCCTTATTTTAGTAATATGATTAGCTATCCCTGGCCGAAAATCCTCGCCACGGTTTATATTTTGGTCAGTTTTTATTTTTATCTCGACATCCGCCATAACTGCCGATCGAGATTATATTCTGTATCGGGACTCGCTTGTGGTTTAGGTTGGGGATTGGCTCTTCTCAGTCATCCTTCGGCGATTCTCTACGTCATCGCTCTGATCATCGATAATCTCTGGGTCAATCGTCATAATCTGCCCCTAGTGGCCCGTCAAACTGGTTTTGCCCTCATCGTGGCGATCGCTATTTGTTTACCTTGGTATTTATGGGGAATCTCTCAATTCGGTCTCGCTTCTCTATTTTCTACGGCGGCAAGAACTACAGGAACTGCGACGGCTTTCGGCAGAATTATCGACGCAATCAATAACAGTATTGCAACCATTTTCCCGCTAGAACTTATCGAAGCGGTCACCAAGCGGATCGTTCACGGGCCGGGATCGGGGGGAGAATATCATGTGTTACGCTATCAACTGTGGAATTCTTGGTTTAGACTCTATTACGGTATTTTCTCCGGTGCCTTAACTCTCACCCTCTTCGCGGTTTTGGTGGTCGGTTTCTGGCAACGGGTTTCGGGAAAGGTTCGCTCTCATCCTCTCTTTCCTCCTTCTTTTCTAGTCTCGGTATTCGCGATCGGATTTTGGGGAGGCTGCTTTTTACAACCCGGATACCATCGAGGTGGGGTAGTCGGGGAGAGTATGACACCGCTCGTAGTTCTTTTATTCTTCTTTGCGGTCGAATATCTGGCCACGTTACCAGCAAGGGTTAAACAAGGGGCTTTTCTGGCGGTCGTCCTAGAATTTTTCTTATCCCGGGGGATTCACCTACTCTTTCTCGGTACGGAGGGATCGGTGGTTTGGGACGGTAATGCCGATTTAAAAGGGAAATATGCGCTAGTATTCGCGAGGGATATCATCGGTAATTCATCCGGGTTATGGATAACGACGATCCCTCTGATTCTCTTTCTGGTGATCGGCTGGAAAAGTCTATTGATCGATCGCAAAGTGATTTCAACCCACTAATTGTTACTCCTGACTTCTGACTTCTTGAACGCCGATCTCGCCCCTACAATAATATTATTGTGCCAATGGTAGGGGCGTATCGTGGTCAGTGAGTTTATCGAACTGCGTGCGCCCAAAATGTTATATAGATATTTCTCCAAAATTGAGATGCACCCAATTTAGAGATGTTTGTCAGACAAATTTTGAAAATGTACCGATCCTCGATCGAGAGCTAGAATTGATTTTAGAGACAATAAAGGTGATTTAACCAAATGATTGCTAACTTTGACCATAACTATCTTTCCCCGGAAGATTATTTAGCAACGGAGAGAATGGCCAAGGATAAACACGAATACATTCGCGGTCAAACCTACGCCATGGCTGGTGCAAGTAAAGCCCACGGTATGATTATTATCAACTTAGCCACACTTTTAAAAAACCGGCTGCGGGGTAGTGGTTGTCTTGTCTATGCCACAGATATGAAAGTTCGTCTAGAAATAGCTAATAGTTATTTTTATCCCGATCTTGTAGTTACTTGCGACTCGCGAGATAATCGGTCTTTCTCGGAAGATTTTATCCGTTATCCGCGCTTGATTGTAGAAGTATTATCCCCCACTACTGCTGCCTTTGACCGGGGCGATAAATTTGCCGACTATCGTTCCCTTGAAACTTTAGAAGAATACGTTCTTATCAGTCAAGAACGCATCAGTGTAGATTGTTTTCGTCTCAATGATGAAGGATTTTGGGTTCTTTATCCCTACAGCAAAGGAGCAGATATTTATCTAGCTAGTATCGATTTTCACTGTGCGATCAAATCTTTATACGAAGATATAACAGAAATCTGTTAAAAAATCAGATCAGTTTTTTTCTGTTTACTATTTACTTTTTACCTGATTAATGCTTGTCATCCTCTCCGCTATTATTCCAGTGGGTTTTATCATCCTCATCGGTGTGATAGCAGGAAAAATTCTCACTGTTGAAGTGCATTCCCTTTCCCAAATCACGGTTTATATTCTTGCTCCCGCTTTGGTCATTGATGGACTCTATCGCACCACTTTATCCGGCAGCAATATCGGTTTAATTCTCCTAGGTTTTGCTCTTATTTCACTGGTAATGGCGATTGTCGTCGAAATTATCGCCTCTTGTCTTAGTCTCGATGTTGATACCCGCAAAAGCCTCATGGCTGCCGCTGTGATGCCCAATAACGGTAATATGGGTTTACCTGTGGCTAGTTTTGCCCTGGGTGCGGCTGGACTGGAAAGAGCGATAATCTATATGATTGGTTCTAGTATTCTTTTATTTGGTATTAGTCCCGCTTATTTGCGAGGAAAAAGCTTTCTTTCTGGATTTCGCTTAGTTTTTCAATTGCCCTTAGTCTGGTCAATTTTTATCGGCATTAGCTTTCAAACTTTCTCTTTTCATCTTCCCCTGCAATTAGATAAAAGTATTAGCTATCTAGGACAAGCGGCAATTCCTTTGGCTTTAATTATCCTAGGTATCCAATTATCTCAGCAAAAATTAGCGATCGGTAAATTAGAATTATTAGCGGCCTGTTTGCGTCTTTTAGTCGCTCCTCTTTTGGCATTTGCGATCGGCAATAGTTTAGGATTAACCGGTATGGATCTAAAAATTCTTATCCTACAAAGTGCCATGCCCACCGCCGTTAATACCGTCATTTTAGTCACAGAATTCGGTGGTTCGGCCGCTTTGATGGCCCGCACAGTTGTGGTCACTACCCTTGCTAGTTTTCTGACTATTCCTTTCTTTCTTTGGTTATTAAAAGTCTATTTATAGCAGTTATCTTAATGGTGAGGTACGAAGTTTTCGTTTTGGTTATCAGTTATCAGTTATCAGTTATCAGTTATCAGTTATCAGTTATCAGTTATCAGTTATCAGTTATCAGTTATCAGTTATCAGTCATCAGTTATCAGTTATCAGTTATCAGTTATCAGTTATCAGTTATCAGTCATCAGTTATCAGTTATCAGTCATCAGTTCACTGAAAAAAGCTCCCCATCTCCCCATCTCCCCCCGCAACGCGCACGAAGTGGTCTCCCCATCTCCCCCCGCAACGCGCACGAAGTGGTCTCCCCATCTCCCCATCTCCCCCCGCAACGCGCACGAAGTGGTCTCCCCACTTCCCAATTCATAATTTATAATTCATAATTCATAATTTATAATTTATAATTCATAATTCATAATTCATAATTCATCCTTTGACTCACCCCAGCAATGGCAGCCAAGAGAAACCAAACAATAGTATTAATCTTGACATCGGAGAGGGTGACATCGACGAGATTAAATAAAACACAAGCACCAAAGGCTACCAGATAGGTAAAGATAATTAACTCACCCCCGGCTTTTTGTTGCCGTAGAAAGATAAATAAACGCCACCCTTGGGCATAAATCCAACCCACCCAAATAGACAATAAAATTAAGCCAATAATTCCCGTTTCTGCCATTAACATCAAATATAAATTATGGGGATGACCTAACCATAATCCCTGACTTTTTTCGTAGAGAGGTGTAAAACTGCGTAATCCCCAACCGAATAGGGGTCTTTCTTGGGTCATTTCTAGAGTAAAACGCCATTGAGTTGATCTGAGAGTCGCTAGAGGGCGATCAGGGAACATTTCATCGGATAATCGCGCCCAAATCGCCCTAGGAACCAAAAAACGCAGACTATCTCTTAAAGGATTTGGTCCCCAAGAAGCGAGGGAAATCACCCCCCCCAAGAGGACAAAACCGGCGACTAAGGCATTCCAACCCAGATAAAGGGCGAAAATTAGGCCTCCTAAAAAGGCTAAGGCCCAAGCATTGCGAGAATTGCTTAAAAATAGCCCTACACTGTCGATAAATATAGTTAAAGTTAAAAACCCGACTTTGAGATTTAAAAGGGTATTTCTTTGTCTGTGCCACTGCCGCCAAGTTAGAATTAATAAACCGATCGCTAAAATCAGAGTTATTAATAAATAAGCCCCCAAAAGATTAGCATACATAAAAACCGAAGACATTCGCCCTAAAGGTTCGCCCCCCACTCCGTAGGGCCAGGTAAAAATCCCTTTTAATGCTTCCGGTTTTTGCCAACCGAGAAAAATTTGTCCCCATCCCATCACCACTACCCAAACCGACGGAATAACCATCACCCAAGCTAGTTGACGCAATTGAGAGGGTTTTTTAATTAATTGCCGAATATTGCTAAAAAAGAAGAAAAAGGGCAGGAAATTTCCCAAACCAATCCAAGCATCCCCCGGAGTTGGGGAAAGACTGGCACTAATCATTAGCCAAAGAGTGACGATACCGAGACCTTGATTGAGACGTGACTGGATAATTGCCCGAAAATTGCCGGTAAAAACCCTAATTAATACGATAATCATGCCGATACCCGCTAACTCCGGCAGGATCATGGCGATAAAAACTGAAAAAAGTGTTAAATTCCACTCCCACCCTTGACAAAAAATCTTTTTCATCGGAAATTTTGGGTCTGAAACCCCGCCGTTCTAGGTTGGCTTTACGTTAGAATTAAAAGGCCAGTCTCGAAAACCAAGTGGACGGCG
>MTBT01000132.1:5692-9863 GCA_002282935.1 Microcystis sp. LSC13-02 | reverse complement strand
TTGGTGGCTTAGGTAATGATACCCTAACAGGGGGTGCAGGTGGCGATCAATTCACCTTCAACAACCGCAATGAAGGGATTGACACAATTACCGATTTCCTCTCCAGTCAGGGGGATAAAATTGCTGTCTCTGCTGCGGGTTTTGGCGGTGGTTTAGCCGCAGGAGTTGCGATTACAGCCGCTCAATTCGTGTTAGGAACAACTGCATTAAATGCCAGCAATCGCTTTATTTATAATACAATCACTGGAGGACTATTCTTTGATGGGGACGGGACAGGTACACTAGCAGCTATTCAAATTGCAACTCTCAGTTCTAAACCGACTCTTACCGCCTCTGATATAGTTGTATTAGTTTAAGGTTAATTCTGTGTTCTCTGTGGTTTTGATTGGACTAGAAAACGGGTTTCTTGAAGAAACCCGTTTTCTGGACTTTAAGACAAAAAAACGTTTCGCTCACAAACTCTATAAAATTGAGCTGCAGCCTTTGACTGATTACTGTTTACTGATCACTGAAAGGTTTCCTATCTCAACTAGAAAATTAATTTTTCACGACTACTTATAGTTAATCATGTATTTCTGGCAATTTCGTGTTTATCAGCGTCCTTTGCTGCGTCCCCTACAAACCCATCACAGACTATGGCAAATTAGGGAAGGAATTATTATTCGCTTAGAAGCTGAAGATGGACGTATTGGATGGGGAGAAATTGCTCCTTTACCTGAATTTGGTTCAGAAACATTATCGGCAGCAATATTATTCTGTCAAAGTCTCGAAAATCCCCTATCAATAAATTCAATTTTTTCTATTCCTGAACAATTTCCTGCGTGTCAATTTGCCTTTGAATCAGCTTTAGAAGATTTAAGTATAGAAAATCAATCAAGAGAAATAGAAACGAAAAATTATAGTTATTTATTACCCACTGGTGCGGCAGTATTTCCCTGTCTGGATGATATTTTAGCTTCTAATCAAACTAATACTTATAAATGGAAAATTGCAGTTAATTCTCTCAAGCAAGAGTTAAACTTATTTGAAAAATTAATTACCCGATTACCCAGGGAAATTAAATTGCGTTTAGATGCCAATGGGGGATTAAGTATTGCTGAGGGTAAAATCTGGTTAAAAATTGCCGATGAATCTAAAATAATTGAATTTATCGAACAACCTTTACCCCCGTCTAAATTGGCAGAAATGTTGCAATTAAGTCAAGATTTTACCACAGGGATTGCTTTAGATGAATCCGTAGCCAATCTTCGACAAATAGAGGAATGTTATCAACGGGGATGGCGAGGAATTTTTGTGATTAAACCTGCTATTACCGGTTCAATACAAGGGTTAAGAAATCTCTGGGAAAAATATCCCTTAGATTTAGTATTTTCCTCCGTTTTAGAAACTAATATCGGCAGAAAATCCGCTTTACGTCTAGCACAAGAATACCCCCGAAAGGAGCGAGCTTTAGGTTTTGGTGTGCAACAATGGTTTAATAATAGTGAACCCGATTGGTTAGAAAAACTGTGGACGACATCAGCAAACAATTAGCATATCTCAGTCAAAAAGATTGGTTATATGGATACAATAGCCAAAAATTTTATCAATTATATCAGTCCTATTCCCAGCAATTTATCGCCGCAGATAATCCTCGATTAACTATGCTGCTGGCCGAAGGCAATCCCCTTAAATTCTTAGCGATATTCTTGGCTGCCGTCAGGGTCAAAAGTTGCCTATTTCTAGCTAATCCCGACTGGAAAACTAACGAATGGCAACAGGTTTTCTCTCTGATGCAACCCGATTATATTTTTGGTGAAAATATCGAGGTTTCTCACTATAATTCTCCTCCCGTCAATCCTTTGACTAATTCTCTGATGATACCCACGGGAGGAACATCGGGAAAAATTCGCTTTGCTATCCATAACTGGTTAACCTTAACTGCTTCTGTTAAAGGTTTCTCTGAATATTTTCAAGTCAAGCAGGTTAACTCTTTTTGCCTATTGCCCTTATATCATGTTAGTGGTTTAATGCAGTTTCTCAGAAGTTTTTTAACAGGGGGAGATTTTGCTGTTATTCCTTACCATAAAATCAAACAAAAGCGCATAAATAATCTCAATCTTCAAGATTATTTTATCTCCTTAGTCCCCACTCAATTACAATTCTTTCTCGAAAATGATCCTCAATGGTTAGCCAATTTTAAAACAGTTTTACTAGGAGGTTCCCCTGCATGGCCATCTTTACTAGAAAAAGCTAGAGAATATAATATTTCCCTATCTCCCACCTATGGAATGACGGAAACTGCCTCACAAATTGTCACCCTTAAACCAGAAGATTTTCGACGAGGAAATAATAGTAATGGACAGCTATTACCCCATGCTCAGATAAAAATTAATCCCGATAACCAGAAAATTATTATTGAAGCGAAATCTTTATTTTTAGGCTATTATCCCCATCTTAATCAAGCAAGCTACTTCGAGACCGATGATTTAGGTTACTTGGATGAAAGTGGTTATTTATATATCATTGGCCGCGATAGTCAAAAAATAATTACAGGAGGAGAAAATGTTTATCCTTTTGAGGTAGAAACTGCCATTAGACAAACTAATTTAGTTAAAGATGTGGTGGTTTTAGGATTGCCAGATTCTCGATGGGGACAGGTAATTGTGGCTTTTTATGTACCCGTTAACTCTCAGATAAGCCAGACAATTATTCAATCCCAGATTAAGGATAAATTAGTCAATTATAAACTGCCGAAACATTGGATAAAATTACCAGAGATACCAAAAAGTCCCCAGGGGAAGATTAATCAAACGACTTTAATTAAATTAGCTGAAACTTGTTTTACACCGAGTCAAATTCTCGACGGTACTTAACCAAACCTTGTACTCCTGTTAAACAATCAATCCGTAATTCTGAAACCATAAATACCTCCTCTGGGACGGGATACTCACAGGTTGACACTCCCGTCGCGCTTAAGCGAGGGATTCTTGGTTCACTGAGTTTCCTTAATCTGACAGGACGTATCCAACCAAACCAGAGGGAATCTCACGCCGGCGCGTATTAGTTTCCGTGTGTCCTACGGTACTTAGTCCTCTTTTCAGAATGTTGATAGCAGCGTTAATATCTCTATCTTCTACATAGCCACAGTGAGGACAAATATGGGTTCTTGTAGATATACTTTGCACGGCTATAACTTGCATTTTTTACTCAAAGACAATAATATAGTTTAAGAGTCATAATTAGAAGCAAAGCACTCATTGAAAACATGATTAACCTAGAATTCACGGAAGAAGAAAAGAACTCACTGTATTATGAAATATTTCATCATCCCCATCCCCGGGTTCAACTGAAGGATTATCAAGAAGGCGGAATAGAAAAATTAAAAGAAATCAACTTCTATCGCCCTAAAAGTGAATTAGAGTCTCAAAGAGAAACCCTCAAAATATTTTTTGATAAAAATCCACCAGCCACAATAAATGAAGTTGTATATAGAAGAGAATAATTGACAGGAATAAAACGAATCCCTACCCAAGTGAGGAAATTCTTAAAATCAATGGGAATGAAATGTTTAAAAGTAGGTTATCTTCCTTCTAAAGCTGACCCAGATGAACAAGAAGACTACAAAGAAAAAAAGCTAGAAAGGGCTGTTTTTTTTTGTTGATGCCGCTCACTTTGTTATGGGAGCTTTTCTCGGTTTTGTTTGGTGTTTTGAGAGACTTTTCGTTAAGTCACCGAGCGGGCGTAAACGCTTTAATGTTTGAGGAGCATTAAATGCGATAACTCATGAAGTTATTATGGTAACATATGACACTTATATTACAGCAACTCAAGTCTGTGAACTTATTGAAAAAATAGATGCTTTAGGACTAATAATTCCTATAACTCTAGTATTAGATAATGCCCGCTATCAAAAATGTAAATTTGTTGAAGAATTGGCTCTTTCTTTGTCAATAGAGCTACTCTATCTGCCGTCTTGTTCGCCTAATCTAAATTTAATTGAAAGGCTGTGGAAATTGGTCAAAAAGAAATGTTTATATGGTAAATATTATGAAAACTTTTCTGACTTTTCTTCAGCTATTTAGGGCTTGCTGAATAATAGTAAAACCCTTTTAAAATAAAGCTTTTGACCTGTTAAAGTCCGATGTTAGTGCAAGAAAATAGGATTGGGACTTTCAAAAACCTTGCATTA
>MTBT01000132.1:0-5586 GCA_002282935.1 Microcystis sp. LSC13-02 | reverse complement strand
CATCTGAAACATAAAAAAGAACTGGATTCCTTGCTCACTCTACGATTTCAGAAGTTTAATAAATCTCAGATTATGAACGTCTAAAGTATATTTGTCCTAATAAACCCGCTAAAACTGAGATTGTCGCTAAACTTAAAGACTCTTGGTTAAATTCCAGAAATCACACCTATTTCACTCGAAACGAGAAAACCGGGCAAAAAATCGAAGTCAACCAAGAGTTGCCAAGTTTTAAAGCACTGGGTAAGGATGGACTGTGTCCCTTGCTGTTTTACGAAACTAGGCTGCTCTATCAACTTTTGACAGACAATTTAGTAAAGTGATGAGAAAGGGAAAATTTACGATCGAAGCTTTTCTATGACAGTTACACCCGTTTCAGCCTCCTTTAATCCTGTTTCTGGTCTAGTTAACCGTATTCTCGGCATAAAACCGCTTTTTGACATCGCTCGCTATCAGGCGCGCAATATGATGATTAAAAGAGCCGAAAAACTAGGCGTACCTTGGCGAGAAACCGTCAAACAATGGCAGCAACGGGATTGGAGTCGGGAACTGCAAGCGGTAGAAAATCCCGCTCTCGTCTATCCCGAATACTACGTTTGTTCTTTCCACGCTTACGAAAAGGGCAATTTAGACTGGTTGCCAGCTTTTGAGGTAGAATCTGCCGCCTATGCTGTCCATTCTACCATTTGGCCTGGGGCGGGGATTGACGGCGATCCGCGATTGCGACGGGAATATCACCGGATATTGAAGGAGCAAATCAAGGCAGAAATTAACGATATTGTCGATTTAGGCTGTAGTGTCGGCATGAGCAGCTTCGCACTGCAAGATACTTATCCTCAAGCGCGGGTAACTGGTTTAGATCTCTCTCCCTACTATTTAGCCGTTGCCCAATACCAAGCTCAACAAAAACAAAAGACGATTCAATGGCAACACGCAGCCGCAGAAAAAACTCAATTACCTAGTCAGTCCTACGATCTGGTATCTTCGTTCTTAATGTTCCACGAACTACCCCAACAGGCTACTAGAGAAATTTTCGCCGAAGCGCGTCGTTTATTGCGATCGGGGGGTTATTTGACGCTGATGGATATGAATCCGCGCTCGGAAATTTATCGAAAAATGCCCCCTTATGTCCTAACCTTACTCAAGAGTACCGAACCCTATCTCGATCAATATTTTACTCTTGATATTGAACAGGCATTAGCTGAAGCCGGGTTTCAACCACCGATCATCACCCCCACCAGTCCCCGACACCGGGCGATTGTTGCGCGGGTTTCCAAATCATAATTTTGAGGTAATCAATGAAGATAATTTTTCGTCAAAGTTGGACAAAGATATTAACTATTGTCCCTATCTTCCTGTTAATTTTTGCCAGCAAAACCCTCGCCCATCATGACATGGGAGGGCAAACTCCCGATAATTTTTTGAACGGATTTTTATCGGGTTTAGCTCACCCGGTTATCGGTTTAGATCATTTAGCTTTTGTGGTGGCTAGTGGTTTAATTGCTGTGGGGATGGAACAGGGTTTATTAATTCCGATCGCTTTTGCGATTGCCACTTTAATCGGGACGGGTATTCATTTACAGGGGATAAATTTACTTTTTCCTGAAGGGATTATTGCCCTTTCCGTGGTGATTTTTGGCGTGATTTTAACCCTGAAAAAAGGTTTACAAACTCATTCTAATCTCTATACGATCGCCCTGGCAACTTTGGCAATGCTCGCGGGAATTTTCCACGGTTATGCCTACGGAGAATCAATTATCGGGGCGCGGGTTGCCGCTTTAGTTGCCTATTTAATTGGTTTTACCGTCATGCAATTAGCGATCGCATCTGGTGCTTTTTTCCTTGGCAGTGTCATCAAGGAAAAATTAGCCAAGCAAGCAACTCTAATTAGCAAGTTAATCGGATTGGCAATTATGGCGATCGGTACAACTTTTTTAGTGGGAGTTAAGTAAATTAATCTCGATGGGGCCAATTATTAATGGCTCTCTTGAGGTTATGGTGATCAGCAAATCTGATCGAAGAAAGGGCGTACACTATACGCCCCTACCAATCACACTAGGTGCAATATAGGGGCGCAGCCTCGATAGTGCGATCAAAGATTGTGTAGAGAGTTTGTAGGGTGGGCAATGCCCACCTTACATTTAAGCTAAAATAGAGCCAAGGAAGTTAGTAGAGAGAGAATGCTATTTTGTCAGCTATGAGCCAAACCTTACCTAAAACTGTTAATTTCGAGGAATTCGTTCTTTGGCTTCCTGAAAATTCTGGATTGCGTTATGAGCTACACAATGGAAATATTATTGAAATGGCACAACCCGCAGGAGAACACGAAGAAATCAAAGGATTTTTAACTGTTAAACTCAGTGGAATAATTGATAGACTAGGACTTCCTTATTTAATTCCTAACCAAGCGATTGTCAGACCTGCTGGTAAAAATTCTGGTTATTTTCCTGATGTATTAGTGCTAAATCGAACAAATCTTGCTCAGGAAAAATTATGGAAAAAAGAATCAATCCTTAGGGATGGTGCATCTATCCCTCTGATCATTGAAGTCGTATCGACTAACTGGCGTGATGATTACTACTTAAAATTTGCTGATTATGAAGAAATGGGTATTCCTGAATATTGGATTGTCGATTATGCAGCCTTGGGTGGGCGTAATTTTCTCGGCACTCCTAAACAACCGACAATCTCTGTTTGTCGCTTAGTTGAGGAAGAATATCAAATTCGACAATTTCGAGACAGCGATCGCCTGATCTCCCAGACTTTCACGGAATTAAATCTCACTGTCAATCAGATTTTCTTAAGTATGTAGAGCTTGCTGAATAAATCTAAAAACCTTGTTCGATAAGACTTTTAGACTTTTTGAAAATCAAAAAGTGCCAGTCCTTGAAGTGATCGGGGGGAAAATTCAGGTACTTTTTCCCTTTTTTAGGTTTCCGAGGGGAAGTAACCAAACAGTTTTTTATAATCAGATGCCAGATATCCTCGGTGAAAAAAACCTAATTCTTCAGCAATTTCATGAATTAATTTTGTCTGATTATTTTGGTTAAGAGATTGATGTAAAGCATTAAGACGAAGCAATTTAAAATAATTGTAAGGAGACATTTGATAGAAGTCTTTAAATATATATTCTAAGGTGCGTTGACTTACTTCTAGTTCTTGACAAATCGTTGGAATAGTAAGATCAGAACGCAGATTTTTTCTCATCATTTCTTCGGCTTTTTTGAGGATAGAGGTGCGTCTGATAGTGTTTTTAGGAGGTTTAATATCTTTGGTTACTGCTAAAGTCAAAAGAAAATCTTTGACAATTTCTTCTTTTAATTTTTGATTGACAAAATTCAATATTAATGCTTTTCTTTGCTCAGATATTTGTTGGCGATTTAAATTAAATAGCATTTGATAAAGTTGATGACAAGATTGTTGGAGATGACGAATTTTTTCCGATGGGCAAATCACAATAGAAGAAGCGGAAGCATTTAAAAACTTTTTCGCTTCTGATAGCTCTAAAGTTTGGCACAATTGCTGCAGATAATTATCATTAACGTAAAGATGAAAACGATTGGAAAAAGGCCGTTGAAAAACGGAAATTTCTGATTTAGGGGGCATAATCCCCAGATAGTTATTTTCTAATGGGTACAAATTTTGGAAGAAGACAGAATTCACTTGAAGAGGAATCGCAAAACACCACATTTGAGAATGGATTACTCCTGCAACATTCGTTAAACAATTACGTTGAGCTAACTCTAACATCACTTCATTGGTGATGATCCTTGAAAGATACCCTTCAAAATAATCGCCACTGAGTTGTAAAGCATCTAAGTTGAGAAATTCTCGATTCTGAAAATAGCGAGAAAAGTCACAAACATATTCACTTTTAAAGGTTAATTCCTGAGAATTAATGAAAATATCGGTCTTATTGTCAAAAATAAACATCTATATATAACTATTTGGTTATTGAGTGAAATCATTTTTTTTTGCCCATCAATTTAAAAACTTGCGTTTTTTGGATCATCTTAGCATAGCGGAGTGAGTAGTATGAGTTACAGCAGAGTTGGTTTGTTAATTTTGTCCATCAGTGTAATTCCAGTTAAATCTCTCACTTTTTTCCGTTATCAATTACTCAGGAGATTTCGATGGCTAAACAATATATGCCCCTTGAAGATTGCTCTGGGTCTGCGGTATTGGGTGGAGAAATTCCTCAATTACGTCCCCCGGCATTTTCTGATGCTCCAAAATATACCACATTTAGCTATACCTATTATCCAGGGGTATCAGAAATTTACGAGGCTGTTGCTCCTAATATTAGCACTCGTTTCTATGCGATCGAAGCAGCTATTGATTTCTCCAAAGCTAAAGGGGACTTACAGGCTGTTCTGATGGCGCACGGCGGATATTTTGGTGAACATGGTTTCTACATCTATCAGGGAAAACTATGTTATGTCTATAACTGGTTAGGGCAACAACAGAAGATCACTTGTGATCTTCCTCGTCTTAGTGGCGAGGTGAAACTCAAAGTTGAATTTGCCAAACCAAAGATAATCGCTCCTTCCGATGAAAAGTTGAGTGACAGCACGATATATGAGATGAAACTGTATATTAATAACATCGAACAAAATGTCGATATTATCAGAACTTTCTCAAATCATACTCCTAACTTCCTAACTCGATATAAACACGAGATTCCTTGCGAGTTTCAAGGTGCGAAGCTGCGAAGAATTATCGTTACTATTACCAATGATGTTAGGGCGATAAATGATGATCAGTTATGATCGATTATGAGAAAAAAGTGTGCCAAAATAAGTTAGATAACTAGGCTGGTCTCATTTTTATCGGTCACTAAGTAATAGGGCAAAATTAACTTCTTGGTTAGGATAGGCACTCATGCAAGAGGCAAGAGGTAGTTAGATATGTGTAATTAATTGTGTCTAGCTACTCAGATAACTAAAAATATCCACAACTTTCCATTGTAGAATCACCTGCCTAAAACCGACAAAATTTAAATATTAAACCATGGAAGAAAAATGCTGTCCTGCCGAAAAATCAGCAGAAATTCAAAAATTATTAGATACAGCCACTTTATTTGTCGGTTTGCCCCCTGAAAACCTCGCTCAAGTTACTTCTCATGCTGTCACCCGCACTCATCCTGCTAATCAGGCGATTTTATTAGAAAATGATTGGGGTGGTTCGGTTTACTTTATTCTGGATGGTTGGGTGAAAATTCGTACTTACGATACGTCGGGTAGAGAAGTCACCTTAAATATCGTCGGTAAAGGGGAAATAGTCGGAGAAATGGCCGCTTTAGACGAATCTACCCGCTCCACCGATGCTATCACCTTAACCACGGCCACAATTAGTAGTATTCCCGCCCAAGATTTTATTAATCTGCTCACATCGGAACCTTTAGCGGGAATTCATCTTTCTCAATTAATGGCCAGGCGTTTGCGTCAACTTAACCGGCGTTTACGTTTACGGGAGGCCGATAGTCTCTCCAGAGTCGCCGATACTTTACTCTTTTTGGCCGAAGGTCAAGGACAAAAAAGCGGCCAGGGTACGATAATTCCTAATTTACCTCACCGGGAATTGAGTAGC
>MTBT01000131.1 GCA_002282935.1 Microcystis sp. LSC13-02 | reverse complement strand
ATGGGTTATTTAGGACGCTTTCAATTTTCAAACTCTTATCTGAACAGGGTTTCAGCGATGGATTGTCCTAAGCACCTTGGTCTTTGCTATACCAAATGGACTCTATAAAGGAGTAGAGTTTGCTCGTAAGCAATCAGAATCTCAGTAATAAGAAAGCTGTTATAGGTATAGGTAAAAATAATTTGGGTAGTGCTTCTCTTGACACTGCCCTTTACTTTTTTCTGGAAACCTAGTGAAGCTCAAGGCAGTGCAATCTAGAGTCGTTCAAAAGTTCTTGAATTGCTTCAGCACCAGACCGTATCAGATTTTCAACCTCCCTAGTTGGTGCATTACCACATCGGAGCCAAACAACTTTGGGTGGAGAACCATAAAGTCGACTTCTTTCAGGGAAATCTGCATCTTGCGTCACTATGCAGAAGTCGTTGAACTTAGCAAATTCCCAAATTTCAGTATCTGTTTTCTCAGCTAAGTTGTGGAATTGGACGTGACTGGACTCAGGAAAAATATCAGCTAACCGATTGACCAGCTTACGGCTAAGGTTTTGGTCAAACAGCAGTTTCAAGCAGCACTCACCGACGCAACTAAACGATGTTCCCGATCAGCAGCAAACTCCAAGCAGGCCCTAATGTCGGTTTCTGTCAATTCTGGAAAGTCGTCAATGATTTCAGCGGTAGACATCCCAACCGCTAACCATCCCAAAACATCATAGACCGTAATCCGCATCCTGCGGATACAGGGCTTGCCACCACGTTTATCAGGCTCAATCGTAATGATGTCGCGATAGCTCATAATAAGAACAGGCATTTGTATACATCTAAGTCTAGAGCAGGCTAACAGCCAGACTGGGAAACTATCTGATCAAATTAGTTCCCCCGGAGAACCCCCTTGAGCCACCTAGCACACTTTCCTCTTTTTGTCAAATTTTATGTTAAGAAAAATGTAACTAATGGATAGGGGGATGATCAAAGATTAACCGTCTTCGTATTCGGGGATTCTTTCTTTTTTCTTCTCGGTGATATTGATGCGGGGGGGATTGTAATCCGGTTCCACGTCATCATCCCACATATCATCCTCGGCCTTATCCTCGTAATCGTCGTACTGAGGACGAGAAAAGCTTTCTGTGCGTTCTAACCGCGCCTCTCCCCAGTTATCTTCTTCTTCCTCGTATTCTTCCTCATAATAACGAGCTTCGGCCCGTTTTTGCGGTGGGGGATTGGCCCGCAGGGGTTCTTTTTCCCATTCGTCTTCACTCCAGCGTTCTTCCACGGGTTTAGCTGACTCCACAGGAGTGCGGAGGGGAATACCCGTACCTAACTGATTTTCCGGGCGAGCAGCGGGGGTATAATAAGCTTCTTCTTCTTCTCTTTCCCAGGGGGGACGACCAATACCCAAACGTTCCAAAACTCCCACACTAACTTGGGTGAGACGTTCCTCGGCCCCTTCAAAGACAATTAAGCGATTCGGACCGCTGCTAACCACTTCTTCAATGGCAATTTCGTAGGTACTGATCAATTGTTCGGGGATAAGAGGCAATCCCAGGGAAGCGATGATAATGGAATGTAATTGACCACTAAGGGGATCAAATTGATAATCGCGGACTTTGCCTAAAGGTTCGCCGGTTTCCGTGATCACGTCACTACCGATTAAGGGAGTATAAGCATCGATATCGACGGATTCCAAGACGTTATCATCTTCAACGAGAACCACGTCTCCTGTCTGACTGATGCTCGATAAATACATATATTGGGGCATTCCCGACAGGGAGAGGATATTATCGCGGAGTCCGAGGGCAACCACTTCTCGTTGATCGATATCTACTAGGATATCTTTAACAACGCCGAGTTTTTTGCCTGTATTGCGAGTGATAACCTGTGTATTTAAAAATTCTGAACGTAAGCGACTATTCTCTGTGATCATTTTTTCCTATGGGTAGGCGTTAGGGCGTGGGAATACGAATTATTGTAGGCTTAATATATAGGTCGAAATTGAGGGTTAATTTACCGATATTAGCTTAGATCTTAAAGTTCCCTGAGATTAACACTTTTTTTGGCCTTGTTTGGGCGATAGTTTTGGGTGATAGATAAGGTTAAACCCATTTTAGCTAATTCTTTACATTTTTTTAGTAACAACAAAGCAGGAGCTAGAGAGAAACTCCCTTGACTCCTGCTGCCTAGATTCTGATTACATAGTTAAAGACTGCACCTCAGTTTCGATCAGTTTAGCCAAGTCTTGCAGGAAGGAGGCTGCATCGGCCCCGTAGATGACTCGGTGGTCACTGGTGAGATTAACCGTCATCTGTTTTTGCACTCCGAATAAACCATTATTGTGGACGACGATTTGGGGACGGGAAGCGCCCACTGCCAGGATCGCACCTTGGTTGGGAGGTAAGATAGCCGTAAAGCGATCAACTCCGAACATTCCCAGATTAGAAATGGTAAAAGTACCGCTATTGTATTCTTCCGGTTGCAGTTGTTTACTGCGAGCGCGATCAACTAAATCTTTCCAACTGCGGGATAGGGAATAGATATCCATCTGGTTAGCAGAGCGCAAAACCGGCGTAATTAAGCCACCATCGGGCATAGCCACGGCTACGGCCACGTTAATCGCCCCGTGGTATTGGATTCCTGCGTCGCTATAGCTGGCATTAACTATAGGATGTTTAGCGAGGGTGTTGGCTACCGCTTTTGCTAACAGGGCCGTCATGGTGACACCCTTGGATTTTAGCTGTTGATAGAGTTGATCCAGTGGGTCGGTGGTGATAGTGTAGCCCACTTGGAAGGTGGGAACCTGTAGGCTAACCGACATATTCTGAGCGACGGCTTTTTGCAGAGTGGTGAGGGGAACAGTCCGGCCGACTGGAGCGCTGGCCGGAATCGGGGCTTTAGGAGCCGCTACAGGCACGCTGACGGGTTGCGGGGGAGTAATGACGGGAGCGGGGACGGTGCTGACTTTTCCTGTCGCTTTTTCTACGTCTTCGGCGGTAATTCGTCCGTGGGGACCGCTACCCACTAGGGTTTTCAGCTCCACTTTTAATTCTTTAGCCAGTTTTTTGGCCCTGGGAGAGGCGACTAAACGGCCATTATCTTTAACGGCGGCGACGGGGATCGAAACGGGAGGCGGAGCGATTTCTGGGGTCTCTACGGGCTTGCTAGGGGCGGCGGCGGCGGTTTTTCCCTGAGCTTTGGCAAGTTCAATTTCCGCTTCAGTTTCGGCAATATAGGCGATCGCTTCCCCTACGGGTGCTTCTTGGCCAGCTGCCACTAAAATTACAGCGAGATAGCCATCATAAAACGATTCTACGTCCATGTCGGCTTTGTCGGATTCGACCACTAACACCGTTTCCCCTTTGCTGACTTTTTCCCCGGGGGACTTCACCCAAGAAACTATTTTTCCTTCGGTCATGGTGGAACTGAGCGCGGGCATGAAGATATCTCGAATCATGGTGGAGTGCTTCTATCTCTAATGTTTTGAGCCATAGGGCATTTTACCACAGTTGATGGGGTGTGGGGCTTTTCAGTGAGCAGTGAGCAGTAAACAGTAATCAGTGAAAAGCAAGCTCCGAACTTGTCACTTAATACTATTGACTGAAAACTCACATCTGGTAACTGATAACTGATAACTGATAACTGATTACAGATGGAAAAAGAGAAGGGAAAACAGCCCCTTCTCCGTCGTATCTAGACAAAAATTGTTCTAGTTGCCAACATGGACAGGTTGTGCTTGCAGAGATTCGACTAAACCGCGCACGGCTGCCACCATAGCCACTTCATTATCCAATTGATTGATCGCCGAACCAACACCGATACCGGCCGCTCCAGCAGCGATCGCCATAGGAGCGGTGACAATGGATAAACCGGAAGCGCAGAGGACGGGAACCTTAACCGCATGGGAAATAGCGTGGGCTGCCGCTAGAGTCGGGGCAGCTTTTTCAATCAGTCCCAAAATACCGGCGTGAAGGGGTTGACTGCTAGTGCCGCCTTCGGTTTGAATAATGTCAGCACCCTGACTAACTAAAGCTTCCGCTAGTCTCACCTGTTCATCGAGGGGCAGCAGATGG
This sequence comes from Microcystis sp. LSC13-02, assembly GCA_002282935.1. Lineage (GTDB taxonomy): Bacteria > Cyanobacteriota > Cyanobacteriia > Cyanobacteriales > Microcystaceae > Microcystis. Next base: position 467 of record MTBT01000131.1, on the reverse strand, counting down.
GGAACTGTCACAGACAGGGTTATTTCGGGCAGTAAGTCGCGAGTTTGACGGGTTAGGGCTAAAACTTCCGCAGCCTCAAAAATGCGTCCTTGAGCATAAAAACTATCGAAATTACCGATCTCAATTAAATCGGCCCCGGCCGCCACTGCCATCACCAACAATTCTGGCTCGACAGCCGATACACACACGGGTAAATTTGTCAAGGCTTTTACCGCCCGAATTAGGTCAGCATTAGCGGCAATATCGACAAAAGTTGCTCCTCCGGCGGTAGCGGCTTTAACTACTGAGAGAACCTGCGAGCGATCGAAATTATTTAACCCACTGATCACTTTCAGGGCATGACGACGGGCGAAGGCTTGCTGTAAGGTAAAATTGATCATCGAAAATTTTGGGTCTGAAACCCCGTCGTTTCACGACGGCTTTACCGTTAAATACTAGCGCATTTACCAAATATATGCTAAAATGTG
>MTBT01000130.1 GCA_002282935.1 Microcystis sp. LSC13-02 | reverse complement strand
ACGCTTGGGGAGAGATTCCCTCTGGTTTGGTTGGATACGTCCTGTCAGATTAAGGAAACTCAGTGAACCAAGAATCCCTCGCTTTTAGCGATGGGAGTGTCAACTAAACCTCGCCAATTCAGACGGCTCTCTTGTCCTTCGTGTGATAAGTTTGATTAATCGATCGCTAGTTACTCTCTGTGTCCTTTGTGCCTTTGTGGTTCATCCCTCTCTTCACAACTAACAAGCCACAAACTGCACCGATCGAGGGATAATATAACCCCAAAAAATTTGACTTCGGCAAAAAGAAACCTTTCCCCCTGCGGGTTCAACATTTTTACGCTGATATTAATAAGGCTACCCGGGAGTTAAACTGGCAGCCCGAATATGATCTCGTCAGTGGTTTAGCAGACTCCTTCCAGAACGATTATCTCCCTTCCGGTCGAGATCGGCAAGAAATAGACTGGGCGATCGATGACCAGATCTTGGCACAGCAATAAAATTAATTTTCTGGTGGAAGTGGGGAGGTGGGGAAGTGGGGAAGTGGGGAAGTGGGGAAGTGGGGAAGTGGGGAAGTGGGGGAATTTCAACTAACACCCTATCACCCTAAAACCCTAAAACCCCAACACCCTAAAACCCTAACCCCCAAACTGATGCAGCCTTAACCAGTCATTGGACATTCCACCAACCGAAGGCCGGCCCGACAAAGCGAATAACTACCCAAGCGCCGGCTAAAACTCCTATACCAATCCAGGCCCCCCTAGTGGTTAACTTGTAAGCTTGGGCCGCTTGACTTTTGGTAATCGGTAGCCAAGGCAGGATATTTTCTTCCTGTCCATATTTATCACCCAAGGCCGATTGACGACGTTTTGATTCACCCATACTAATGTCAATTATTAAGAGGTTTTTATCTGATTGTATATCGAAAGACAACAGGCCACACCCAATCCTAGTCCGTGAAGGAGGGCGATCGAAACTGACGGCTGATGACCGACTATTATAAAATTAAAGGTTGCGACTGAAACGAGAAGAATTATGGCAACCATTAACAGTAATTACTTAAAACTAAAAGCGGGTTATCTTTTTCCGGAAATTGCCCGACGAGTCCAAGCTTTTGCGGCAGCCCATCCCGATGCTAATATTATCCGTCTGGGGATTGGGGATGTCACCGAACCTTTGCCCCGAGCTTGTCGGGAGGCAATAATTAAAGCGGTGGAGGAAATGGGCGATCGCTCTAGCTTTAAAGGTTACGGGCCCGAACAGGGTTATGCTTGGTTAAGGGAGAAAATCGCCGTCAATGATTTTCAGGCTCGCGGTTGTGATATAAGTGCCGATGAAATCTTTATTTCCGACGGTTCTAAGTGCGATACGGGCAATATTCTCGATATTTTTGGGGATAATAACTCGATCGCCGTAACTGACCCAGTATATCCCGTTTACGTTGATACTAATGTTATGGCTGGACACACGGGAGAGGCCAACGACCGCGGTGAATACGAGGGACTGATTTATCTGCCAATTACCGCCGAAAATAACTTTACTGCCCAGATTCCAGCCGAAAAAGTCGATTTAATCTATCTCTGTTTTCCCAATAATCCCACCGGGGCCACGGCTACCAAAGAACACTTGACAGCTTGGGTCAATTATGCTAGGGCAAACGGATCGATTATCTTTTTTGATGCGGCCTACGAGGCCTTTATCACCGATGCCAGTTTACCCCATTCCATCTACGAAATCGAGGGGGCGCGGCAATGTGCGATCGAATTTCGCTCTTTTTCCAAAAATGCCGGTTTTACCGGGACTCGTTGCGCTTTAACCGTGGTTCCCCAAAGTCTCATGGCCAAAGCTGCCGACGGGACGGATGTGCAACTCTGGAAACTGTGGAATCGTCGGCAATCGACCAAATTTAACGGCGTTTCCTACATTGTCCAACGGGGGGCCGAGGCGGTTTATTGCCCGGAAGGAAAAGCACAAGTACAAGAACTTGTCAAGTTTTATTTACAAAATGCAACAATTATCCGAGAAAAATTAACCGCTGCTGGTTTAGAAGTCCATGGCGGTGTAAATGCGCCCTACGTCTGGGTAAAAACGCCCCAGGGTCTATCGAGTTGGGATTTCTTCGATAAGCTACTGCACACCTGTAATGTGGTGGGAACCCCTGGATCCGGCTTTGGGGCTGCCGGAGAGGGTTATTTCCGGCTATCGGCTTTTAATAGTCGTGCCAACGTCGAGGCCGCTATGGAGAGAATTATCGATAAATTCCAAGGCTAATGGCTAAGAGGGGGATGTTTGCGGAAGCATCCCCATCGGGAAATAATTGATAAACTGGTAACTACTCACCGACCATGGCTCACCGATGCGACCCTTTTGGTTAGAATCCTTACAGGTAGAAAGATTAACGATCGCAATTGCCAGCTTACCGGCAGCTCTGCAAGGGATCAAGTTGGTGCAGTGGTCAGATCTGCACTGCGATGAACAGCATTTGCCTGTAGCTGTCCTGCAAGAAGCGATCACCATTACTAATCAGGAAAAACCCGATCTCATCTTCCTGACGGGGGATTTTATTACCGATAGTCCCAGGCCAATTTTTGCCCTAGTCGAGAGCATAAAAGCTCTCAAAAGTCAAGGGGGTATTTATGCTTGTTTAGGAAATCATGACAGTTATCCTCCGCAGGCAAGGGAAACGGTCAGAGCAGCCTTAACTAGCGTGGGAATTCGGGTACTCTGGAATGAAATCGCCACACCCTACGGCGAAAATTTTCCCATTGTCGGATTGGCCGATTATTGGTCCGGGGAATTTTTACCGCAAATCCTCGAGCAAATTTCTCCCGATATACCCAGACTCGTCCTTTCCCACAATCCCGATACAGCAATGCTTTTAAGGGATTGGCGCGTGGATTTGCAGTTATCCGGTCATACCCACGGAGGTCAAGTGACTATCCCCGGTATCGGTTCCCTACCGATAATTTTAGAGAAACTTAGGCGATCGCTGCCCGACCCCTATGGTCAATGGGTTCCCTTTCAACGGCAGTTTAGCAGAGTAGTCCGATACTGGCAATGGTCCGAGGGATTTCACCGAGTTGGGGAAAATCAATTATATGTCAATCGAGGCTTAGGAACCTATTTTCCTGGTCGTCTTTTTTGTCCCCCCGAAGTGACGGTAATTACTTTGATCAACGGCAGTCAGTCTTGAATCAGTGATCAGATGTGAGTTTTTAGTGAACCGTATGACAGCCTTTCTCGTAAAGGTGAAGCACAAGCTCATTCTTGCTAATCAAGTATTTCAGATGCAAGAACGAACCTCATGTATTAAATAGCATTAACAGTGCTGTCTTTTCACTGATTACTGTTTACTGTTTACTGTTCACTGAAAATACTTCCCACTAACTAGGGTTTGCTGAATAAATCTAAAAACCTTGTTGGGTAAGACTTTTAGACTTTTTTTCCCTCGAAAATTAGGTAATTGACCACCTGAAAATGGGTAAAACCCCACACCCCACACCCCAACCCCCAACCCCCAACCCCCAACCCCCAACCCCCAACCCCCACCGAAAAACTTTTTCAGCAGACCCTAACTAAATGACTGAGCAAGATACTGACTGGATAGGTTTGATGATCGGCAATTCTCGGCTACATTGGGGGTATTTTCGCGGTCAAACCCTGTTAGCTTGTCTCGATACTCCCCACCTGAGGGAACCCTTAAGTAATGAATTTTTGCAACAAATTTTCCCTAAACTCTTGACAAATAAATGTGAATGTGCATTGATTGTCGCCTCCGTGGTTCCTAGCCAAAGAGAATTATGGGTAAATTATGGCAATTTACGGATAATTACTTTAAAAGATATTCCTTTACTGGATTTATATCCAACATTCGGCATCGATCGAGCTTTAGCTGTATTGGGTGCGGGAAAAAAATACGGATTTCCCTGTTTAGTAATCGATGCGGGAACAGCTTTAACTTTTACGGGAGTGGATAGGGATAAAAAGCTAGTGGGAGGGGCAATTTTACCCGGGTTCAAGGTGCAATTAGCCAGTTTAAGGGAACGGACGGCAGCCTTGCCAGAGGTGTCCTTATCGGAAAGATTACCTCAGATGTGGGCAAAAGAAACAGCAGAAGGGATAAGAAGTGGGATAATTTATACAATTTTGGCGGGAATAGAAAAATTCAGTCAGGAATGGTTAAATTTATATCCAGAGAGCGGGATAATTTTAACAGGGGGAGATGGCGACTTAATTAGGGATTACTGGCAAGAAAACGCCATTAAATCACCCCTAGTGGATAGGACGATAATTTTTGAGGGAATTGCCGCAGTTAAGGGAATCCCCTACTATTTAATTGACAAAAGGGAACATATCTAGTAGAGTCGGAGAAAGTTTTCTCAACTGGGGAAATTTCTCAACAACTAGGCAAAAAATTCAGGATATAGTTATGGCGATCGTTCTAGTAACCGGTTCTGCTGGTTTAATCGGTTCCGAATCAGTACGATTTTTTTGTGATCGGGGTTATACTGTCGTCGGTATCGATAATAATATGCGTCAGGTATTTTTTGGCGAAGACGCTTCAACGGAGTGGAATCGAGCCAAATTATCCCAAGATTACGGGGATAAATACATTCACCATGCTGTAGATATTCGCGATCATGAAGCTATTGCAGCTATATTTAAAACCTATAGTCATGATATATCCTTAATTATCCACACGGCGGCGCAACCTTCCCACGATTGGGCAGCTAAAGATCCCTATATGGATTTTAGTGTCAATGCTAACGGAACTTTAGTATTATTAGAAAATACTCGTCAACACTGTCCCCAAGCAGTATTTATTTTCTGTTCCACCAATAAAGTTTACGGGGATAGACCGAATGAATTGCCTTTAGTAGAAAAAGAATTACGTTGGGAAATCTCGGAAAATCATCCTTATTTTGCTCAAGGTATTGACGAGTTGATGAGTATTGATGCTTGTAAACATTCTTTGTTTGGTGCCTCGAAAGTGGCGGCGGATGTATTAGTACAGGAATACGGTCGTTATTTTGAGATGAAAACTGCCTCTTTTCGTGGTGGTTGTTTAACCGGTCCAAGTCATTCGGGAACCCAATTACACGGGTTTTTATCCTACTTAATGAAATGTACGATGATTGGCAAAGAATACAGTATTTATGGGTATAAGGGTAAGCAGGTACGCGATAATATTCATAGTTACGATCTCGTCAATGCTTTCTATCATTTTTATCAGACCCCGCGGGTAGCAGAAGTTTATAATATCGGTGGTAGTCGCTTTAGCAATTGTTCTATGTTAGAAGCTATTCAAGAATGTGAAGCGATTGCGGATAAAAAGTTAAACTGGCAGTATGTAGAGACTAATCGTATTGGTGATCATATCTGGTGGATTTCTGATGTGAGTAAGTTTAAAAATCATTATCCTGATTGGCAGTTAACCTACACAGTAACAGATATTCTCAAAGAGATTTTTAGTCAAAACGTTAGCCGTTGGAACTAGGGTAAATCAAGAACTATTCTGGTCAATTTTTATCTGCTAGTTTTCCCTCGTTACAAAAGTGATTTTTAGCCAAATATACTGCTAGTAATTGAGGGAATCTGTCAATTATCTAACCAGAGGAGATTAATGATGTTATTAATAGCAATAAGTAGGGAGGCACAATTATTTGTAGGATGGGTTAGCGCACTTCGTAACCCATGCGGGCGTTTGGTTTCATGCTTCACCCAAACCTACGTTCATCTTATTATATTTAATTCCACCCACCTACTTATTGACCTAGAAAAACTAAACCAGAGTATATTTTAAGATACTATTATGTTAACTAAAATCTACAACAATAAAATTTTCCGATTTCTCATTGCTGGGGGAATCGCATTTCTAATCAACTTGTTCTTAATTTATTGGTTTATTGATGAATTGGGATTTAATACCCCATTGCTCAAAAATGTCGCCAACGTTATCTCTATAGAAATATCTTTAATTGCTAGTTTCTTTATCTATAGAATCTGGGTGTGGACTGGAGGAGATTGGACAATTAGAGATGTGATTTTGATACAACTTCCTCTCTATCATCTCTCGGCAGGTTTAGCAGTTTTACTGCGAGTTTTATTGATATTTCCCTTCTTAAACTGGTTAGGAATTAGCCCCGGAGTTAACACAATGATTGGGGTTTTACTGGGAGCTAGTATTAATTATGTTGCCAGTGATAGCCTAATTTTTAAACCCAAGAATAAGACTAATGAGACAGAAATGTACTATCCCGAAGGATTAGCACCAGCTTTCGAGATGGACGGTTACTCTCACCCACGTCAATCAAGGGATAACTATGCAGTAAAAACCCTATCAATAGTTATTCCTGCTTACAACGAAGAAGATTGCATCGAAAGCACCACTCACTTAATATCTGAACGTTTAGAAGAGGATAAAATTGATTATGAAATCCTAGTTGTTAATGACAATAGCAAAGATAACACCGAAGCAGTTCTGCAAAAAATCAACCAAGAAAATCCTCGGATTCGCTACGTCAATAACTATTATCCCAACGGGTTTGGTTTTGCGGTGCGCTGTGGATTAGAAAATTTTAGCGGTGATGCAGTGGCAGTAGTAATGGCAGATAATTCCGACTCTCCCGATAACATGGTGGACTATTATTATAAACTGCAAGAGGGCTACGATTGCGTTTTTGGTTCTCGTTTTATCAAAGGAGGAAAAGTTATTGATTATCCCGGTCACAAGTTATTCATTAATCGTTTGGCTAATCTATTCATTCAAGTTTTATTTGGGCTAAAATTTAATGATACCACTAACGCCTTTAAAATCTATCGTAAGGAGGTTATCGAAGGAATCTCACCTCTACTATCTCACCATTTTAACTTAACAGTAGAGATGCCCTTAAAAGCAATCGTGCGAGGATATTCCTACACGACAATTCCCATCACTTGGCGCAATCGTACTACGGGGGTTTCCAAGTTAAAACTCAAGGAAATGGGCAGTCGTTATTTATTTATAGTTCTCTCTATCTGGTTAGAAAAACACCTTTCTAGAGGCGACTATAAGCGCAAACAGAAAAAGAATCAAGTCGGTTGATAATTATTATCTAGAGGGGTATTTTTGATGACTAGGCAAGTGTTAATTACTGATGGTGCGGGTTTTGTGGGCAGTTCTTTAGGTTTGGGATTAGCTCAACTCTATCCCGAATCGCTTGCTCAAAGATTTGATGAGATTTTGTCCTCCCACCTGTTAACTAACCTAATTAGAAGTGCGTTGTTCTCTTGAACAGGCTTTCAATCCAATTACTAATAATAGTATAAAGGACAATGTAGTAATCAGAAAACCCGGCCAGGGAGTTGCCATAAGGTCTCTGGCAAAGACAAGGTTTTTATCGTTTTTTAGACTCAAATTGTCATCCCAAATAAAGGGATGCCCTATTCCCAGAAAAACTAAGTGAAGTCCACGGGAAATCAAGAACTCGCCTGTAAGAATCAGCAAGAAAAGTTGGCGAAACTTAACACCTAGATCATAAAAGTATTCACTGGCAACTAACAAGAGAAGAAAGACTATAGGAGTCATGCTCTCACCAACTAGACCGCCAGTGTTAAAGCCCTGTTGCAGCAGGCAACCACCTAAAAACCCAAAGACGATTACCGACAAAAAGAGTGAATTTGGCAATATAGACTGCAACGAACTTTTCCGGAAATATCGTCTAACTCCTTCGAATAAGAGCAAGCAAGTTATGGTTATGTTCAAGGCACCGGGCAGAACATTATAATAAAACCTCAGCCATGGATTGCCAATCTGTCCTATGATTGGGTTATTTGTATTGAAACTAATCAAGGCCTTCCCTAGGGGAATAGGCACAAGTGTACTGGTTAGATTGCCAATGGCATTCATCACTCTTTCGATGGTACTCATGCTGCCTGTGGTGTTAGATAAAGCTCGCAAGAATTCTGGCAAGCCATATTCGCTTATGCCCCACAAGATCCAGGGTAGTAACGTCACAAATGCTATCGATAGGGGAACCAATAATTGCCGTAATACGTTAACAAAATTGTGGCGGTTTATCCAGATATTGTCGGCAACCATAGCGGCTACATAAAAAAGGGTTGATGGGTGACTGAGCATCGCTAATCCAGAACTTAAGCCCCAACCAACAGCAGATTGAGAGAACAAAGTCCTCCTGGAATTCTTTCTCAGGTCGAGATAAAAATAGATGGCGGTAATTACATATAAGGAAGCAAGTATCTTCGGCCAAGGATAAATGCTGGTGCTATTCATGTGACCATTGAAAGCCACTAGGATAACTGCTATTGTTACCTGGTAGGGGCGCAATAGCAACGGAATCATTGCTAATAAAAAAACTTCAGGCAATATTGAGCTTAATTGATAGATACTAAATTGATTTCCCAAAAGACCAAGATAGTAGCTCGAAAAAAGATTGAACAAAGGCGTGCGAGATGAGACGATGTAACGGTTAAAATAAATAGTATCAGTTGCCTGTTGTCCTAGGTAGACTTTGGCAAGATCGTAGTGCATCCACCAGTCGCCATACCAGTTAGCACCACTATAGATCAGGACGAACAACTGTATGCCAACTAGAGTTGTCCAAAACACAATCAACAGGTACAGCCAGGAATAATTCCCAGTCGGCTCAGTCTTCGTTGGCTTCCGCAGTAGTAAGGCTATAGCTATGGTAAATAGAGCCACGGTGGTCAGGATAAAGAAATTACGTCCTGAAAAGCCGAGTAGAAAGCCGATGAAGGCAATCGCTCCCTGTAAAGCCATACCACAGGCCCCTGCAAGTGCCAGACATTCCTTGACTGTTAAGTTAGTAACTGCACGCAAGATTATATAGCCAAGGGAAAAAGTGATAGCAAGTGCGGTTGCTGCGATAACTACAAGTTGAAAGAATATCATAATTAAATTATCTAGGGTTTACTCCAAATTGCTGATCAATTCTTCTGGTGAAGATAATCACCTCTGGATAAATGTTTTTCGAGCCAGGCATAAGGCACGATAAATATTTGTCTACTTCCCATCTCTTTGGGTTTTAGTTTGGGTACTTCCGTAGCCCAGTTATGCCAAGTAATGGGAATGACAGAAATCTTTCTCAAAATATCTGTCACTGTGTAAGTTAAATCCCACGCAAATCAAGAATAGGTGCGATATTCTCGCCTGCCAGGACTGTCACCATATCCTTAAATGTGTCTGGATACACTCGACAAAGTTTTTACTTGTTCGTCAGTCATCTTTCAATCTTAAACTGCCGAACCATTTTATCTTATTTTGTCTCGACTTATGCAAAAGCTCTAGGGATTGACTCATTCCCGACAATTTAAGGCTGCGTTGATTTTGTCAAGTATATCTTCATAAAATGTTACTTTTGTCTGTAATCCTTGCTATTTATGAGTTTGAGAATTTTGCTCATTTTGTGGTCTACTATGCGATCGTCCTCTAGTTAATGATCACCAAATACTAGGTCTTCCTAAATCGATCATGCGATTCCCTGTCCTGTTAGGGACTAATAGCTAATCCCGGTAGTGATTCGGTAGTAGTGGCCAGCCGTCTTGCTTATCTGGCCAAGATTGTGTAAGATATTTCCTATAATATCTGAACGTTTAGAAGAGGATAAAATTGACTATGAAATCCTAGTTGTTAATGACAATAGCGGCTCTTCGGTTTGTGTTATGCAATGGACGGGGGTTATAAGGGATGGAACCCTTATATAGAAAGGCTAGAGCGAACTAATCAATTAAGTCTCTTGCCAGATAAGGATTTAGTCGATTTATGCCCCCCTATCGAACCATAACAAGTAACGAAGAGCCACAATAGCCAAGATAACACCGAAGCAGTTCTGCAAAAAATTGACCAAGGAAATCCCCAGATTCACTACATCAATAGCTATTATCCCAATAGTTTTGGTTTGGCGGTGCGCTGTGGATTAGAAAATTTTAGCGGCGATGCGGTTGGGGTAGCAATGGCAGATAATTCTGACTCTCCCGATAACATGATCGTACTCCGGGGGGTTCCAAGTTAAAAATCAAGGAAATGGGTAGTCGTTATTTATTTATAGTTCTCTCTATTTGGTTAGAAAAACACCTTTCTAGAGGCGACTATAAGCGCAAAAAGAAAAAAAATCAAGTTGTTTGATAATTATTATCTAGTGGAGTATTTTTGATGGCTAGGCAAGTGTTAATTACTGGTGGTGCGGGTTTTGTGGGCAGTTCCTTAGGTTTAGGATTAGCCCAACGTTATCCTGATTGGAAAATTATCGCTTTAGATAACTTAAAACGTCGCGGTTCTGAATTAAATATTCCCCGTCTCAAACAAGCGGGAATTGAGTTTGTTCATGGAGATGTCAGAAATGCGGAAGACTTAGAAGCATCCGCTTTACCAGTGGATTTAATCCTAGAATGTTCGGCAGAACCTTCCGTTTTAGCTGGTTATACTTCCCCCGGCTACGTTTTGCAAACCAACTTAATTGGAACGATTAACTGTTTAGAATTAGCTAGACAAACCCAAGCAGATTTTATTTTTCTCTCCACCAGCAGAGTTTATCCCATTGCCTATCTTAATCAATTAAACTATACAGAAATAGATACTCGTTTTCAGTTATCTGAACAGCAAGATTTACCCGGAGTTTCTGCTTTTGGTATCAGTGAACAATTTCCCTTAGATTTACCCCGTTCTCTCTACGGTTCCACTAAGTTAGCATCGGAATTGATTATTAATGAATATGGGGATGCCTACGGATTAAGAACTTTAATTAATCGCTGTGGAGTTTTAACTGGTCCTTGGCAGATGGGAAAAGTTGATCAGGGAGTTTTTGCCCTTTGGGTGGCTAATCATTACTTTCAGAAGTCCTTAAAATATATCGGTTATGGGGGTACAGGGAAACAGGTTAGAGATTTTCTTCATGTAGCTGATTTACTCGATTTAATCGATATTCAGATTGCTAATTTAGCACAATTCAAAGGGCAGACTTTTAATGTGGGGGGTGGGCAAGATTTTTCCTTGTCCCTTTATGAAACTACAAAACTATGTCAAGAAATCACGGGCAATAGTATAATGATTGAGGCAGTTCCCGAAAATCGCACCGGAGATATGCCAATTTTTATCACTGATTCTCGCAAAATCAGTTCTATGACTGGATGGCAACCCCAGCGAGACGGTAGAAAATTAATCCAAGATATTTTTGATTGGATTTATGATCACGAAAAGGAATTAAAACGTATTTTTTAACTGAACAATTATGCAGAAAAAATCTATCAAATCACCTGTAGTCGTCAAGGGAATACTAATTATCATTACCGCCTACTTTTTTCTGGCAAATTTGCCTATTATTGATTGGTTAAAAATTGGTTTAGATGCTTCTTGGGCTTTTGCTATTAGTGATGCTGCTCATAAACAGTTAATTTTTGGTAAAGATATTATCTTCACCTACGGACCCCTAGGCTATCTGATTCATGGCACATCTTTAAATCACAACTTTTCCCAAATTATCTATTTTCGCTGGTTGATACACCTTTGTCTATTAGCGGTGGTTATTCTCAGATTATTATTTATTAAGGACTATAGCAATCAAATAGTTTTTGTGCTGTCAATTATTTTTGCTACCCTAGTAGGAAACCCCTACAACAGTATCGGCTTTACTGCTGATTATCAGATGATATTTATCCTCCTGATACTCATGTCTTTTGATAACTTTTTTCAAAAGTACATCAATTATTTGGCTATAGCTATTGGGATCATCACCGGGTTCTCCATACTCACCAAACTAACTTTAGGAATTTATCTAGCAGGCAGCCTGTTTATCTACATATTTGTTAATATTGTTCGGGGATATTTTCAAAAGTCAGCATCGATAGTTATAAAAAATGTTCTCGCTGGTATCAACTTAACTTTAACCATTCCTTCCATTGCCTTTATTTTTCTCTATCCAGCTTCCTCTAACCGAGCCTTTATTCACATTATAGTTAATCTTTGCATTGCTGGAGGAGTGGCTTTAACTCTCTGGTTTATCGTCAGAGCTGCCCGCCTATCGGCACCCCCCTTATTAAGGGAGGCAAGGGGTATCAAAGGCAGCATCTATCTTCTATTTAATCAGAACTACTTACCTAACTTCTTACCTCTGTTGGTATTTTATGGGCTTTATGGGTTACTTCTCCTCCAAACAATTAATCTAAATAATTTTCCCTCTCTCCTGGGATATTTGAGCAATTCTTGGCAAATTTCTTCTGGTTATTCCAGTGGGATGAGTATTGTAGGAAATTACCAGCATTTACTCATTGCCTTGCTCTGCTTTGCCTTAAGTTTGCTTTTAATGTCTCTGGCAATTATAGACCAAAAAATTAGTCTAGCTATTGCCTATATTTTTCCTATATTTTTATCATTTAAGCATGGATTTGTTAGGCAAGATGCTCACGTTGTTGTTTTTACACTTGTGGTTATTCTTTTAGCTTCTCTCTATACAACAATTATTAAAAAATCTCGGTTTAAGAAAATTGCTTATTGTGCTTGGGGAATAATTTTTTTGGGATGTATTATTATCACCTCTAGTCCTAATTCAACCATACTGGAAAATGCTCGCAAGTGGAGTAATTTCAGTCCCGATAGAGTGGTTAATAATATTGGGGTTGTCATTTCCTCTATCCTTAATCCCACAGAATTAAAAATGCGAGGTGAAAGAAGTACAACTCAAAATCTACAAGTCATTGCTACCGCTACCAAAATACCCGATTCTGTGCTGGAAAAAGTGCAAGGCAAAACTGTTGATATAATTCCCTGGGAATTTTCACTGATTCCGGGCAATCAGCTTAATTGGAAACCACGGCCGATTATTCAATCCTATTCTGCTTATACAGAAAAACTGGATGAAATTAATTATCAAAGCTTATCTCAGTCTCCCAGAGATTATCTGATTTATCACTTTCAAGCTATTGATGGCAGACATCCTTTTTTTGATGAACCTAAAGCTTTTTCCTATGTGGTTTGTAATTATCAACTTGACTCGGTAAATTCGCCTTTCCGCGTCCCCGCAATCAAAACCAACTTTTATCTTCTAGAAAAACAAAAAGTCAGTCGTTGCAGTCCAACTTCTCTAGGAGAGACCACTAATATTACTTGGGATCAAGTCTATGAATTACCTACTCGTAATAGTGGGATTACTCGTGTTCAAGTTAAATTTGAATATTCTTGGTTGGGTAAAATAATCAAAAAAATATTTAGAATCCCTCCCGTGATAATTAACGTTAATTATCTCGATGGAACTCAAGCCAATTTTCGCTTTCTTCAAGACAATTCAGCTAATGGAGTTATACTTAGTCACCTACCAAGAAATGATCAGGAATTAATGGCATTTTTTCAGGGAAAATTACCGCCACAAGTGAAGTCTTTTAGCTTTTCTGTCAGTAATCCTCTGCTATTCTCCCCAGAAATAAAAGTAACGCCTTTTTGGGAAGTTGACACTGGTTCATAATCTTTCTTGAACCTTGAAAAGCGGTTAATATCTCTGGAAAATGGAGAATAGGGAACTCGAATCCCTGACCTCTGCGGTGCGATCGCAGCGCTCTACCAACTGAGCTAATTCCCCATATAATAGACCATAATAGCATTTTTGAGCAGAAAATACTAGGAACTGGCAAGGGAGCCAGCAATTCTCATTTTAAAAAGTAACAAGTGATACAGACAGAAACAAAGCTTTAAGCAAGCTACAAAATGCGCTCCCGCGAGTGCGACTG
>MTBT01000129.1 GCA_002282935.1 Microcystis sp. LSC13-02 | reverse complement strand
ATTTCATGCTCTTCCTCCAAGCACTTAATTAAACATTCCGTTTTTCTTGTTCTTCGTCTTATTGAATACAGACGTTTTCCTTGTAACTGCCCTCGATTCCACATTCTCCCAGCAGTGTCATAACTGATCCCCTTTTTCTTGACATAATCTGATAATTTCAACTGTAAGGTAAACTGGCACTAACCACATTAGCAGTTGTTTGCTGTTATTTGCACACATTTTTTACAAAACTTTACAATACTTGAGTGTGGGGGGAATTTTCAACTACTTAAAATTGTTGCCAATGGCTCGCCGAAACGACTATCATTGTCAATTAAATAGCTTTTATTGAGAGTCGATCGCTTATGTCTGCCTACACTGCTTCCTCCCTGAAAGCGGAACTCAACGCGCGGGGGTGGCGCTTAACTCCCCAGCGAGAGAAAATTCTGCACGTTTTCCAGAATTTACCGAAAGGCAATCATCTCAGTGCCGAAGAATTGCAGGAATTGCTGGACAAAAGGGGGGAAGGAATTAGTTTATCGACAATTTACCGCAGTGTTAAACTGATGTCGCGGATGGGAATTTTGCGGGAGTTGGAATTGGCCGAAGGTCATAAACACTACGAACTCAATCAACCCTATCCCCACCACCATCATCATTTGGTCTGTATTCAGTGCAATAAAACCATCGAATTTAACAATGATTCTATCCTCAAACACAGTCTCAAACAGTGTGAGAAAGAGGGTTTTCAGTTAATTGACTGTCAGTTAACGGTGATGGCCATCTGTCCGGAAGCTTTGCGGATGGGTTGGCCGTCGGGAATACCGAGTAATTGGGGCTGTACGCGTTCGCTGGTGGATACTCGTTTCCAAAACTGCGAGATTCCCGAATCAAAGGAGCCGGAACCGGAAAACTAGGCATCTAAGCGGACATTCCCAACTGAAAACCGAGAGCTTTTTTCTGCATTAATTGGAAAATATTATAAAATCCGTTGGCGCGGGAAGGAGTAAGGCTGACTTTTAAACCAGTTTGTTCGATAAAATCCGGGGTAACTTGCAGGATTTCCGAGGGAGTCAGTCCATTTAACCCCTCGATTAACAAAGCAACTAAACCCTTGACTAATTGTGCGTCGGAATCCCCTTTGTACCAAACCTGGCCATTTTCGAGGTCGGCAGTGATATAAACTTGGGATACACAGCCATGAACTTTATTAGCGGGTATTTTGGCAGATTCTGGTATTGGTTCTAGTTTTTTAGCAAAAGCTAGTAATTGTTCGTATTTTTGCTTAGGATCGGTACGACGTTTGAGGCGTTCGACGATGCGATCGAGATTAGACGGGAGCATATTGCAAGTTAAAATAGGAAAAAATTAGCCAATAGCTTTTTTATATTAGCATTCTCGCGGAAGTTGAGCGCTGTGGTTATCGATGCCAGGACTGCCTTGGTCAAAGCGCCTCGAGGCTATCTGCTAGAATTGGCATCAATCAAACACCACGCTTGCAGGAGCTATGGATAAACGCCGTACCAAAAATATAAAATCTCCTTACAATACTAGGCAATATCGGACTGCCGTTTCAATTTCTTGCATTTTTTCTTCGGATAGTTTCCCAACTGGTGCCGAGGGGAAGCGATTTTTATCAATTGAACGAATTTGAAAACCAAGAAAGACTGTTTCTAAAGGAAGCCCACTTTCATCAGTCGAAACGCGAACATTAGTCGGATAATCTTGGCGAATATTTTCTCCTTTCGTCCCCACCACTACCATCACCACTAAGGGTAACTGATTGATCACATCAATAGATAATACTAAAACTGGTCTAGTTCCTGCTTGCTCTTTTCCTTGAATCGGGTTAAGATTAACGAAATAAATTTCACCTCTTGCGATAGTCATTTTCTACAAACCGTCCATTTCAGAGACCATAAACTCCTGATTAATGGTAGCTATTTCTCCTAAAATATCCAGATCATCTGCCATTATTTGCAATTGATCTTCATCAATTAATTGAGTTTCAATCGTCAATTTTACTTTAGTATTCGGCTTAAGATTAAAGGTTTCAGTAGGATAAAAAGCTTCTCCATTGAAAATAGCAGTAATTTTTTGATTCATCATTTCTGTACCAACATAAATCAAGCTTCTCTTACTTGATGATACCAAATAAAGTATCGAAAACCTCCGCTTCGAGAGAGGAAACCCTCGCCTCCTCTCCCGAAGCGGGCATTACTTCCGTGTCTTGCGGGCGACACCCCCTAGCATCAAACCGCCCAAGGTGATAAAACCGAGAAGGCTAGAGGGTTCTGGGGTGGTCGTCGCGGTGGGAACGGTCAGCACCGAGGAGATCCCGTACAAAGGGCGGAATGCTACCGGACCGTTAAACCCTGGACCAAAATCGCTCCCATAACGAATCCAAGTTACGTTCGTTCCATAGCTCGATCCGATAGTTACTGGTACCGACCCAAGTGGACCTAAATTAGGTTCCGACCAAGCAACTCCCGAAGATAAAGTCCCCGTCCACACATCACCGAATAAATAATGACCAGATTGCGACATCGAAATACCACCATCATGACAAATGATGCCAGCCGCCGGTATATGGGGACAGATATCGCCATCCCACAGGTCGGAGTTACCGAAGGCGATCAGTTTGCCATCTAGACCATAGATAGGGACACTCGTGTCAACTGTATTGGTTGAGGTATTGTCGATCGCATTCACACTAGCTGTCGAACCGATCACCTTCCAAGTAATACTAGCAGGGTCGATTCCTACATTCGTAAAAGCGTCATTTAATATTGTTGAGGTGTGCGCCTCATTGTCAACAAAGGTGTTGTAGGTATTTATGTCAGTGCTTGTTGCTTGAATCGTGCCATCCGTAACAAATACCAAGCGATACTGATTACCAGGACTAAGACCAGAAGGAATCAGTTGAAAAGCTTCTGCAATGCCAGAGATGCCCAGACTCGCGAAGGCAACCCCAGATAAAATGCCCATAATCGTTAGTTTCATCTAAAATCAAGCTCTTTGAGCGTTGTAAGGATTATCTCTCTTTTGTCAAAGATTGACAGAAGAGAGTTATGCAAGTTTTGGAACCAAGTAAATTCCAGAAAAACCTTACCCCCCCCCGCACATTTGTCAAGTGTTTTCAATAATTCTTAATATTTCTCTCGATTTCGCTCTCTCGCTCTCGTCGAGCTTCTCGATCGAATCGCTAAAATGATGGTGGGTGTTTTGGATGTAAGTTATGAGTGAACCTGTAACCCTTGAGGATATTTACCAGCTATTCCGCGCTTCCGCCGAGGAGTTCGATCGCCGTGCCGCCGAATCCAAGGCGGAATATGATCGCAGGGCTGCCGAATCTAAGGCGGAATATGATCGCAGGGCTGCCGAATCGAAGGCGGAATACGATCGCCATAGAGTCGAAATAGAGAACCTCCTCGCCGAATCTAAACTAGAAAGCGATCGCTCGATGGCAGAACTGAAACGGACGGTTGAACGAACCAGCAAAGCGGTAGATAGTCTCACCACTCGCTGGGGTCGATTTGTGGAAGAATTGGTAGAACCGGCGGTTTTACGGCTTTTTCAGGAAAAAGGCATCGATATTAAGGAAGTTTATCCCCGCGCTAGAGTCAAACGTCAAGGCATCGCCATGGAAATTGATATCCTAGCCGTCGATGATACCGATCTCGTGGTGGTGGAATGTAAATCGAGATTATCTAAAGATGATGTGGATGAATTTATTGAAAAATTGACTCGTTTTAAAATCGCTTTTCCCCATTATCAAAACTATCGAGCTTACGGTGCGGTGGCGGGAATTGAAATCAACGAGGGGATCGATCGATACGCTTATAAAAAAGGACTATTTGTGATTAAACCCTCCGGGGATACGGTGGCCATTATTAATGATGCTGACTTTCAACCGAATACTTGGTAATTTCCCTAGTCAAAACAATCGCTATGGTTAACCTTTCCTACAATAAAAATCGCCTTCTTCCCAGTGCCGAAGAATTGCCCTGTTCTAACGAAACACCCGTGGATAACCAGTTACACCAACGATATTCCCAATCTATTACTTAGTTTATTAGCATTTATTTGGATGGAGCGGGACGACTGGTATTTTGGTGTAGATATGGGGATTTATTGCAATCCCGACGAACCGGCAATCATTATGATCAATCGGGAAATCGCTATTTAACCGCAGAGGAAAGGGCGAGGGCAGCTGCGGCGATCGCCGCTCAAGTACTTTTGATCGCCCAGCAAGAACGTTTGGCTAAACAGGAAGCGGAACAAAAAGCCCAACGACTAGCGGAAAGACTAAGATCACTGGGTATCAACCCCGATGAAATGTAGGGGTGGGTTCCAGGCAATTTTAGGGGATTAATCGCGTAATAATTCCGGTTCGGTTAATTCGTCGGTCATTTCCATCAGGGCCCGTTGGACGGGTTTAATCATCGGGTCATCGATATTTTCTACGGTATCGTAGCGGACGCGTTTGGCCCGTCTAGCGACTTGCACGACGATCGAGTAACGATTGCTGGCCGCATTCATCAGTTTATCGGTGAGATAAATCATCTCGGAGGAGTCGAATTTAAACCGTTTGGACATAGTTATATTGAGCCTTCTGGTGGTAAATTTGGCACTTGTCACTGATAGTAGTTTAGTGATAAGTTTTATTACTCAGCCTACTTTACCATATTTTGTCAACCTTAGGGATAGGGTGATCCTTGATCTCGATCGGATTTTGTCAACTACTTTTTACAAAACTTAAATCAATTTTATACAAGTTTAAAAATATACAAATAAAGAGATAATTTTTGAAATAAATAAACCCAAAAAAGGGACACAATCGCAGTGCCTATAAATATACTTGAACATATACTGCAAAGTAATCTTTGCTACATATATACCCAATTAATTGGCTGAGTTATTTTATTCCGCACCTGTATCCGCTGCTACTGCTGTCTTCCTAATCTATCCTATCGGCCAGGGTATCTCAAGCATGGCTTTTAACCTCAACGGTTTCAACTTTAACCAGTCGATTATTGATTCCCTGGGACGTGCGGTCGCAACGCGCTCGCTACGCGAGATCGCAACTTGGGCGGATGTGATCAACCGCGCTAACATTGGTTTTGAAGTAATGCACGAACGCAACGCTCATCGAAAATTTTGGGTCTGAAACCCCGTCGTTCTACGACGGCTTTACCGTTAAATACTAGCGCATTTACCAAATAGCGGAACCCCGCAAGGGAAAGAAGCAGAAACCTAAATCGTGAGGTTTGGGAATCACCGTCCGTTTACGGCGGTGAGGATGTCAAAACTTCCCCCTCGATTTAGCTTCCGGTGATGCTATCCCCATGGCCTTGACTGGACCGGCGATCGGTGGTTAAAAATAAACAGATGCTGGATCCCCATCCAACATCCGCATTCTAACTCTGCACACATTTTGCTAAGTCCTCATGATAAGTTAAAAAACGCTTCCTTTTTGGGGGCGTTTTTATTTATTCGATTGAAAAAACCGATGAGAATCATTACTAAAGCTGATAATAGCCGTCAGCCTTCAGCTAGATAACGGCTGAACTCACTCGCCGCCAGTAAACTTGGAAGTTGTTAAAATATAGCAGCAGGTCGGGTGCAGTGATTTGTTAGACGGTCGCTACTCGATTATTTAACCAACGCTTCAAAGATTTTTGACTTTCTCCTGATGGTTGACCAAGAATTAAGTTTTTAATACCTAGCTGAATGTCAATCTGTGAATATTCTCCCGTAAGTCAAAGGCTGTTTAAGATCAAGAACAAGACAATTGGTGATCGCAAAAAGAATCGGCGATCGCAGTTAGTCTCCGCTTTTGCCTACCACCATAACTAGAAAACTGGCTAATTGATGTAAAAATAAATCCTGAAAGCTGAAAGCTGATTGCTAAAATAACTGTATGAAAAGATTAGCTTGGTTTGATCGCTTAGTGTTAGGGACTATTTTGGCTTTAATTGCGGCGATATCGTCGATTTTGATCCAGGGAAATCAAGTTCCTACCCGAGGGGAGAATTTTAGCTGGCAAGGGCGAAAAATCGGCGTTAGGGACAATTATTTTACTTTAAGTTTTAATCGACCGATTGACCGTTCCGACATAGAAACCAGCTTGGTGATCGATCCTCCCTTGCCGGGTAAAATTAGCTGGGCTGGCGATCGCTTGACCTATACCTTGACGGAATTGCCGATCTACGGCAAAAAATATCAAGTAAAGTTACCTATTGCTCAAGGTGAGGACTTTATCGGCGAATTTTACAGCCACGATCGAGCTTTTGCCTATATTGGAGTCAACCAAGAGGAAAGAGGTCGTTTAATCGTCTGTAATATCATTCAGGGGGCAAATAACGTCACAGAACTGAAAAAAACCATCCTTACCCCTGGGGATCTGGTGGTCACGGATTTTCAAATCTATCCGAGGGGGGAGAGAATTTTATTCTCGGCCTTCGATCGCTCTGACTTAGGACGAGACACCCCAAAACAGCAACTTTACACGATTACCACGGGGTTAAATCATGCCGAACATGGTCAAAATTTGCCCAGTGGTCGTATAGAAAGGTTTTTAGATGCGAAAACCTATCAAAATCTTCGCTTTAATCTCTCAGATAATGGCAAAACCCTAATCGTGCAGAGAATTAATCATGGGAATCCGGGGGATGCCAGTTTATGGGTAATCAGCGATGATGGACAATCGCGACCGTTAGGAATGCAAGGGGATAATTTTTTACTATCTCCCGACGGTAAAAAAGCGGTTGTCAGTCAAACGGGAGGGGTAGCGATGATTCCTTTGGATGTCCAAGCGGGAAAACCGCAATTTTTGCCTACCTACGAGAAAATCCTCGCTTTTTCCCGGGATGGTCGCCAAAAATTAATGGTGAAATCAGAACCGGATAATCAGCGATCGCTATTTCTGCTCAACGATCAGGGAGAGTCAAGACTACTATTAAGAACAGCTAATCCGATTATTAGCTGTGAATTTGAACCGCGACAAGAAAAAACCCTTTACTGTCTGAAAAGCGATCTGGTCATGGGCAGCGATGGCAAAGTGAAAGAAGAACCATTTTTAGGAATTATTGAGCTAAAAACGGGTAAAATGATGCCACTGCTGGCTTTACCTAATTATCGTGACGTGCATATGAGTATGTCTCCCGATGGCGTGGCCTTATTATTTGATCAGTTAGCAACCACACCCTTTGGAGTCAGAAATGATTTAGTCACCGGGGAGGGGTCGAGCATTGCCGATGGTCGTCTCTGGTTATTACCACTCCCCGATCAATTCAGTCCCAATAGCATCCCGAAAATTTTACCTCAAGAACTCAACGCCGGTTTTAAACCCCGTTGGCTGCCCTAATAGAGCAGAATTGAGGAGTTAGGAGTCAGTCCCGATGAAAAAATTTTCACCCCCACAGATGAAAGAGGTTTCCTTCCCTACACCCCACACCCTACACCCTACACCCTCTTTCAAGTCAGGAGTCAGGGGAGAAATCGTTACCTAATCAGGTGACTCGGAGAATACTGACTCCCGAAAACGAAAACTGTGTACCTCACCATTAAGATAACTGCTATATGCTACTTCAGCGATTTGGTTTTTTATTGCGTCCTAGTGGCGATATCGAGATCGAGCGGGGGATTAGGACTTTATTAGCGATCGCAGTCCCGATTATTATCGGTGATATTTTAGATCAGTCGAAATTGGGTTTAATGGTGGGTTTAGCGGCTCAAACCTTGATTTTAGCCGATGTGGGGGGGCTTTACTGCCTGAGAGCGAAAACCCTAGTCGCTACGACTATTGGGATGGCTCTAGCTTTGATTATCGGCACATTAGCCAGTGCTTGGTTAGGATTGACCGTAGTGATAGTTTTTTGCGGGTTGTTTCTAGCGGGTTATTTGACGGTTTACGGGGAAAATGGGGCGTTAGCTGGGGTAGTAATTAGTTTATTGCTGCTTTTTGCTGTTTCTTTGCCATCGGGAGATATTGTCGTCGCTTTACAACGGGCCGGAATCGCTGTGTTGGGAGGGGGATGGACAATTTTTTTAGCCCTGTTTATCTGGCCTTTTCGCCCTAATCAGCCTTTACGTCAGGTAACGGCGGAAAATTTTCAGGGTATCGCCACTTGTCTCCGCTCTTTGCCCTTACACTCTCGTTCTAATGCTAATGAGGAGCCATATTTTAACAAAATCCGGCAACTGTTGCTCCGTTCTAGGAAAACTGTCACCTTGACGCGTCGGGGACGTTGGGGAAAGAGTGAGCTGCGGGAATTGTTAATCGTCTTGATTGAAGATAGCGATCGCATTAACACCAGCTTAATTGCACTGCGAGAATTGCTTCATCTTCATCCCTTGCCACAACTGACCACGGTGGGTATTTTATTAGAAGATATTCTCGTGCAAGTGGCGGAAATTAGCGAAGATATTGCCGGGTTAATTTTGGGTAAAAATAAACAACCGGATTGTGAGCGCTTGCAGTTATTACTCAAGGCGATCGAGCAACAAAAAAATCTGCAAGCTAAAGTTTTAGAAAATGCTCAGGATGATTATAGCAGTTATGTGGCAATTTCGCAATTAAATAATCGTTTAAAAAAATTATCTAAACAGCTAAAAATAGCCAGTGAAACAGCGCAACATTTGCGGCAAAGCGAGGACTTTTCAGATAAAAAAAATACTTGGCAGCGGAACTTTGAAGGGATAGAAAAAGAGTACGGTCAAGAAAAAGCTTGGTGGCAACCATTAAAATCTAATTTTAATCTAGAATCGCCCCTATTTCGTCACGGTTTACGCTTGGGTTTGGGAAGTGCGCTAGGAGTATTGATTTACAATAAGCTAGGGATTACCCATAGTTTTTGGATTGGTTTAACCTTAGTTATTGTGTTAAAACCAGATTTTAGCTTGACTTTTCAACGCTTTTTTAATCGGGTGTTTGGTACGATTTTAGGCTCGTTTTTTGTTTTGGCATTGTTGCCAATTATAGATAATTCGATCTGGTTAGAAATTATTGGGGTGATTTCTATAGCGATCGCTTTAGCTTTGGTGCGATTTCACTATAGTTTAGCCGTATTTTTTATCACAATTTTTGCTTTAATCATCAGTCGTCTCGATGTCAGCAATGACGGAATTAATTTAGAGTATATCAGAATAGTTTACACTTTAATCGGTAGTGCTTTAGCTTTTGCACTTTCCTTCGGTTTTTTACGGTTTAATGAAGATGAACTTTTTTCCCTCGCTGCCATTAAAGCATTAGAAGCTAATCAAATATATTTTCAGTCAGTTATGGCAGTTTATTTAGGAGAATCATCCTATCAAACTGCAAGTTTATCTTCCTATCGCGATAAAGCTCGACGAGCAAATGCAACTATGCAAACGGCCCTACAAAGATTAATTGATGATCCTAGCACACCCTTTGCACAAATGGAACCAGCAATCACTTTAAGTAATTATATTCCCCGTTTTGGTCGCGGGGTGACAGTTTTATTGACGGAATTGGAACAATATCGCGGTAGTCCTCCCCATCCTAATCTGAGTCTGTTCACGCAACAAATAACCCAAGCTTTGACGCAATTAACCCAAGCTTTGCAAACAAATAATCCTCCTCTTCCCTTACCTCCCCTCGAAGATGCTTTAGAAGAAATCCTCGATCATTTGCAAGAATTGCGAGAGGAAAGGTTGGTAGAAATTGCTCATCAACAAGAGGGAACTAATCTCCAGAAATATTTAGGGGATTATAATATTGTCACCACGGAACTTGTGGAATTATCCAGTCGTGTTGGGGTAATGAACACAGCAATCGATCGTTTTATTAGAAGTTAAAATTTAGAATCGATTAACTTCGATAATTTCCGTATATTCAAAATTATTAGGACTGCGTTTCACCAGAGAATAATCAACACCATGAAGATTAATTAAATCCTCTTGACAATCCGCTTTCGGAGAATTATAAACTAACACATATTCTTTACCAATATAGGGAGAAATCTCGGTTTCTACTTCTCCTCTCCATTGAGTTTTTGTCACTAAAACAATTAACTGATTGGCTAATTTAGGAATAGCGATCGCAACTTGCCGACGATAGATATGATCGAGACTACCAAAAGGGGAATCCATCACCAGAGGAAAAGTGCTGCTATCAATTCCCATCAAAGTATTTTTCTGACGACCTTCTCGCACTCGATCGATAATTCCCCCGATAAAAGATAAACTGAGAATCTGATTTTCTCCGGTGGAAGCTGCCACGGGAATGGCGAATCCTGTGGTATTTTCTAATAATCTTACCTCGTAATCGGGACTAATACGGGGAATATAGGGAGTAAAAGAAATTGAGTTAAAGATTTCCTGTACCCGTTTTTCTAAGGACAAACGAAACTGATTTTCTAATCTCCGTCTTACCTCACTAATGCGATTAATTGCCTCTTGAGTCGCTAAAATACGTCGTTGTCCTAAATTAGATTTTGCCTCTTTTTGTTGCTGTTTTTGTACTTGTTTTTGCAGGGATTCTAACTCTTTTTCATAGATATCTAGTTGATTTTTATTGCTGCCCTGTTCCAAGCGTAAATCTTTTAGGGAATCCTCGATCGCATCTAAGCGAGATTGCAGATTTTTAATATCTTCATCGGGATAATGGCGAAATTTATCCCGAACTTCATCTAATTCTGATTCTACCAAAGATAATTCTAAGCGCCACTGGTGAATATTAGCTTGATAATTATCCACTTCTTGCCAAAAATCTAAGCTCCGTTTATCCATTTCTTTGACTGTGGAAGATAAGCGAATGGCCGCTTCTTCCACATCGGCCATTCCTGCTTTATTCATCCAGTCTTGTACCTGTAAATAAGCTTGACTATTCTCCTGTAATTCCTGGCCACAAATACATTTTTTCCCCTCTAATAATTGTTGGACAAATTGCTGTTTGATACCACTGGGTAATTCCCCTTGTTGTCGTAGGCGATCAATTAATTGCTGAAAATTTTGATTAATTTCTTTTAAAAAGACTTGATAAGCTTGCTGGGAAATTAATTTCTTTAACTTATCCTTAGTTCTGACTAAATCTTGCCGCAGATTTCTTTCCTGTTGTTCTAATTTTTCTTTTAACTGTTTTAATTCCTCGGCACCACTTAACTCTAATAAGCGATTAGTCAAGGCTTTTTTTAATTCTTCCTGCTGGGATAACTGGGTAATAATATCCTGCTGACGCTGGGTTAACTTTTCTAAATCCTGCTCAATTTTACTTTCCTGTTTTAATAACTTTTTTAAATCCGATTCACCTAAATCTTTAAGTTCATCTTGTAAAGATTTTCTAGCTTTTTTTAAATGCTCGATCGCTCTATCTAATACTTTAACTCCCAATAATTCCTTTGTATCTTCTGCGATTTTACCTTGGCTACTACTGCGAAATTGATGATCGATATATTCCCCATCAAAAAAGAAATAACGGTGTAAACTTTCGGGTAAAATTTGATTAATAATATCCTCCGGGGGTTGATGGGGTGCGTACCAATTGCCATCATCACCAGCGTAGAGCATATATAAACTATTTTGACCGTATTGAATTTTACTATTTACATCTTGGTAGGCGAAAAATTTTCGTTTTACCTGATAGCGTTTATTTTCATGTTCAAAGTTCACTTCTGCTGAACATTCTATGGAGGTTCCCGTGCTGACTTCTGTAATTGCCCGTTTATTAACTAATAACTCTGGTTCGGCAAAAGCTGCCGTAAATTTTTCATAAAGCACCCAAGTACAAGCATTTAAAATGGTTGTTTTTCCTGCCCCATTATTGCCATAAATTACCGTTGTATTGCGAGAACTTGCTGCTAAATGTATCTCAGGAGTCTTACCATAAAATTGTCGAAAATTACATAACTTTATTGATAGTAGTTTCATATTTAGAGACAGGGGATGATGGGGAAGTTTTTTCAGTGAACAGTAAACAGTGAACCGATAACTGATAACTGATTATTGAATTACTTCTTTAATAATCGTTAAAACATCATCATTGATATTGCGAGGATTGCGCTGGTATAACTTATCTCTTTCCAATTTTAAAACTCGATCGATGATTTTTCGCACATCTTCGGGAGCGTTTAAAATCGGTTCTTGGATATTTTGGAGATCATGATCAGGATTAGTCATAGGACAGATTTTTTAATATTTACAGCCGCTGCATTCAACCAAAATCCCTGCCAGGGTACGTTAATCTATTACTAACGCACCCTCACCCTAGATTGTTTCTCTAAACGAAACTTAAATAGGGTAACTTTTGCGCGGTAGATTGAATCAGATCGAGATTTTGTAACAGCTGTCCGCAGGTATCCCAACCTCCTTCTATTAACATCTGTCGGGAACCTTCATTCATAGACACGGTAGCGACAAAATCCCCCCATTCCACCGTCATAGTTGTCAAGGAAAGATCGACGGGAATTTCGGGATTAGCTGTAATTAAATCCTGTAAATGGGTGATGGTTTTTGCCTCAGCAGTGACACAGGGAACCCCATTAGCGATACAATTGCCAAAAAATATTTCGGCGAAACTTTCCCCGATAATTGCTTGAATTCCCCAACGTAAAATTGCTTGCGGTGCGTGTTCCCGAGAAGATCCACAACCGAAATTACCATTGACTACCAGAATTTTCGCTCCTTGGTACTGGGGTAGATCGAAAGGATGACTCCCCTGTAAAGCGGCTCGATCATCGGCGAACACTTGTTCTCCTAAACCTTCAAAGGTGATACAACGCAAAAAACGAGCCGGAATAATGCGATCGGTGTCAATATCGTTGCCTCGCAAGGGTAAAGCTCGTCCAGAGATGGTTTTAACTTGACTCATGATCTTTTTCTAACTTTTACTAGCAGTGACAAAAAAAGTGGTTGCATCTTGCCATACTCCCCGATCGGTGGCATTTTTCTCGATTTCTCGGCGATAATTGTTCACTAGAGTCGCAATTTCGGCAGCCGATAGGCGAGCGCGTTGCGACCGAACCGCCTTTTTTTAACCATTGATACCATTTTGCCAGCACTTGCGGGATATCGGGGAAAAGTGCAATCGCCATAGAACAGGTAATCAGATCGAAACTAGACTCGGCAAAGTCAATGGCAGCTATATCGGCGTTAATTAGGTCAATATTCTCGATATTTAATTCTTCTAGCTTTTTTTCGGCTCTGGCAATCATTGCTGGTGTGAAATCGATCCCGATGACACTTTTTACTTTTGGAGCAATTGCGACCGCATTGACACTCCCATCGCTCTCATGCGAGGGATTCTTGGTTCATCGAGTTTCCTTGATCTGGCAGGACGTATCCAACCAAACCAGAGGGAATCTCACGCCGGCGCGTATTAGTTT
>MTBT01000128.1 GCA_002282935.1 Microcystis sp. LSC13-02 | reverse complement strand
GAGTAAAACTTTCTAGGAAATAAGGTTGAACATGAGATTTTTTCGACTTGTTCAAAGTGGCCGGAGGGCATCCGGACACTCAAAACGGACGGGTCGAAAGAGTCAGACTTAAGCAATTAAGCGTTTTTCGCTATCTGCGTCAACCCCATTCAACGACCATCCTAAAAAGGTGGCGTGGTGAGGAATCACCGTCCGTTTACGGCGGTGAGGATGTCAAAATTCTCCATATATATTTGGGTATGGGGATGATTTTCCCATAATCTTTCCCTGAAAATATTAATCGCTTCTCGATAGAGAGGTTCCGCTTCTGAGCAGCCGCCTTGAGAATCGTACAAGTGTACTAAATTGTTGAGGGAACTTGCCACATCGGGATGATTGTCTCCTAAGAGTCGTTTTCTCAAATCTAATGTAACTCTATATTTTGAAATAAAATGAAAAATCCTTCTTGTGTAAAATGCTTATCGTGGGTAAGAATTTCATTTATATTCATTTGGCGCATTGTTTGCATGGATATACAATCTGTTAAGCTGTAATCTTTATCTGGACGATTTTGATATAAATCTAATCCTGATTGGAACGTCTGATGAGTTTGGGGTATAACTAAGATTTGGGGATTATTTTGTAAGCCTCTAATAACTTGTAAGGTTTTTCGTCTAACTGACATTCCATAAGCAGATAGATTGTTGAAAACTTCAATAAAGACTTCATCGGTTGTCACTATTGTTACCTGCTGGAGTTTCCTTGTCATTTCTATAGCTTTCTCATGCCAATCATCACGATTGTTAATGAGAGCAACCCAATAAAATGTGTCTGCAAAGATTGTTTTCATTGCTATAATGCTAGAAACTTGAGTTTCGGCTTTGCTTAAGATTTGGGAACTCCATAAAGATAATGATCATGTTGATTAGCAAGATCTGTAGGCAACTTTTCTAAGTCGTCATTGTCTAATGGTATATCTTCCAGAAGCTTTAATATTGCATCCCCTACATTACTTTCAGATTTAGCATAACTAGCTTGTGCTGAAAGTAGGAAGTTTAAAGTTTCTTCTATTAAAGAATCCGGTGCTTGTTCAATCTCTTGTAATAGTCTCTCTTTAGTATTCATGGTTTTATTCCTTGCTTAGCGCACTTCGTAACCCATGCGGGCGTTGGGTTTCATACTTCAACCCAACCTACGTTCATCTTATATTTAATTCCACCCACCTACTTAATCAGTTATCAGTCATCAGTGATTAATTCAATTATAGTCGATGATAGGTGGTGCGTTAGGACGGATTGTTAGCTTCAAGTCAAAGCGGAAATTTTTGCTGTCTAACTACGTTTTACTAAATCTGGATGTTGTCAAAATTTCTCTTGACAAAGGCGACTTGACATGATACCATATTCATAATGGAAAATCCTTGCGCCTACGAACCCTATTTTCCAATGGTCTTAACTAGATACCTAATCATAGTCCATCATTCAATCACACCAACCACAGTCGATGACAGGTGGTGCGTTAGGACGGATTGTTAGCTTGAAGTTAAAGCGGAAATTTTTGCTGTCTAACGCAAAATAGGGCAATAGATTTCGGCTTAAAGTCTTAGATTATAGAATTTATAGCATTTTTCTAATACACCAAATTAGCTGAAACAGTCCACTACGTTTTTCTGGATTTTGTCAAAATTTCTCTTGACAAAATCCTCTTGACATGATATTATATTCATAGTGGAAAATCCGTGCGTATGCAGACCCTCTTTTCAAGCATCAAATACTCCCCATTGAAGTTTCCTTAGAAACCCAGTCTCCTCAGCAACCACCGCAAGCCTAACCAGAGGCTATAAAAGGGTAAAATTAACAATATCAGAAACCCTTGTATCAATCTTCCTAATAGCTGTTTTCAGGGATGAGGTGGTTTTGGGTTCAACGGATGAGGAAGAGGAAACCGTTGTCTTAATTCTGCTTCGGGTAATTGCGATAACATCCTCAGATAATTCTGATAAAGGGTTTTGGTATGGGGATGATTTTCCCCTAATACTTGGGTAGCAATCTTAATCGCTTCTAGATAGAGAGGTTCTGCTTCTGGGTATCTGCCTTGGGAATCGTACAATGCTGCTAAATTGTTGAGGGAAGTTGCCACATCGGGATGATTGTCTCCTAAGAGTTGTTTTATCAAATCTAATGCTTGTAGAAGGAGAGGTTCTGCTTCTGGGTATCTGCCTTGGGATTTGTACAAGTATGCTAAATTGTTGAGGGAAGCTGCCACATTGGGATGATTGTCTCCTAAGAGTTGTTTTATCAAATCTAATGCTTCTAGAAGGAGAGGTTCTGCTTCTGGGTATCTGCCTTGGAAACTGTACAATCCTGCTAAATTGTTGAGGGAAGTTGCCACATCGGGATGATTGTCTCCTAAGAGTCGTTTTCTCAAATCTAATGCTTCTAGATAGAGAGGTTCTGCTTCTGGGTATCTGCCTTGGGAATCGTACAATGCTGCTAAATTGTTGAGGGATTGTGCGACATGGGGATGATTGTCTCCTAAGAGTTGTTTATACAAATCTAATGCTTCTAGAAGGAGAGGTTCTGCTTCTGGGTATCTGCCTTGGGAACTGTACAATTCTGCTAAACTGTTGAGGGAAGTTGCCACATCGGGATGATTGTCTCCTAAGAGTCGTTTTCTCAAATCTAATGCTTCTAGATAGAGAGGTTCTGCTTCTGTGTATCTGCCTTGGGATTTGTACAATGCTGCTAAATTGTTGAGGGAAGTTGCCACAAGGGGATGATTGTCTCCTAAGAGTTGTTTATGCAAATCTAATGCTTCTAGATAGAGAGGTTCTGCTTCTGGGTATCTGCCTTGGGATTTGTACAAGTTTGCTAAATTGTTGAGGGAAGCTGCCACCTGGGGATGATTGTCTCCTAAGAGTCGTTTAGACAAATCTAATGCTTGTAGAAGGAGAGGTTCTGCTTCTGGGTATCTGCCTTGGGAACGGTACAATTCTGCTAAATTGTTGAGGGAAAGTGCCACCTGGGGATGATTGTCTCCTAAGAGTCGTTTTCTCAAATCTAATGCTTCTAGATAGAGAGGTTCCGCTTCTGGGTATCTGCCTTGAGAATAGTACAATAGTGCTAAATTGTTGAGGGAAGCTGCCACCTGGGGATGATTGTCTCCTAAACGGGTTCGAGTTGCGGTTAAACAAGCTTGACAGTAAGGTTCAGCAATAGCATACAATCCTTGTCCATTATAATAACTAGCTAAACCGGTATAGGACCACAATAAATCCTCATCAGCGATATATTCTGGATATTCCCTGACAGCTTGTTCAACATGGGGAATTAAGGGAGTCAGATTTTGAATAATATCTAGAGTAGGAGTTTGGGGGACTGTTCTCGATGTATCTGTCATCACCGTACAATAACGACTTTTTGCGGTATTGGCTATCTCGGAACCTTCTAATTTTTCCCGTAAATAAAGACGGATGAGGGGATGGAGTTGATACCATTCATTGCCTAAAGATTTCAGCAAATTAAGCTTAACCAAGCTATCGGTTAACCATTTTTCTATCTCGTCTTTAGCTTCATCAGAAAATAAACTGATGATTAAGTGCTTGGGAAAAGGTGCCGAAGCAAATAAACTGAGACACAGAGCTAATTTTTGTGCTTGTGTTTCTAACAGCTGCCAACTGAGATTCAGAATTGTTTTAATACTGCGGACTTCCTCCTTATCAGAGTTGAGATATTCCGAGCCTTTTTTCGGGAATTTTTCCTTGGTATTTGCCAAAGTTTCAGTAGTTGCTTGTTTCAGAAAACTGCCTAGTAATTGTAATCCTAGAGGCAAATATCCTAAACACTGACAAAGTTGCTTGGCTGCCTCTAACTCTGCGGTTAGACGTTCTTTTCCTAAGTAGGTTTGCAGTAAATCTAAAGCTTGCGCTGCTGTGAGAACATCTAAGTTTATCGTTGATAGCGATACCCCTAAGTAACTAAAGCGAGTTGTAATCAAAACCCGAAAACGAGATTCTTTTACCGGTGGTAGATAAGATTTAATTTGGTCGTAGTCACGCACATCATCAAAAATAATTAAAGCATTTCCCTCGGGCCAATTTTGCCAACAGTAACGCACTCGTTCACTTAAGGTTCCCTGATTGGGGATGTTTAAACCCAGGTATTCTCTGGCAAAAAATAAAATAGCCAAACCGGGTTCACTGTTAAGGACATTTATCCAACAAATACCCGCAGGATAATCCCCTTTATGTTGCCAAGCATACTGTAAAGCTAATTCAGTTTTTCCCGAACCTCCCATCCCACTTAAAACCACTGGGGAAGATTGCTGAAAAGCTTGATTAATCCGGGATAATTCCTGTTCTCTACCAACAAAGTTAACTGCTGTTCCTGGTAAATTATAGGGATCATTAACGGTATTTTTATCGGTAAATAGCTGATTATAGTTGGTAGCTTGGGTTGAATTTTCTGTTAAAGATAACCGCAGGAAAAACCAAGAATTTAAATCTGGCATAAACCGAATAACTTTGTTAGTAAAATCATCGGTCATCCACCAAATTTGTCGGAGATTAAAACGAGCTAAATTTTCTCGATTGAAATTAATTAATTGCAAGGCATCTACTAGGGAAACATCAGAACTAAAAGCGGTTTCAAAACCAGTAATTGATAATACTCCCGACTCCAATTCTGCCAATTGTGTTAACAAGAAGTTCAAGACAAAAGAGGGTTTTTTCCATCTTGGTAAGACAATTTTATGAAAAATAATGCCTTGTTCTTGCAGTTTATTTTCTAATTCTCTAACTACTTGCTGACGGGAAAACTCATCATAAAATTCCACCCTAGCTAAACCTCTAGATGGTCTTCGTCCCCACAATAGCAAACGAGCTGCTGTATGGGCAATAGTACCCGGTTCTAACTCCGATTGATTAGTTTGATTAACTTGATGTACCACCGGGGACACCTCCATCGGGAGCAGTAGGAATATGACCTTGAGCATTTAAAATATCAACCACAAGGGGATGTACCATAAAGCATCTTTCCCCGTCTCCATCTACTTCTTGAATCGCTCGATCATTTAATAAAGCGTATAATATCTCATTGGGAATTTGTGCCTCTTTATCAGCATCATAAATTCGTTTTAACAATAAAACCTTATCCCCATAACTAACATGATCGGTATCATAAGGATTTTGGCCTAAACGTCTTTCATAATCTGTTCTTAAACTGCGAATTGCCCTGCTAATATGACTAGAAATGATCAGATTTTGTTGATTGACAATTGCCTCATCAGAAGCTTCTCTAACTAAATAAAATAAATCTCTGATGTTGCCACCAGAGGCAATAATAACCCGCTCTATTTGTCCATCTTCAAATAAATTAGATTTAACTCTTGCTTCTAAAACTTTTCTCACTGCTTCCCGTCCTTTTTGGTTAGGAGTATGATCTTTTTGGCAAAAAACCGCAGTATCGGGAATCAGGAGATTATGGTCAAAAGTGAGGTTAATCCCGGGAGATGAATTATATAATCCAATCGGAACATTAAAAATGATGTGAATGTCTAAATCTTTGAAAATGTTAGAACAGTTTAAAAATAAATCCCTGACCGCTTCTCGTGAAACAGACACTCTATCAAAGTCCTCTCCAATAATTAACCAGCTTCTCTGCATAGTTTCCTGTAAGTTCTGATTACACTCTTTCAGGAGTTGATTAGCAATATTAATTAAATCTCTGGAACGGGAAAGACGGTATTCAACAACTTTTTTCTCTCGCGAGGAAGCAAACCGGAATTCTCCCTTGAGAGAGGCAAAAAGTCCGAGAATTTTATTCCAGAAAGAATCTTCCTTTACTCCCGCTCCTGCTTCCGTTTTGATTTGACTTTCTCTGGTTTCCTTGCGGGTGAATTCTTCAGAACTAAACCAATCCCAAAGCTTTTGTAAATTTTCATTACTGGGTTGTCGAGAAATTTTAGCGGTTTTCTCAACAATTTCCACCACCATAAAGAGAAACACATCAAGGGGACTGAAATTAATCGCATCGAGTTCACTTAAAACACTAAATCGCAGGGGTTCAAAATGCTGTTTAATCTCATGATCATTAATTAAACGAGTTAATTCTGTCGATTTGCCTACCCCCGTGTGTCCCATTAAACAGGCTTTGTAATATTGTTGCGTATCTATGACCCGTTTTAACCCTAATTTTAGACGTTCAATTTTATCTTCCCCTCTCACCCGATTCATTTCTTCTCGATAAAAAGCATCTATTTCCTTCTGAGTTAATAGGGGTTCAGGAGATGTAGTTGAATAGATTTCATCAAGAGTAGTCGCAGGTTCAAAGCGAGTCAGAGAGGGGTGTTGCATAGAGACAGGAAAAATCATTCTCTGGAGATACTTTTTATTATATAGGGTTGGCTGAATATCAGGTCATTCTGTTATTCTGAATTCCCCGACCGACTCCTAACCCCAGCAAGAGACTTATTCAGCAGACCCTATTTAAGCGGAAAAAATCTCTTTTTTGTAGTCTGTGATACTGTTTTTTTTGATTGAGATCGTATAGGGTCAAAGAAATTGCTTCTAGGGTTCCGATTTAAGCGTCTTTAAATGTCAGGTCCGAGAGGAGCAAGCTAGTCTTAAATGAGCGGATCAAAAAATTTTTCCATCTAAGCTGGCTACACGGCGGGATAAAAGCCCAGGAGACTTTGAGGATAACTGTTTTGAGGCAGTGTCTTTGAAGACTCCCGGGTTATTGTATTTTGAGGTGAAATGATGTCCGAGGAATCTACTTTTCAACCCCCTGATTTAACCGAAGCTCAACAGGCCCTAGAAAAAGAACGCCATTTGCCCCTAACCGGTTGGCAACAGGAAGTTTCTCAGGGGTTAACCTACGGTTTAGAGGCGGCCGATAGTATCCGCGATCGCAGTATTCCCACCTTTTCCAGGGGTGAGTTACCCCACTATGCGGGAATTAATACTTTTATGAAGGCTCCCTATTTGGAAGATGTGCGGAATGTGGGCAATTATGACGTGGCAATCGTGGGTGTTCCCCATGATTCGGGGACAACTTACCGACCCGGAACTCGTTTTGGACCCCAGGGAATTCGGCGGATTTCGGCTCTTTATACGCCCTACAATTTTGAATTAGGGGTAGATTTGCGCGAACAAATTACGCTCTGTGATTTGGGGGATATTTTCACCATTCCTGCTAATAATGAAAAGTCCTTTGATCAAATCTCTAAGGGGGTTGCCCATGTCTTTAGTTCCGGTGCCTTGCCGATTATTTTAGGGGGTGATCATTCCATTGGTTTTCCGACAGTGCGGGGTATTTGTCGGCATTTAGGGGATAAAAAAGTCGGTATTATTCACTTTGATCGCCATGTGGATACCCAGGAAACGGATTTAGATGAACGGATGCACACTTGCCCCTGGTTTCATGCCACCAATATGAAAAATGCTCCTGCTAAGAATCTCGTCCAATTAGGGATTGGTGGTTGGCAAGTTCCCCGTCAAGGTGTTAAAGTTTGCCGCGAGCGCGCCACTAATATTTTGACCGTCACCGACATTGTAGAACGAGGCATTGATGCTGCCGCCGAATTTGCCTTAGAACGAGCTTTAGATGGTACGGATTGCGTTTGGATTAGTTTTGATATTGATTGCATTGATGCCGGTTTTGTCCCCGGTACAGGTTGGCCAGAACCGGGCGGTTTATTACCCCGTGAAGCCTTAGCTTTATTAGGTAAAATTATCCAAAAAGCTCCCATTTGTGGTATGGAAGTGGTGGAAGTTTCCCCTCCCTATGATGTCAGTGATATGACCTCTTTGATGGCTACCCGTGTTATTTGTGATGCCCTGGCCCATCTGGTTATTTCAGGTCAATTACCGCGTAAAGGAAAGCCCTGTTATATTCATCCTGAAGCCAATCTGGCCGTTGACGAACCTTGGATTTAAGGACAAAAGCATCGATAATTAGAGAGGTAACACATTTGCGAGGAAACACCGATGGCCAAAGGATTTGGAACTCCCATTAACAAAAGGTTAGGTTACGTTTTAACTCTAGTATCTGATCCTAAAATTTATGCTGCTGCTGAAAATGCTTTGCCCTAT
This sequence comes from Microcystis sp. LSC13-02, assembly GCA_002282935.1. GTDB lineage: Bacteria > Cyanobacteriota > Cyanobacteriia > Cyanobacteriales > Microcystaceae > Microcystis. Next base: position 10,537 of record MTBT01000128.1, on the reverse strand, counting down.
CTTGATCAAGAGGAATCAGATGAACCTTTCGCTGGTATTACTAATGACGTGTCAATGGCGCGTGTCTGGAAAAGTCGCAAACAAGCCGAAAAAAGTGTTCGGAATTATCTTGGATTTTTAATGGATTGGATGACTGATGAAAATTTAGACGAATTAACTATTTTAATTTGTTCTTTAAACGCTGATAACAAAGGAGAGTTAACGACCGAAATTGCCCAAAAAATGCACCTAGAGAGAGTAGAAAAGAAGTAGCCACTTCAGCACATTATGCACGAAACTGATATGACTAAAGCGTTAATTATGACAGTTCGAGATTGGTATGATAGCCAACCTGAAAAGCTCAAAATTGAAAAAATTCATCTCATGGTTGGTGAATTTACCTGTGTCGAACCGGTCAGTTTACAATTTGCCTTTGAAGTTCAAACTGCCAATACTTTTCTTGCTGGTGTGGAATTAGCAATTAAAAATATTCCCCTAATTGCTTATTGTCATTGCTGCCAAAAGGATTATCAACCCCAAATTGGCCAGCAATATTCTTGCCCAACTTGTCGATCACCGATGGAGGATATTCGTTCAGGTCGAGAGTTAAAAATTGACCACATTGAATATTCTTTAGTTTCTTAAACAAAGTTGGGCGATCGCTTATACAAGTTCGATGATCAATTATTCATTCTCAATTAAAATGCACCAAACTTTTGACGCGGCCCTAGAAATTAATCTACTTCATGCCAATCAAGCAGGAGCCGATCACAACCGGGAACATTTTGACGAGTGGGGCATTACCTGTTTAAACTTGATGAGTAGTCCTGGTGCGGGTAAAACTGTGTTATTGGAAAAAACCCTCGCAGCCTTAAAAGATCAATTAAAAATGGCTGTTATTGAAGGCGATATGACTACAGAACTAGATGCCGATCGCCTGAGACAATATGGAGTTCCTGTGATTGCCATTAATACAGGTCGCTCCTGTCACTTAGATTCCAAAATGGTAGCCGGGGGAATCCATCGTTTCAAAGAAGATTATAACCCCAAAGAGTTTGATTTATTGTTGGTGGAAAATGTGGGAAATTTAGTTTGTCCTGCCGAATTTGAGGTAGGGGAACACGCCAAAGTTGCTCTATTAAGTCTGACTGAAGGAGAAGATAAACCGCTCAAATATCCAATTATGTTTCAAGAAGCGGATTGTCTGATTATTACTAAATTAGATCTGGCTCCTTATTTAGAGATTGATTTAAACCGTTTAGAAGCAAATGTTCGCTCCATGAATCCCGATGTAAAGATTATCGCTCTTTCTGCTCAAACAGGAGAAGGTTTAGAAGAGTGGTTAAATTGGGTAAAAAGCCAAGTCAATACTCCGAGGTTTTTGAATTGTTAATCAGTAACAGTTTTTGAGATTTATTTCTGTTTTACTAGCTGTCATCTCTAAAGGCTATTACCTATGAAACGGCGCAATTTTTTCTCCTTACCTCTCGTTTTTTTTAGTAGCTTACTCCTGACCGTTAGTTGTAATCAAGCTCCTCAGCAAACCCCCAATGCAAGTACTTCTCTGAGTAACACTGTCCCCATTGTCATCGGTTATAGTAACTGGGCCGGTTGGTGGCCATGGGCGATCGCTGAAGAAGAGGGATTATTTGCTAAAAATGGGGCTAATGTTCAAATGAAATGGTTTGATGGTTATCTTGAATCCTTGCAAGCTTTAGCTGCTGGACAATTAGATGGAAATAGTCAAACTCTCAACGATACCATCACTTTTGCAGGAGATGCAGTGAATGGTCAAGTTGCTGTTTTAGTCAATGATAACTCGTCGGGAAATGACAAAATTATTGTCACAGAAGAGATTAAAACGATTCAAGATTTAAAAGGCAAAAAAGTTGCAGTCGAAGAAGGCGTTGTCGGTGATTTTCTCCTCAGTTTAGCCCTAGAAAAAGAAGGAATGAGCCGTAAAGATGTGCAAATTGTACCCATGGAAACAGGGGCTGCTGCCGCCGCTTTTGCATCGGGAAAAGTAGATGCAGTTGGTGCGTTTCCACCTTTTTGGTCAACAGCACTTAAACGAAAAGGTTCTAAAGAATTAATTAGTTCTAAAGCTTTTTCTGGTGCTATTCCTGATTTATTAGTTGTCAGTGCCAAATTAATCAAAGAAAAGCCAGAACAGGTTCAAGCTTTGGTAAAAACATGGTTTGATGTTCGAGAGTTTATGACTAAAAATCCCCAAAAAGCCGATGAGATTATGGCCAAGCGTGCGGGCATTAGCCCAGAAGAATTAGCCCTATATAAAGAGGGAACGAAGTTTTTCACCTTAGAAGAAAACCTAGAAGCGTTTAGTCCTGGTAAAACCATGAAAAATATGCCCTTTGCCGCTCAAAAAATGGCTGATTTTATGAGGGAAGTTGGCTTTATTAAAAAAGTCCCCGATCTAACAACCATTTTAGACCCCCAATTTGTCAAGGTGTTGGCAAATCAAGACAAAAAAGCCTAATTATCCCCTCTTGTAGATCGAGAAATTAAAGGTTCCAATTCTCTATCTACAAGAGGGATTAGGGAGACAAGTTGACCTCAAGAATTTTTTGATAACTGGGTGATATTGGCTATCAAAATTATTCTTTTCTTTTAAAAATCCCATGACCACAACACCTAAAACGCTTCCTCAAAGCACTTTTTGGCGGATTACCGAGAATATTCCCGAATCCCTAAAGTGGACTTTAATGATTTCCTCTATTATTGTCCCGCTTATTTTATGGTTACTAATCTCTAGTTTTGCGGGCATTGAATCCGTATTTTTACCTTCTCCTTTAGCCGTTATTCAAGCACTAGGAAAATTAGCAGAACAGGGCTTTTTAATTCAAGATACTATTACCAGTTTTTTACGAGTAGTTGGGGGCTTTTTTTTGGGAGGATTGTTTGCTATTCCCCTGGGGATTTTAATGGGAACTTTTCCGAGTATTCGCAGTTTAATGGAACCGATTATTGGCGTTGTACGTTATATGCCCGCTCCTGCTTTTATTCCCCTATTGGTTATTTATTTGGGTATTGGAGAAACGTCAAAGATCATGCTCATTTTTATCGGGACAATTTTCTTTAATACTCTGATGATTATGGATGCGGTCAAGTTTATTTCCCGGGAATTGATCGAAGTAACTTATACTCTTGGAGGAACTCGAAAACAGGTTTTATTTAAAGTGATTACTCCCTATATTATTCCTAATATTATTGATACTTTTCGCGTTAATATGGCGGCCGCTTGGAATTTGGTAGTGGTGGCGGAATTGGTGGCGGCCGATAATGGGTTAGGCAAACGCATTTTATTGGCTCAAAAATTTCTGAGAACTGATGAAATTTTTGCCTGTTTAATTGTCCTAGGAATTATTGGCTTTGCTCTAGATTTAAGTTTTCGTTTGTTTTTGCAGTGGACTTGTAAATGGTCAATTACTCGTTAACTTAAAAACTCAAGCACAGAGTTTATTATGTCACCAGTAAAGTTATTTTAATGATAAGAGAAGAACCTTAATGCACTTAGAAATTACTCAACTCAATAAAATTTTCATCACTAAACGAGGTGCTGTGGTCGCTCTGAAAGATATTAATTTACACGTTGACAGTGCTGAATTTGTCTGTGCGGTCGGGGCCTCTGGTTCAGGGAAATCAACTTTGTTGCGAATGATTGCGGGTTTAGAGCAGCCCACTTCTGGCAAAATTACCGTTGATGGTGTTGAAGTGACAGGGCCAGGAGCCGATCGCGGTATGGTTTTTCAAAATTATACACTCTATCCCTGGATGACGATCCAAAAAAATGTTGAATTTGGCTTAAAACTACAGGGATTATCGACAAAAGAATGCTGGGAAGTAGCCTGTTATTATCTGGATATTGTGGGTTTAACTCAATTCGCTAATGCTTATCCTAGAGAACTATCGGGTGGGATGAAACAACGGGTGGCGATCGCCCGCTCTCTTGCCTGTCATCCCAAAGTCTTATTAATGGACGAACCTTTTGCCGCTTTAGATGTACAAACCAAAGAAAGAATGCACGAATATTTAATTGAAATTTGGCAAAAAATTAGGTGTAGTATTTTAATGATTACCCATGATGTGGATGAAGCGGTTTTTTTAGCTCAACGTATTTATGTTTTGAGTGCTAGGCCAGGGACTATACAACGGGAATTAACAATTAATTTACCCGTAGATCGTAATTATAAAATTAAACGACAATCTCAGTTTTATGACTATACGGATCAAATTTACGGCCTACTACGGGGTGATAAATCCTAGAAAAAACTAGGGAGCATCAAGAGTAGTCTCTGGTTCAAAACGAGTTAGAGCAGCAAAAATCATCCTCAAACAGCGATCGCTGCTGCCGCAAACCCTAGATAAATGATGGAACAGTTGTTCAACCATTAAGATTTAGTGATAATCCCGGGCAAGTGTGATCTAAAGTACAGCTTTTTTGGGAAAGTTTCTCCATCGGTGCTGCCTTGGTACGCAAATATGATAGAATGGGAGTAAATTGATACAAAACTTTACTTCAAGGTGAATCTATGCCGTTTACGATCGAATCAGCGCGGAGCATTTTCCCCAACACGCTATCAGCGGATGTGGTTCCCGCCACGATTGCGCGTTTCAATCAGCTGAATACCGAAGATCAACTAGCCTTGATTTGGTTTGCCTACCTAGAAATGGGCAAAACCATCACCGTTGCCGCCCCCGGCGCCGCTAGTATGGTATTTGCCGAAAACACCATGAATGAAATTCGGCAGATGTCACCCTTGCAACAGTCGCAGGTGATGTGCGACTTAGCGAACCATGCTGACACCCCGATTTGTCGTACCTACGGCACTTGGTCTGCTAATATCAAACTGGGATTCTGGTATCAATTAGGACAATGGATGGAAGATGGCAGTGTTGCGCCAATTCCCAAGGGTTATCAACTATCTGCTAATGCTACCGCCGTTTTAGACGGGATTAAAAAATTAGAGTCGGGACAACAAATCACCGTTCTGCGGAATTGTGTGGTGGATATGGGCTACGATCCCAAGAAACTGGGCGATTATAACCGTATTTCCGAACCCGTGGTTCCTCCCCAAAATATTGCCGAACGGACAAAAGTTAGCATTGAAGGCGTTACCAATGCCACCGTCCTCAACTATATGGACAACCTCAACGCCAATGACTTTGATGTATTAATTGAATTATTCACCCCTGACGGTGCTCTGCAACCACCTTTCCAACGTCCCATCGTCGGTAAAGAGTCAGTATATCGCTTTTTCCGCGAAGAATGCCAAAATTTGAAATTAATCCCCGAATGCGGTGTAGTGGAACCCACCGATGACGGTTTTACTCAGATTAAAGTGACGGGAAAAGTACAAACCCCCTGGTTTGGTGCGGGTGTGGGTATGAATATGGCATGGCGCTTCCTCCTAACTCCTGATAATAAAATTTTCTTCGTAGCGATCGATTTATTAGCTTCTCCGAAAGAATTATTAAACTTTGCCCGTGGCTAAATAGCTACTGGAAGAAATCATTAAAAATTCTGATGAAATTTATTAGAGTTCCTTGTCAAGTGAACTCTTTTTTTTCTACAATCAAAAAGCTGACTTTAAAAAATTGGGAAATACACCAGTTTCCTCTCTGATGTAGGTAAGAATAACTAAACGATCATTCTTACAGATGTCGGAGCCAAGAGTCATGGTCGCTCAAAAACCCAAAATTATCATCCCTAAAACTAAAATCATGCCCGTGAGTGAAATAATTTGGTCAGATACCGAACAAGAAATTGCTCAAACTGCTTTCCAAAAAGCCTATCAGCGAGAAACTAGCACTTTAATAGAACATATTAAAGAACAGTCTGTTCAGATCACGGTTTTAGATGATATCTGGCAAATGCACGATTATCTAAGCGCCCGACGACATCAGATTGATGGTAAATATGACTATCGCTATACTTCCCTAATTTTTGTCTTTGCTCAACTGTTAAAGGAAGGATGGTTAAAGCTAGAGGATCTCAACGGTTTGGAAAAAGATAAACTAGCGAAAATCGCTGCCCTCTCGCGAATGTAAATTAATGATTAGCATTAAGCTATCAGCTTTCCGCTTCTAGTTGGGTGACTAAAAAATTCATCTCTAGATAATCAACACCGTCTTAAGTTTTTCCTAAGCGGCAACCAATTCCGCTAGAATGAGTCAATCATCCCGACCGCTTTTCGCTTGTTTTGCACCTTTGGTTTATGTTCAAAAATCTTTTACTTCCCCTAGGAATATCTATCTTTCTCGGTGTTTGTCAGTCTTTGTCAGCCGCCGAATCAGCTATCATCAAATACTACATCTTCCAAGGGTCTGTATCGGTATCAGAATTAAAGCAATTGAGCGAAACAGGCGAATTAGCTCCCGCTTTAGCGGCACAATTAAAGATGGCTAACCAAAAACCCGAAGAATTCCGTAAAATCCTTAATCGTCGCGTAGCGGTGGATGCAGTCTTTCTTTCCAAATTTCTTAATAGTTTTTTGGGCGAAAGTTTGCTAGATTATGCCGCCGAAATTGTCCACACCCCCAATCGGGCTGCTAGTCGGCAAGCTTTACGAGGTTCCCTAGTCACTTCTGCCCTCAACGATAACGAGATTCAAATCATCGAAGTCCTCGACAATTATCCCACCAGCGAGGTTCATGTGGATGGCAATCGTCTGCTGGATTTAATCAACCAAATTGAGTCAGTATTGAAAAAAATGCCCCGTTTACCTTTCTGATACCAAATCCGCCTTTCGGGTTTTCTTGAATTGCGCTGTAAATTGAATAAATTAGGATAATCTGGTAGGAATAATGACCACTTCTTTGTCTGAAAGGAAAACAGTTAGCGGCAAACCTTTTTTAAAGTGGGCGGGAGGCAAAACTCAACTGGTTCCCAATATTCTATCTTTGATTAATTCCCAGATTTCTCAAGATTGTCAGTTTAACTACATTGAACCTTTTGTCGGAGGTGGGGCAGTTTTATTCTCAGTCTTAAATAATTTTTCTTCTGTCCAAAAAGTTATTATTAATGACATTAATCCTGATTTAATCATGGCTTATAATGTTATTAAAAATAATGTCAAGGAATTAATAGTCAAGCTTAAAAAAATTCAGCAGGATTTTTATGAACTTAAAAATCTAGAGGAACAACAAAAGTTTTTTTTGGATAAAAGAATAGAATTTAATTCTCGCAGCTGCGATGACGATCTAGAAAAGACAGTTTTGTTATTATTTCTCAATAAAACTTGTTTTAATGGACTTTATAGAGTCAATAGCAAAGGACTCTTTAATGTCCCTTTTGGAAAATATGTCAAACCGTTGATCTGCAATGAAGAAAACTTATTAGCTGTCAACCATCATTTACAAAAAGTAACGATCCTACAAGGAGATTTTGTCCAAACCCTAAATTATGCCAATAACAAGACTTTATTTTATTTTGATCCTCCCTATAAACCGATTAAAAAAACATCAGCTTTTACCTCTTATACTAAAGAAAATTTTAACGATGAGGAGCAAATAAGATTAAAACAATTTATCGATCGAGTCGATCGGGCCGGTTATAAATTTATTTTAAGTAATTCCGACGTTAAAAACTTTGACTCTGACAATAATTTTTTTGATGATTTATATAAAGATTATAATATTCAAAGGGTAAAAGCCCGACGAAATATTAATTCCCAGGGCAATAATAGGGAAGAAATCTGGGAATTACTGATCAATAATTGACAAAAATTAAGCCTAAGAGAAAAGAGGGGACAAAATGATACTAAATCCTGTTTAAAATGTATAGCGTAGCAGGGAGAAACAATCAATAACTTGGGAGTTAATCACGCTATTACAAACGGAGTTGGAATGATTACCTTAAAAGCTCGTTTAAAGGATGAGCTTAGAATTAATTTAGTCATTGTTTAATTCTGCGATAATATCATCAATGTTTCCCCGAAAGACTTTCCCTTGTTGGTAGTCTTGACGCGCTTGATGGATATTCTTGGCGATTTCTTCTCGTCTTTTTTCAATTTGTCTATGTCTAATAATACTGATTAAATCATCTTGTTCATCAAAAGAAAGATTGTCAATCATTTCTAAAATTTGATGAAATTGAAGGGTTTGTGACATTGGCGCTTTTCCTTTTTCAAATTAAAGAATAAATTTATTGTCAGTACCTAAGCAAAATTAATTACACAGATATAACTACCTCTTGCATGAGTGCCTATTTTTTAAGCTTTCCTTGGCTTCTTCAAGGGTTTCTCCTTGACCATTTGCACCCGGAATTTCAGTACAAATCGCCCAGTATCCCCCTTCTGTTGCCGCTTCAATGATAGCAGTAAACTCCCCTTTCATGATAGTCTTCTTCGATAATATATTAGATATAGCGCCCATGCAAAAGTGAAGTGCAACCCCCGGGATTGACAGAGGTAAGCCCCTAGAGATAGTCTGAAGTTTCTGACAAGAGAAAGACTATCCGATCGCCTATATCCATCTTAAGCTAAAAATTTGCTTTGACCATAGTGCCTATCTCGCCAATGGCAATTAATTGGGCACGACTACGTTTACCCTTCTGAGTATGAATTTTATCTGCAATCATCCCTCGATCGAGCATTGCTTAAAACAACAATTAATTAATATTTTTCCAGAAAACAACCATAAATTAACTTTCTATCGTTGCCCAAAAACTGATATTATCCTCTATCGTTCACCTCTGTTTTATTATTTTACGCCCGCTCAATTTCAAACCATATTTAACCATTTAATCGTCCTTTTTCCGCAAATTCAGCTTAAAGAAGGATGGCTGGAATTATTATTAGATCAGCAATGTTTGTCCTTTTGGTTACTGAAACTAAACGATTTAATCGATCAATTTTTCTCGGATGAGCTTCCTCTCCATCCCAGAGGAGAATTTTTCTTTTTATTTCAATACACCCACGCTCGCTATTCTGGTTTGTTACAACTGCTCAATCGGGAAAAAATTAGATTAATCGAGTCTGAACTATTATCGTGGCATCATCCCGCCGAAATAGCTTTAATCCTGCAAATTTTAACCGTTTGTGATTGTTGGGAACGCCAGAAACCCTATCCCCTAACCGCAAATTTTTGCGAGGCAATGCTCAATTTTGAGCGTAACTGTCGCATTATCGGAGAATCGGCCCCAATTCAGCGATCGAGATTAATCCTGATTAGCGTCAGTCAAAAACTACTTAACCGTCTTCTCCGTCAAAAATGGCAACTGCTGCCGATGACGGAACTATAAAAATATTAACTTTTATGAATTTAGTGGACAAAACCATCAGCTTATGATAGATTTTAATTAGTGTGAGGAGCGAACCAGAATAGAGAGCCGAGACGAAACATGGACAGTCGCCGGCTCTCTTTCTGTTGTTCAGGAATTATTTTCTTCTTGGCGATATTTAATAAAAGTGGGCAAATCAACCCGAAAAGAGGAATATTTCGGGGAAGGGGAGATGATAGGTGCGGGCCAATCCCTCTCTTTCTTATTTAAGGATTCCACTGGCTCAATTGTCTCTAATTCCGCTAAAAACTCATCGATGGGAGCCACTTCATCCCTTTCTTGGTTTTCTGTCTGAGACCAAGGCTCGATCGCGGCTGCCTTGGCGACAATGGCTAAATCCGGGGGAGAATTGCGATCGCTCCCGCGCTGGAAATACTGGGCCAAGGCCGCTTTATACTGGAGGGTGTAGCGTTGCTGACGTTGGAGACGGGTGCGTAATTCCTGCAATTGCTGGTCATAGTTGCACAGTTTTTGGCTTTTTTCCTGATAACTTTCCTGAATTAAGGCACATTCTCGCTCTAAACGGGCTAATTGTTGACGCGTGCGGGTCAATTCTGCGGTCAAATTGGCAATAATCATCGGTTGCCGTTGTTCTGCTTGACGATACTGTTCGATTTCTCCTAAAGCTCGCTGTAATTGTTGCTTTTCGTATTGCAGTTCCTCGTTTTGCTGGTGGATTAGGGTATCACAACTTTGCCAGCGACGATGTTGCTCGGCTAACTGCGATCGCAGTTCTGCGAGAGCTTGCTCCTGTCGCCAGATCTCCGCTTGTAATTCTTGATTTTGTTGACGTAAATGAGAGGATAGAGCCGGCCAATCTGTCTCATCTGTTGATTGACTCTCATGCTCGACAATTTCAGCAGTAATGACAGTATCCGCATGGGTGAGATGATCGAGGTACAGGTCGGAATTATCGTTCATAAAAGCCAAAGGATGAGGAAACCTAGAAGTTTAGAGACGTTAAAAGCCTTTTATCGTTCCAAAAAAAAATGGGAACCGCATTGTTAGAGACTGCCGCGCGGTTCCACTGCCGATCCTTGAGAGGAGAACACTATAAATAACTATAAGCTTATTAGGAATTTTTGTCAATACTTAATGAGAAGTTTTTTCAATAAGTTGGGAGGGGAGAGGGGAATCGACTAATTCCCAGATAGCTATAGTGCGGGTAAGTAGTTAGACAAAATTAATTACATAATTTTCTCCAAATTCTTTCAGAATTTTTTCCACAGATTCAACAAAAGTTTCCCAGCTAGAGTA
>MTBT01000127.1 GCA_002282935.1 Microcystis sp. LSC13-02 | reverse complement strand
AATCAGTATAGCACAATAAAAGTTAAGTTAACAAGCTATAGTTTAAATAGCCGTCCTAAAAGGACGGGGCTTTAACCCAAAATTTCGGTAAGCGTTTCAAAGGCCTCATCTTGCGTACCGAAACCACCGGGGAATAAAGCTACTGCGTCACTTTCCCGCAGAAAAAATAGTTTTCTGGTAAAGAAATATTTAAAATCGATTAATTTGGCATCATTTATGATACAGGGATTAGCCCCCTGTTCAAAGGGTAGCTGAATATTTAATCCGAAGGAATTTTCCCGTCCAGCGCCTTCAATCCCCGCTTGCATGATACCACCCCTGGCACCGGTTAACACCATAAAACCGTATTGACTGATACAGCGCGCGAATTCCACTGCGAGACGGTATTCACTGCTGTCGGGTTTGATGCGTGCCGAGCCAAAAATGCTCAGTTTACGAATATGACGGTAGGGGTAAAATACCTGAAATCCCTTTTCTAGATATTCGATCGCGTAGGTTAAAATTTTCCAATCCAGGCGATCGATTTCCTCCTCGGCAATTCTGACTATTGCTTCCAGAGATCTTTGAATCCATTTACCATCTTTCAAGTGGGGTAAATGTTGCACCAATTTCAGCAAGTCTTCGCTTAATTCAGAATAGGAGTTGTCCATTTATCAGTTATCAGTTATCAGTTATCAGTTATCAGTTATCAGCTTTTTGTTTTGCCGTTAATCAGCGATTTTTCTGGTGAATATCACTACTATCTAGCCTGACGGCTTATGGCTTCAAAACTGTTCAGGATTATTTATTGCTTGATTAACTTGGGTGATTTGGGTTTGAAAATATTGTTCACGATAACGGATAGCTTGGGCTAATTCCGCACCTTTTTGGAAAGCGAGTAAAGCTTGGGGATAATTTTTTCTCTCTAGATAAATTTGACCGATTTGATCGTAGGTATTCATTAAACCGTAGTAATTATAACCCAATTCATGGACTTTAATTAATTCTTGATATATTTGTAAAGCATAATCTACCTGTTGATAACTTTTATAGAGTTCGGCCAACTTATTTAAAGCTTCTCCTGCGATGCCGTACTGTTGTAAAGCAAAAGCGAGAGAATAGGCTTCTTGAAAGTTTTGGCTGGCTTTATTTGCATCTTTTAAAGCTTGATAATCTAAACCAATTTGAATTTTTAGAGCGGGGATTAACTGTATTTGCTGATTTCTGATCTGGGTTTCAGCTATTTCTTCTTTAATTTTTACGGCGTTAGCTGGTTGCAGAGATTCTCGATAAATTTCTGCTAGTCTTTGCAAATAAATTCCTTGAGTTAAAGAATTATTCTGCGTCTTAGAAATAGTTAATAATTCCTCGTAAACTGGGGCGGCTTTTTGATAATCAAAACGGGACAAATGAATTTGACCAAGTTGATTTAAAGTTGCTGCTACTGCTGTGTTATCGCCAGATTGTCTGGCATTAGCCAGGATTTTATCATAGATAATTATCGCCTCATTAAAAGCTCGTACCTGTTCATAGGATGTACCTAGTAATGCTAATAATTCCCCATCTATTGTCTGGTTAGTTTCCGCAGTTTGTTGCACAGCTTTTAAACGATTAGTAATTAATTTAACATCCTCGGTTCGATCTCGATTCCAAGCTGCTAACCCCACTTTTCCCAAAGATTTTACTTCTTCTTTTGCTCCTAAATAACGATTTAATTTAATAACTTCATACCAGATAGGAAAAGCTTCCTCATTTAATCCCGCATCGTATTTAGCTTGAGCTTCAGCATCGCGTCGATCGATGTATAATAGCAGTTGACGACGCTCCAAGGGAGTTAAAGGGCGATCAATTCCGGGTAATAAAGGACTTTGTAGGGGAGTTTCGAGGGGATTGGGTGCAGGGGTTTCTGTTTGTGCTAGGAGAGGAAGGGAAGTACCGATCAAACAGAGCCATAAACTGAGAGAAAAACGTAGCATAATAGATTAATAGGAGCGTAGTAGAGGAGGATATTTTGTGATCGATCGATTCTATAAGAGACTGACTGCCGAAAATTTGCGTTTCCCAATTTTGGGTTTAATTGCTAGTTTGATTGTAACCTTTAGTCTGGCTGCCTGTGGTGTCTCCCCACAAGTTTTGGCAGAACAACGAATGTTTCTACCCCTCTCGGTCGAGTTTTTGGGAGAATATCAATTACCACAAGCGGATTATCAAGACACAAGGGTGGGGGGATTATCGGCAATTACCTATGATCGTGCCAATAACCGCTTTTATCTCCTCAGTGATGATCGTTCTCAGAAAGCTCCGTCCCGCTTTTATCGGGCTAGTTTGCAGATAAATGGTGAAAAAATCGAAAAAGTGAATTTAGAGGCAGTCACGTTCCTAAAAGATGGCAAGGGAGAAACGTTTAAAAAGGGATCGATCGACCCGGAAGGTATCGCTTTTTCGCCCCGACAAACTTTGTTTATTTCCAGTGAAGGTGCGGTTAAACAGAGAATTGATCCTTTTATTGCTGAATTTGATTTGCAGGGACAATTAAAGGAGTCTTTGTTAATTCCTAATCGCTTTTTACCGGATGATAGCAATCAAAAAGGAATACAGGATAATTTAGGGTTTGAATCCTTAACTTTAGGGATTACCAGCACTCTCAAAGACGATCCTTTTCGTTTGTTTACTGCCACAGAAAACGCTTTAATTCAAGATAGTCCCACGGGAAAAAGAGCAGAAAATCTCAGAGTGCGACTTCTTCATTATGTTATTGATCCGATTGGTGCGCCTGTGTTAGTATCAGAACAATTGTATGTGTTAGATGAGCCACCCAGTGGTGCGAGATACTACGGTTTAACGGAATTATTAGCTTTAGAAAAAGAGGGTTATTTTCTCAGTTTAGAGCGAACTTTTGGTTTAGAAGGTTTTGGAGCGAAACTATTTCAGGTAGTTAATGGGAGTGCCACTGATACCTCGAAAATTGCTCGGATACCGGGAGAATTAGAAGCTTTACAGGTGCAACCCTTGCGGAAAAAATTATTACTAGATTTAGGGACTTTGGGGATTGATTTAGATAATTTGGAAGCAATGACCCTCGGTCCAAGATTAGCTGATGGCAGTCGCTCTTTGATTTTAGTCAGTGATGATAATTTTAATCCGAATCAGGTCAATCAGTTTTTACTATTTCGACTCAAGGAAAAATAAACAAGAGATGGTTAATTGCCTCACCTATTCCCTTCTGGGAGAAGGATTGGGGTGAGGGTAGGCCGATTAATAATCACTTTTTTCGATATCTTTGCGAATATCATTCAGGTCAATATAGCGATCGGTGGCATTTCGCAATTCCCTAGCGATCATCCCTTCCGTAGAAACTACGGTAATATGAGTATTTTTAGAGCGCAATAGTTCGATCGCTCGTTCAAAATCGCCATCACCGCTAAATAAAATCACTCGATCGTATTGATCGACGGTATTAAACATATCGACGACAATTTCGATATCTAAATTAGCTTTCTGGGAAAAACGACCGGAACTATCATCATAATATTCTTTCAAAATTTTTGTTCTCACCGTATAACCCAAACTAATTAAAGCATCGCGAAAACCTCTTTGATCTTGGGAATCTTTTAAACCCGTGTACCAAAAGGCATTAATTAACATAATATTCGGGTCGTTGGTGAAGTAATTTAACACCTTACGCGGGTCAAAAAACCAACCATTTTTTTGTTGAGCATAAAACATATTATTGCCATCCACAAAAATCGAAAGGCGATCTTTCGGACGGCCGCCACCATTACAATGACAAAGACCGGCTTCTGTCATACAAAATACATACCTAATTTTTTATAGAGTTTAACTATAAAATTACTTTTTAGTAATTTTACGGGGGAAAACGACTATTCTTTGAGGAATAGCGGTGATTTGAGAGCAAAAAGATAGCAACTAAAATAAAAATTAGCTTTTTTGTCTAGGAGACAAACTAGATAATAGTTTGGGAATAATTAAAAGTGATAATAGGGAGATTGTACAGTAATTAGGTCATTTTGATAATCTTTCTTGATAGATGGGTATCAACAAGGCTGGTTAGATCAGGTAGGAACACCAATCACTCCAACCTCCAGAATATAGCTTAACATTGTCGTATCCGGCTAGGGTAAGGGAAAAGATATTGACACAGGCTGTCACTCCCGAACCACAGTAGAGGATAATTTCTCGATCGCCTTCCCGTTCTTGCCAACGTTGTTTTTGCCGGGCCGGGGGTTGAGAAAAACCCTGACTATCGGTGACTTCTAACCAGGGATAATTAAGCGCCCCCTCGATGTGGCCGGCGATCGGATCGATCGGTTCCCTTTCACCCCGATAGCGATCGCTTTCCCTGGCATCAATTAACACCACTCCCGCTTGCTCTTTTTGCCTTTTTACCTCCTCGATCGTGACTACCCAATCCTGTTGAACTTGGGGGAAAAAAGCGCCGGTTTTCGGCACAGGTATCTGATTGGAGACGGGATAACCGGCATTTAACCAATTTTGCCAACCACCATCGAGAATGCTGACTCGTTCATGGCCGAGATAACGTAATAACCACCAGAGACGACTGGCAAAGGCAAAACGGGAGGCATCGTAGGCGATGACATGAGTTTGACCAGAAATCACCCCTAAAGAGCTTAATTTAGCGGCTATCGTCTGCGGATTCGGTAAAGGATGACGGCCGCCATGACGGGCAACGGGAGCCGATAAATCGCGATCGAGGTGTAAATAGAAGGAATTTTGAATATGATTGGCTAAATACTCTTGATAACCGAGATCGGGATCATTTAATTGAAAACGACAGTCAATAACCATCAGATCGGGGCGATCGAGATTAGTCACTAACCAACTAGGAGAAACGAGGGGCGCGATCGGATTCATGGCGGGAAAATTGTTTAATAATTAACAGACAGTTGCGCTGATCTTCGCTGCGAGTATAACTGAGTTGATCGGCGATTTTTTGGAGGATCGGCAGTCCTTGCCCATGACCAGAGAAACTATAGTCATGATAGGCGTTTTTCTCGATAAAGTCCTCTAAATCGAAGGCGTAACCCCGATCCCAGATGCGAATTTCCATCTGGGATCGGGTAATCTCGATCTCGATCTCGATCGGGATTTCGGGGGGGAGGTGTCGGTGAGCGTGACGGACTGCATTGGTAAAACCTTCGGCAAGAGCAAGCTGACACTGGAGCCAGTCTTTTTGGGGAATGCCCGCCGGTTCAAGTTGCTCAAAATATTTTAAAACGCTATCTAAGGACTTGAGATCGCTATCTACCTGAAAAGAAATCTTCACCCCCGGCTTACCTCTCCAATGCCTTACGCTAGAAGTTATACCATTTTTCCCAAACTATGACTGATGTGTTAGCTCGATTCTGGATTTAATCCCCTGAGAGGGGGACAAGCAAAGTCATCTGTTAGGGAGTCGGGGGTAAGCAGTTAAGATTGAGATAGTCGAGTCACAAAAAAGATGGTACGAATTCTAGTAATTGATGATGATGGAGTAATTCAAACGTTTTTGAGCCGCGCTTTGCGGAAGGAATACGAGGTTTTTATTGCCAGTGATGGGGAAGAAGGATTAAAGCAAGCGGGGCAACTAAAACCAGCGATGATTATTTGTGATTGGATGATGCCGGGGATCGATGGGTTGGAAGTTTGCCGGCAAATTAAGCTCAATCCCCAACTGTCAACCACTTTTTTTATCCTCTTAACTTCTTTGGGATCGGTGGAGGATCGGGTGAAGGGATTGGATGCGGGGGCCGATGATTTTTTATGTAAACCGATCGAGATTAATGAGTTAAGAGCGCGCGTGCGGGCGGGAATTCGTTTGCATCAATTAAGTCATGATCTGCAAGCGCAAAAACAATTACTAGAAATGGAGTTAGCGGAAGCGGCGGAATATGTGCGATCGCTGTTGCCAGAACCTTTTATTTCTCCAAAACTTGCTATCGATTTTCGCTTCCTTCCTTCTCGTCGATTGGGGGGGGATGGATTTGATTATTATTGGTTAGATAATGACCATTTGATGTTATATCTTTTAGATGTGGCTGGCCATGGTTTGCGAGCGGCTTTACCTTGCCTTTCGGTGATTAATTTACTCCGTTCCCGTGGTTTAACTCAGGTGAATTACTATCAACCTAATCAGGTTTTACATGGGTTAAATCAAGTTTATCAAATCAGCCCTAAGAATGATAAATATTTTACTATCTGGTACGGAATTTATGATCGCAAACAACAACAGTTAACCTATGCCAGTGCCGGTCATCCCCCGGCAGTTCTCCTGACTCAAAAACCTTTTGGACAGATGATTGAAACCAGACTGAAAGCCCCCGGTTTTCCCATCGGAATGTTTCCAGAAGCAGAATATATCAATCAGGTTCAATCCCTGAATTTCTCCAGTAGCCTTTATCTTTTTAGCGATGGAATTTACGAGATCGATTGTTCTGATGGTAGGATGTGGGGACTAGAGAACTTTCTTCAATCTTTGCAAAATTATCACTGTAATTCTGCCAAAAATCTTGATAATTTTATTGGAGAAATTCAAGCTTTACAGTTTGATGGTAATTTTAAGGATGATCTTTCGATCATGCAGGTGGATTTTCGTTAATTAACTTCCGAGGATTTTTTGTTCTAATTCTTCTCGGTTATTAAAAATTTCAAAAACTCGATCCATATCGGTCAATTCAAATAACATTTTTATCTGCTCATTAATCGAGCAGATCAATAGTTTACCCCCCGCAGAACGCACGGTTTTTAAGGATAAAACTAGCGCCCCTAAACCAGAACTATCCATAAAGGTGACATTCTTGAAATCAACGATAATAACCTCTGAACCTCCCTGCACGGCTTCGGCAATTTCTTGGCGAAATTCGCTGGCTTGGTTGCCATCTAAAATACCCGATGGTTGAATGACTTTGATTGAAGAACTCATAAAAAAAAGGAAAAATTAAATGTTTTCTACCTGCTCACTCATAACTGCTCGCTGAAATCTGCTGACAACAGCCAATCTTTAACTATTTTTAACATATTAGGGTCAAGAAAAGCGCAAAATTAAAAATAGGAATTTTTGAAACTGCATGGAAAGTTACGATGTCATCCTCATCGGTGCGGGGCATAATGGTTTAGTTTGTGCCGCCTATCTCCTCAAAGCTGGTTATCGCGTCCTCCTTCTCGAACAGCGTAGCGTACCGGGAGGAGCCGCTACCACAGAAGCGGTTATCCCAGATCTAGCCCCCGATTTTAAGTTTAATCTCTGTGCGATCGATCACGAATTTATCTTTTTGGGGCCAGTAATTGAGGAATTAGAGCTAAAACGCCACGGATTAGAGTATTTATTCTTTGATCCTACCGTTTTCTGTCCCCATCCCTCCGGCCAATATTTTCTTTCCTATCGCTCTCTGGAAAAAACTCACGCCGCAATTGCCCAGTTTTGTCGGCGAGATGCCGATCGCTACCTTCAGTTTATCGACTATTGGGGACAGTTGCTGAATGCGATCGCTCCTTGGTTTAACGCTCCGCCCCAAGATTTGCTCAGAATCGCCCGCAATTATGACTCTAGTGCCTTAGCTACTGTCTGGAAAGCGATCGGCTCGAAAAAGAAACTGCTCGACTTCATCCGCACGATGATTACTTCCCCCGAAGATGTCCTCAATGAGTGGTTTGAGAGCGAATTTGTGAAAGCACCCCTAGCTCGTCTAGCGGCAGAAATTGGCGCTCCTCCCTCCCAAAAAGGCATTACCTCCGGGATGATGATGATGGCGATGCGTCATTCTCCCGGGGTGGCTCGCCCTCGTGGTGGTACAGGCGCACTAACCGAGGCTCTGGTGAAATGTGTTGTCAGTCTCGGTGGGGTGATTTTAACCGAGCAGAAGGTTAAACAGATTCTAATCGAGGAAGGACAAGCGATCGGGGTTAGAGTGGACTCTGGACAAGAATATCTGGCAAAAGCGGGTGTTATCTCTAATATTGACGCTAGACGAGTCTTTTTACAGTTAGTCGCCCCCGCCGATGTGGATGCCGCCGATCCAGAATTGCGAGAAAGGGTAGAACGGCGAATTGTCAATAACAATGAAACAATTCTTAAAATTGATTGCGCCCTCGCCGAAGCACCAAGGTTCGAGGCTTACGATCACAAAGAGGAGTATTTACAGGGAACGATTCTCATCGCCGATTCCGTGCGTCACGTTGAACAGGCCCACGCTTTAACGATTTTGGGGCAGATTCCCGACGAAAATCCCTCGATGTACCTAGATGTACCCACTATTCTCGATCCCTCCATGGCTCCCCAAGGCAAGCATACCCTCTGGATCGAATTTTTTGCCCCCTATCAGATTGCCGGGGCCGAGGGAACGGGATTAAACGGCACGGGATGGACGGAAGAATTAAAAAATCGCGTGGCCGATCGAGTTCTTGATAAACTGGCCGATTATGCCCCAAATCTCAAATCCGCCATTATTGCCCGTCGGGTGGAAAGTCCGGCCGAATTAGCTAATCGTTTGGGTTCCTATAAAGGTAATTACTATCATCTTGATATGACCTTAGATCAGATGATTTTCCTGCGTCCTTTGCCGGAAATAGCTAACTACAAAACCCCAATTAAAAACCTTTATTTAACTGGGGCAGGAACTCACCCCGGCGGCTCAATTTCGGGAATGCCGGGGCGTAATTGCGCTCAGGTTTTCCTGCGGGATCGAAGCACTTTTCTGCAACGATTATTCAACTAATACTAAATCCGTTGAGTATAGGCTACATAGGGTCTGCGGCAAAAAGTTTTTCTTGGGGGCAGGGTGTGGGGTGTGGGGTGTGGGGTGTAGGGTTTTACCCATTTTCAGGTGGCCAATTACCTAATTTTCAGGGAAAAAGTGCCTAAATTTCCCCCCGATCACTCCCATATCCAGTACTTTTTGATTGACAAAAGGTC
>MTBT01000126.1:3922-10359 GCA_002282935.1 Microcystis sp. LSC13-02 | reverse complement strand
CGCCGTCCACTTGGTTTTCGAGACTGGCCTTTTAATTCTAACGTAAAGCCAACCTAGAACGGCGGGGTTTCAGACCCAAAATTTCCGATGATACTACCATGATCATTATTTCTAGGGAGACAGGGAAAGTTTAATAACTTGTTCCCTGTGCCTCTACCCTAGAACCGGTTTGTCAATTGTCTTCTACTCAAAGTCTTTGCGTCCGGGGTTACGGGTAGGATCGCCGGAAAGGAAGCCAAAGATAAAAAGTAAGACAAAGAAGGAAACAACGATATAAACGGCTATTTTTAGGGTTAACATTACTAAGACGTTCTCCTTAGACTAGATTACTGCATTGACAGGGGTGAGCATACCTTGACCTACTTTACCCTATTTGAGTGATCCCTGAACAGAGAAAAGCGATCGGTCTTCAGTTATCAGTTATCAGTGAGCAGTTATCAGTTATCAGTGAGCAGATGTGAGTTTTTAGTTTACTGTTTACTGTTTACTGATCACTGAAAATACGACTAAATAGCCTATTTTTAGCCAATTTATGAATAATCTCGGTAAATTGTATGTGGTGGGAACGCCGATCGGCAATTTAGACGATCTGACTTTGCGGGCCTTGGCAACTCTCAAAAAAGTCGCTCTAATTGCTGCCGAAGATACCAGACACACAGGGAAATTATTACAGCATTTTGATATTCCAACCCCTCAAATTAGTTACCACGAACATAATCGCCTTTCCCGTCTCGATGAGTTATTAAATATTCTCAGCCAAGGTCAGGATATCGCTTTGGTTACTGATGCAGGAATGCCGGGGATTTCTGACCCAGGTTATGAGTTAATTAAAGCTTGTATAGAAGCTAAGATCGAAGTGGTTCCCATCCCCGGAGTAACGGCGGTAATTACTGCTTTAGCGGTGTCGGGATTACCCACGGAAAGATTCTGTTTTGAAGGATTTCTTCCGGGTAAGGAAAAGCTGAGACAAGAGCGCTTAGAGAGTTTAAAAACTGAAACGAGAACGATGGTTTTTTATGAAGCTCCTCACAAACTTATTAAGACTTTGGAGGATTTACGAGAAACTTTCGGACCCACGAGAAAGATAGTTTTAGGTCGGGAATTAACCAAGCTTTACGAAGAAATTTGGCGAGGAACTGTCGCCGAGGCGATTAATTTATATCTGGCGAATAAAACTCCTAAAGGGGAATTTACTATCGTAGTTATGGGCAACAATCGGTTCGATACTATCCAATTATCCGACGAGGAATTAAAACGGGAATTAAAACAAATTATCGAAGGAGGAGTTAATCGATCGCAAGCCAGCAGACAATTAGCACAGGTTACTAATTTGTCCCGCAGTCGTTTATACAAATTAGCCTTAGAAATTTGATGATTATCAATTTTTATTCCCACCGCTAACCCTCGATTACTTAGCCGATTGAAGTAACAAAATTCCCCCGGCAGTTAATCCTAAAATATTGGGCAACCAAGCGGCCATCAAGGGGGTTAAAACTCCGCCAATGCCTAAGGAACTGGTGACAAAAGATAGGAGATAATAGGAGAAAATTAGGACGATACAAATACCGAAACTGGTGGCTTTATTAGCATTTTGCGGACGTAATCCCAAGGCTGCCCCAATCATCCCAAAAACTAAACAAACAAAGGGTAAAGATATTTTCTGCTCGATTTGAACCTGTAGTTTTCTAATTTTGGTAGGATTGCCGCTTAATTGCAGTATTCCTAGATATTCCCGCGCTTGTCTTAGGGTCATTTCTGAACCATCTCGGCCTCGAAAAGCTAAATCTAAAGGGGTACGAGGTAGGGCTAATTGTTGATGTTGAAATCGTACAATATTACGATAGGAACCCTTAGGATCAATTAGATAAATTGTGCCGTTATAAAAATCCCAGATATTTTTTTCAATATTCCAAGAAGCTGATTCTGAGGTAATAATTTGATTAACTTCCGGTTGGGTGCGATCGAGAATGGTTAAACCTAGCATTTCTTGACCGTTAAATCTTTCAGCATAAAATAACCTTCTTAATACCGTTTGCGCTTCCCCTCCATCCGGTGGCCGCACTTTGCCGTATTCAGGATAAATAATATTATCTTCAATAAAAGATTTGCGATTTGGTCGCAGAGCTTTGGTCATGGTAGCATTAGCTTCATAACTGGCAGCTGGAGCCACATAATCATTAAAAACGTAGGTTAATCCCGTCACTATTAAACTTAGCACAATGGCGGGAATTATGAGGCGATAAACACTAATTCCAATACTTTTCAAAGCAATTAATTCGCTATCACTGGCTAAACGACTGTAGGCCATTAAAGCCGCTAAAAGTATCGACATGGGAAAGGCTAAAACGATAAACTCTGGCATTTTTAATAAGAGAATTTTTAAGGCCAAAGTAAAAGGTAAACCCGATTCAGTAATCCGTCGCACTAAATCAAATAAAGTACCGATCGCCACTCCCAAAGAAGTGAATAAACCCATACCAAATAAAAACGGCAATAATAACTCGACAAAAATATAGCGGTCTAAGATGCTAAATCCGGGTATTCTACTTAAATTTCCTTGCCAATTGCTAACTTTCATGATATAATGCAGCGATTTTTTATTAATAACAATTATCGGAAAAAATTATCACCCAAATAATACTGACGCACCAGAGGATTATTATAAAGTTCTTCGCCACTTCCCGCCGCTAAAATCTGCCCTTCGCGCATAATATAAGCCCGATTAGTGATAGCCAAAGTTTCTCGCACATTGTGATCGGTAATTAAAATTCCCATCTGACGATCCCTTAAACCAGCGATCATCGCTTGAATCTCGGACACAGCGATCGGATCCACCCCGGCGAAAGGTTCATCTAATAATAAAAATCTCGGTCCGTTGACTCCCACCGCTAAAGCGCGAGCTAATTCTGTCCTTCTTCTTTCTCCTCCGGAAACGTAGGCTCCTTTAGTGCGAACAATCTTATCGAGGCGAAATTCTTTTAATAAATCATAGAGACGATTTGCCCGTTGGGAAAAGGGAACCCCCGACTGTTCTAGGGCTAACTGAATATTTTCTGATACAGTTAAATAACGAAAAATACTGGCCTGCTGCGTCAGATAGCCAATACCCAGACGCGCCCTTTGATTAAGGGGTAATTTGGTAATTTCTTTTTGATCGAGCCAAACGCGCCCTTGATTCGGTTTAATTAATCCCGTGGCGATATAAAAAGTTGTGGTTTTCCCCGCACCATTTGGTCCTAATAACCCGACAATTTCTCCCGGGGCCACAGTAATACTCACCCGGTTAACTACGAGCCTTTTACCGTAGGATTTATGGATATTTTCTAATACTAAAGTCATCTTTATCGGGGGATGGGGGTTGGGGGATGGGGGATGGGGAAGTGGGGAGAAAAAAAGCTGACTCCTGAATTCTGTCTCGGAGACTACTGACTCCCAATCACTGCGGGTTAATAATTGGGGCAGCGGGGAGGGAAGGGGAAGGTATGGGTGCGGGTGTCGGAGAAGCAGCCGGTTGGGGGGAAGTTTCGTTATCTTTGACTAAATAAATTGACTCCACCTGCTGACTGGTTTGGGGAGTAGCGATAAATCTGCCCTCATCGACTAGATAAGTCATCGTTTCGGCGCGGATACTGTTGCCTTCCTGCAAAACGTAAACGTTACCCGTCATCACTAAACGACGTTCGCGGCTAAAATACTGAGCTTGGGCGGAAGTGGCCTGCATTTTGCGGGCAGGATAGAACACTTGTACGTTACCCCTCGCAGTAATTACCCCCGTTTTTGAGTTTGCCTCTTGAATATCCGATCGCACTGTCATAGCATTACCGGGTACAATATTCTGCTGTGCTTTGACTAGGGGAGAATTGCCCAATCCCACCATTAAGCCAGCAGAAACGAGGGAAACTAGCCATCCTCTGATTTTTGTGTATCTTGCTCTCATAGAAATGTCGCCTATAAGTAAATGGTTTCAATTAAATTGAAGATAGATTTTGTCTTTGATCCCCCCTTAAACCCCCCTTGATAAGGGGGGTGCTGACAATTTTTAACACCCACCTACTTAGATGTAATTGTATTGACTAACTAATCTAGCTTTTTAGAGGACAGGATGACTTTTGAGGATTTTCGGCAGAGAACATATAGATCGATCGAGGTGGGGGTGAGGATGTTCCTGATTGCTTTTCATCCCTTCTAGCACTGCCGGTAAAGCTTGGGGAGCGAGATTCTGTAAAAAGTTTAATAGATCCAAACTCTCCCCGACCAAGTGCGTCACGTTGATCCCCTCGTAATCGGGTTGATAGTGTTGTAAACGTCTAACCCCTTCTCCCAAAAGGATTACCGCTCCGCGCCAGTTATTATTTTCTAGATGGTAACAAGCGACAGCAATCTGCAAAATGCCTTGATAAAAGGTTTTTTCTGGCTCTGCGGACTCCATCCACAAAGCCTCTAGGGTATCATGACAAGCATAGAATTGCTGGCGATTAAATTCGTCGATTCCTTGGCCAAAAGCGGTGGCTGTCATTACCCTAAACTAATGCCCCTTCATCGATTCGCGGACTTCTTGGATATAGTCGAGGGAAATTATCTGTTCTTCCCCGGCAAACTCGTTATCGGGGGTAATAAATAGCATACAGTGACATTCTTTCCGTTCCCGCATCGGTACACAGGGACAATTCCAGAAAGTATTTTTTACCTCCGCTTCTTTGTCTTCGTAGTGACGACAGGGACATAAAGGAGCGCCTAATTCGTCCTTATGACGCGCTAATCCCTCAATTACTACGGCTGTCACCGAGAGATCGCTACAGAAGTAAGTATTTGTACGTCTAGCGTACTGTTCGGCAAAATTCTTCATCGCCTCAAGACTCTTATCTGTGTCTGTGATCTGGCTCATAGTTATCTGATCCCCTTAGCTTTCTAAAAAAAAACTTTTTACTATCCTATCTCGATCCGCTTCCCCTTGGCTGAGGGGAATTTTTAGAATCTCTTTCGATTTTGCGACCGATCCCCTTGTTACTCTAATACGATAAAAAGACTCTCTTTGGCCAGAAGCTGTATTTTTTGGCCGGCAAATGGGAATTATGGGGGCAAAGTTCCTCAAAACCTATCCTTGATTCCCGCAATCCCTGTACCCTATCACTACCAGAACATGATTTTATCTTTCTTGGAGACAAAGAAAATTTCTGACGATAATACCCCTTGGTGGCTGAAAATTACCTCCCTTTCCCCCCACTGTATTTACTATTTTGGTCCCTTTGCTTCTTTTGAGGAAGCACAACAGCATCAGGGGGGTTATCTACAAGATATAGAGTCCGAAGGAGCGCAAGGAATCAGTCTTTCGATCGAGCGGAGTAATCCCCATTATTTGACCGTTTTTGACGACGGAAATCAGGATCTAGCTAAAACTTTTGCTTCCCATGCTCGAACCTTTTCTCGCTTTATTTCTTAAGTCTCCCTGTCCTCTTTGTCAACGGCAGAGCGAGCGAGAGCTTTGCCGTGATTGTGGGCGACAATTACAGTCCTATCGTCAGAATAACCCGCTTTTTCTCTGGCGTGGTTCTATTCCCCTGTTTATCTGGGGACGCTATGAAGGTAAATTAAAACAGGCGATCGCTAAAATGAAATATGATCGCCATCCCGCTCTCGGCTCTTTGCTAGGCAGTTGCATGGGGGAAACTTGGCTGCTTCGTCCTCCCCTCACCGATAAACGCTTGACGGTGATTCCTATCCCTCTCCACCCAGAAAGGTTAAAGGAAAGGGGTTTTAATCAAGCAGAAGCTATTGGCGAGGGTTTTTGTCGTTTAACCGGTTATCCTCTGGCTAGTCGCGGATTAATTCGGATTAAGAACACGGCAGCCTTATTTAGTCTGGCAGCCGAGGAGAGAAAAAAGACGATGCAAGCGGCTTTTCAACTGGGGAAAAATTTACCGAAATCAGTGCCGATTCTCTTAATTGATGATATTTATACCACGGGAACCACGATCGAGGAAGCTGTGCAGGTTTTACAAACGGAGGGATATCGGGTAGTCGGTGCGATCGCTCTTGCCAGTTCCAAAATTAGCTAAAATGCCCAGACGGATCGGTCTGGGCATTTAGAGTTAGATTAAATTAAGTCCGTTTGATCTTGTCGTATTGACTAATGAAAATCAAACCGATAGTGGCAGGAATCAGGACGATAGCCGCACCTAAAACAAGGCTCCAGAGAAAGTTAGCTAAAGAGGGTGTCATGATAGATAAATCCTTTGTCATATTTTCAAAGACTTAGTTTTTTATCTTATCACCTTGGGCGAGAAGACCCCCAGTTCCACGACCAGATAAATGCGATCGCAGGTTTTATCGAAAATTTGGGTTAAAACCCCGTCCTTTTAGGACGGCTTTATGTTAAAATGAAATTGGTTTGAATCCCCTGAGTGGGCGGTAGTGAATGGCTCGATTGAGTTGAACCC
>MTBT01000126.1:0-3861 GCA_002282935.1 Microcystis sp. LSC13-02 | reverse complement strand
ACATAATCGTGTAAGACCTAAGTAAGGGAAACCAGAAAGGGCTGTGATTAGCTCAAGAATCCTCACGCCTTTAGGCCCAGGAGTGTCAAAAAACTTTAAACTAGGCTGGCAAAGATTGTTATGGCTACTGACGATCGCAAACGTCGCATTCTCGATCATCTCTCCAGAAGCACCAGTGGTGCTGACTATATTCCCAAAAAACCGCTGCCAATTGTGGAAACTCCCCCGCTGGCAGCGCAACCGGTGGCAGCGCCGCCTCCAGTGATTCCTTCACCACAATTAACTGCTAAAGAGCGCAAAAGAAAGATAATGTCCCATCTTTCCAAGAGTAGTCAAGATTTTGGCGAAATTACTAGCACTACCCCCGAAGAAAAGCGCAAACGCCAAATTAACGAACATCTGCGCCAAAGCCAAGGATAAATAGTAAGGAGTGAGAATTAGCAACTAGGCATCTTCTAGACTGTTCTCACTCCCTCATTTTCTGCTGTCGATGGGGATAATGACAGTTGTTGCAAATCAGTTCCTCGCTCTGGCAACAAGGAAATGTTAAAGTTAGTAATGAGCGCTTCGGTGATCGGATGACGTAATTTTTCTGTGGAACCAACATGATAAAAATGCTGTTTAGTATAGATATAAAACTTATCAGCACTCCAATTTTTTTTAATTAAAGGATTGCTTCTAAACTGATTACTGTGCCAAGTGGACAAAATAAACCGACAAGAAATATCCTTTAAAATAGTCACCAGACAATCTTCATCCTCTTCAGACCAAGAGTTAAAATAATCGACGTGTCTCCCCAAATAAGGAGGATCGAGGTAGAGCAAATCTGTTTTTTGCCAATCAGATAAAGTCTCTCGAAAGTCCGCAACTTGAAAATTATAATCATTTTTAATCAGAATATTTTCTATGGCAATAACTTGATTGACTATTTTGGTAATATATGCTTGGGAAAATCGTTCTGATTTATGACAGTAAGGTACGTTAAACTGTCCCTTACGATTGAATCTCATCACCCCATTAAAACAGGAGCGATTGAGAAATAAAAAATCTAGAGAATTAGGAGATTGATTAAATCTTTCTCGTACTTGATAATAATAACTTTCTCCCTGCTCCTTAAGAACTTGACCATTTTCTTGCAAAAAAAGCTTAACAGTTTTACTGGTAATAACTTGATTTTTTAGATTATTATAAAACTGGATAATATGAGTATTTGTGTCCGCAAGTAAAGCCTTTTTGGGATTAATATTAAAAGCCACCACTCCCGAGCCAGAAAAGGGTTCTATCCAACGCCCAAAGCTCAGATCAGACACAATATTTTTAACATCTTTAACCAACTTAGTTTTAATTCCTTGACACTTAATCGGTGGCACAAGCGGCGTTAACTTCACTAAACACTCTCCTCATCAACAGTAATCTCTATCCACAGCCAACTTAGCTGCTGTTGGCTCGTGAATAAAGGTCAAATCAGGGTAAAAATTTTGTTGAGATACTAACTCTATCTTTAATTGGTTACATCTAGCAAAATTATCAAATATGGGAAAAAGAAGCAATTCTAGGATTTTGGAGATGATTTTCGTATCAATAGATATAGTATATACTTCTAGGCAGTTTAAATTCAGTACAGCTTATCCCAGAAACCCTGAGACTCTTGTTAGAACAAATGAACTAAAAAAAATTCTCGTCACCATTGTTGTCAGAATTATGAGAATTACGTTACATTTAGTTAAGATTTAATTGGCTGCGGGGATTAATCTCGAAAAAATAACCTAAAATCCTTGACAAAAACAGCTAAATGAGTTAGGCAAAAATCTTTATCCTAGAACCACTAAACAAACATGAAACTATCCTGGAAAACGATTTTACTGTGGACATTGCCCGCCCTTGTGGTCGGTTTTTTCCTCTGGCAAGGCACTTTTGCCACGGCCACCGGTAATATCGGCAATAACACCGCCACTACCCGCATGACCTACGGACGCTTTCTAGAATACCTAGAGAGTGGTAGGGTTGTTAGCGTCGATCTCTACGAAGGTGGCAGAACTGCGATCGTACAGGCCCTAGATCCAGAACTAGAAAACCGAGTACAACGCCTACGAGTCGATTTACCGGCCAATTCCCCCGATTTAATCGCCCGTTTACGCGATTCTAAAATTAGTTTCGATGCTCACCCGATGCGGAATGACGGCGCTTGGTGGGGATTCCTCGGTAATCTACTTTTCCCCTTTTTGCTGATTGCCGCTCTCTTTTTCCTGTTCCGCCGTTCTAATAATATGCCCGGCGGCCCCGGTCAAGCGATGAGTTTTGGTAAATCAAAAGCCCGTTTCCAGATGGAAGCAAAAACCGGCATCACCTTTGATGATGTGGCGGGAATTGACGAAGCGAAGGAAGAATTACAAGAAGTCGTCACTTTCCTCAAACAACCGGAGAAATTTACCGCCGTCGGTGCCAAAATACCCAAAGGAGTCCTTTTAGTTGGCCCCCCCGGTACGGGTAAAACCCTGTTAGCCAAAGCGATCGCCGGTGAAGCGGGTGTACCTTTCTTCAGCATTTCCGGTTCGGAATTTGTGGAAATGTTCGTCGGTGTCGGTGCTTCTCGCGTGCGCGATTTGTTCAAAAAAGCCAAGGAAAATGCTCCCTGTTTAATCTTTATCGATGAAATTGACGCGGTAGGTCGTCAACGGGGTGCCGGTATCGGTGGTGGTAACGATGAACGCGAACAAACCCTAAACCAATTATTGACAGAAATGGACGGTTTCGAGGGGAATACGGGAATTATCATCATTGCCGCCACTAACCGCCCCGATGTTCTCGATTCCGCTCTCATGCGTCCGGGCCGTTTTGATCGCCAAGTAACCGTCGATGCACCCGATTTTAAAGGTCGTTTAGAGATTTTAGACGTTCATGCCCGCAATAAAAAGCTGGCTAACGACGTTTCCATCGAAGCGATCGCCCGTCGCACTCCGGGGTTCAGTGGGGCAGATTTAGCCAATTTACTGAACGAAGCGGCAATTTTAACCGCCCGTCGTCGTAAAGAAGCCATTACCCTGTTAGAGATAGATGACGCGGTAGATCGCGTTATCGCCGGTATGGAAGGCACTCCTTTAGTCGATAGCAAGAGCAAGCGCTTAATCGCTTACCATGAAGTGGGTCATGCGATCGTGGGTACGCTCTTAAAAGATCACGATCCCGTCCAGAAAGTGACTCTGATTCCCCGGGGACAGGCCCAGGGTTTAACTTGGTTCACTCCCAACGAAGAACAGGGTTTAACCACGAAAGCGCAGTTAATGGCCCGGATTTCCGGTGCTTTAGGTGGTCGCGCGGCCGAGGAAGAAATCTTCGGCTATGATGAGGTGACTACCGGTGCCGGTGGCGATTTACAGCAAGTTTCTGATATGGCCCGTCAGATGGTGACTCGTTTCGGGATGAGCGATTTAGGTCCTTTGTCCCTAGAAAGTCAAGGGGGTGAGGTGTTCCTCGGTGGCGGTTTGATGAATCGTTCCGAGTATTCTGAGAAGGTGGCTACTCGCATCGATGATCAGGTGCGATCGATCGTGGAACACTGCCATGAAATTTCTCGGCAAATTATTCGCGATCATCGGGAAGTGATCGATCGAGTGGTGGATCTGCTGATCGAAAAAGAAACGATCAATGGGGAAGAATTCCGGCAAATTGTGGCTGAATACGCCTACGTTCCCGAAAAAGAACAGTTTGTACCCCAGTTATAGGTTAATTTTAATACAGATGCGATCGGGTGGGTTAAGACTCACCCGATTTTTTTATCGAAAATTTGGGTTAAAACCCCGTCGTTTTACGACGGCTTTAAGCTACAATGGAAAAAGCGATAACCAAGCTAAAAACTGAACC
>MTBT01000125.1 GCA_002282935.1 Microcystis sp. LSC13-02 | reverse complement strand
CAACAACTAAAGCTTATGCTTTTAGCTAAGTGAAATCATTGATTAAGAGACCTGTACTTTTCAATAACTTTTTGCCGCAAACCCTATTTAGAGCTTGCTGAATAAATCTAAAAACCTTGTTGGATAATATCTTTAGGCTTTTTTGAAATCCAAAAGTGCCTGGTCTGGGAGTGATCAGGGGGAAAATTCCGGGACTTTTTCCCTGAAAATTAGGTAGTTGACCACCTGAAAATCGGTAAAACCCTACACCCTGCCCCCACGAAAAACTTTTTGCCGCAAACCCTACTTAAGACTGTCCACTAAAAACTCACATCTGATAACTGATAACTGATAACTGATAACTGATAACTGATAACTGATAACTGACCTACTCCTCGGTGGCAGCGAGAACTAAATCTTCATCTTCCAAGGCGGGAGGACCTTCGATTTCTGCGACTACTTCCGAGACAGTGCGGCCTTCCGCTTCCGCTAGACGTTTTTCTCGGTATTTAATCGCCATTTCTTCCGCTTTTTCAAACACTAACGGGCGATTTTTCAGCATATCTCCCGGTTCGGGTTCTAATTGTTTAGTCGAGAGGGAAATGCGACCTCTTTCGGCATCGAGATCGATAATCATCACTTTTAACTCATCATTGACATTGAAAACCGTGTGGGGGGTGTCAATGTGATCGTGAGAGATTTCGGAAATATGCAGTAAACCACTGACTCCACCGATATCGATGAAAGCACCGTAGGGCTTAATTCCGCGCACGGAACCGATTACCACCTGTCCCACGGCTAAACCGTTCATCTTGCGTTCCACTAAAGCGCGACGATGACTTAAAACCAGACGGTTGCGATCCTCATCCACTTCTAAAAACTTTAAGGGCAATTCCTGACCAACTAAATCCTCTTTCGCCTCTCTGGTGCTAATGTGAGAACCGGGGATAAAGCCGCGGAGACCTTCAATCCTGACTAATGCCCCACCACGGTTAGTGGCAAAAACATTTGAGCGCACGGTAGCATCTTCTTTTTGCAATTGACGCACCCGTTCCCAAGCGCGCATATATTCAATGCGACGGATCGACAGGGTTAGCTGTCCATCTTCATTCTCGTCGGTAAGGATGAAAAATTCCCGTGTTTCGTTAGGTTGTAAAACTTCTTCGGGATTATCGACGCGGTTGATCGACATCTCCTGCACGGGGATAAAAGCGGCGGTTTTAGCACCGATATCGATGAGCGCTCCCCGGGGTTCCATGCTGAAAACAGTCCCGGCGACAACATCTCCCGGACTGAAATGATAATCGTATTTGTCTAGAAGGGCGGCAAAATCTTCATGGGTAAAGCCTATGTTTTTGTTTGCGGTTTTT
Organism: Microcystis sp. LSC13-02; assembly: GCA_002282935.1. Classification (GTDB taxonomy): domain Bacteria; phylum Cyanobacteriota; class Cyanobacteriia; order Cyanobacteriales; family Microcystaceae; genus Microcystis. The sequence continues at coordinate 11,042 of MTBT01000125.1, read as the reverse complement.
TGGGTGGTCATGTACGTTGTTTGGGCCTCGGAATTTCCGTAGGTTTTTCCTCCTATGTGATGTACAGTTTCTAAAGAAAGGAGATACCTCCCAATTTAGTTCCTAGGCAGGGCCTAGGGGATGAACTGCCGCATCCGGCTTTCTTGCAGGCAATTCGCCTCAAGAATGACTTTTAAGAATCTAACCAGAGCTTGGGCTTTAAATAGCACAAGGGATCCTAATTATAACTGAATCGGGGACTATTTAAGATGAGGTGATCACGCTGGCTTCTTCCACTTGAGACCAAGAAGGATGCGCGCGTTCGATTTCGGAGGATTGCAGCAGCGCTAAAGCGGCGATAAAGTCTCTAATTCCCTGAAAATTGCCGTAAACCGAAGCAAAGCGCACATAGGCCACTTCCGATTCTTGCCGGAGGTATTCTAGGACTAATTGACCGATCTCCTGACTTGTTACCTCCCGCTTTGAGTCTTGCTGCAGACGGGATTCGATATCATTGACGATCGCCTCTAATCTTGAGGGGGGAATGCCAGTTTTTTCGCAGGCGCGGACGATACCCCGCAGCAGTTTGCAGCGATCAAAAGATTCCCGTTTACCATCTTTTTTAATCACCGTGATCGGCACGAATTCGATGCGCTCGTAGGTGGTGAACCGATATTTACACTGTAAGCATTCACGACGACGACGAATGCTCTGACCGTTTTCGGAGGAACGGGACTCTAAAACGCGACTATCGGTATGCTGACAATTAGGACACTGCATAGGAGGCGCTCGGTGAGGGGAACCTTTAATTTAAGCCTTTAAATACGAAAACCAGAGCCGCTAACCTGCTTTGGACAAGCGGGCGGCTCAGGGAAGAAAATTATTAAGTTAAACGGAGTTAAGAAATTTACTTTTGAATCCGGGGAGGTTCCCGGAAGGCGATGGCGAAGAAAATTACCGCCAAGGCCATAGTTAAAACCAAAATGTAAGCGACGCTTTCCATGGTTGGACATCCTGCAAGATTGCTATGACAATCCTATAGTATCAGGAAATGAGCTTTTCGGCTTGTCTGGGGATGTAATCTAGATCCCCAGAATCAGTGGCGATCTATTTAACGCTAACTTTTGCCCCAGCATCTTCCAGTTTTTTCTTGACGGCGGCGGCATCATCTTTGTTGGTGCCTTCTTTAACCGCTTTGGGAGCTGCTTCTACCAGGTCTTTCGCTTCTTTGAGTCCTAAACCAGTCAATTCGCGCACTACCTTAAGGATAGCAATTTTCTTGTCGGCGGGAACTTCTTCAAGAACGACGTTAAATTCGGTTTGTTCTTCCACAGCTTCAGCGGCGGCAGCGGGAGCGGCCCCGGGAGCAGCCATCATCATCATGCCACCGGCCGGAGCGGCGGCACTAACTCCGAAGGTTTCTTCGATACCTTTGACTAATTCGGCAGCTTCTAAGAGGGTAAGGGTTTTGAGTTTTTCTAAGATTTCAGCTACAGCAGACATGGGTTAGACTCCTAATTGTTTTCAGTGATTGATTGGTGCGGTGTTAGGCCGCTTCTTTTTCTTCTTGACGGGCCACGGCATCGACGGCACGGGCCAAAGATGCGGGAACTTCGTTGATGCTGCGGGCCAGTTTGGTGGCAATGGCGTTGATTGCTCCAGCGGCCTGAGCGATTAACTGTTCTTTCGACGGTAAATCGGCGATCGCTTTGATCTGATCTTCTGTTAACAGTTGACCTTTGGTCCCTTCTTTGAGGACACCGCCGCGCAATTCGGTTTTTTTGCTTTCTTTTTTGAACTCTTGATAGGCCTTGAAAGCTCCACCGATATCCTCTTTTACGAGCAGAAAGGCGGATGTTCCCGATAAAAGGCTTTTCATCGGTTCCCAGCCACTATCCTCAGCGATCGCCAAGCCCATCAAAGTATTTTTGGTGACTTTACAAATTGTTCCCGTGGGGCGCAATTTGCGGCGTAGATTGCTGATTTCGGCGACGGTTAAACCTTGATAGTCGATGACCATCGTTAATTGAGCTTCGCTCAGGGAGGTTTTTAATTCTTCTAGAATTACTCCCTTGCTTTCTCTGCTTCTCCCCATCCCTTGTTCACCTCCTGTATGCGGGGGACCGGTTCCACAGACAGGCGCAAAAATAACCCCTTGTAGCGCCGGGGTTGAGTGGAGAGAATTCAGTTCAGGCACGACCAAGACAGAAAATATCTCTCTTTAGTCTTTTTGGCTGCTGTTTTCTCGCTTTGACCTCGGCAGGGTATTTAAGCTGTTTCGCACCTGCTGTCTTTGGCTTAAGCCAGTCTTTTATTATAACATTATTGCGGGATTTATGTCAAGCCCTGGGAAGGAGCGAGCGATGCGATCGCATATAAGACTAAATCCTGTTTTGAAAAGGTAACCGAAAAACTTTTTGCCGCAAACCCTAGGTAATTGAGCAGATGAAAATCGGTAAAACCCTACACCCCACACCCTACCCCCACCGAAAAACTTTTTGCCGCAAACCCTACATATCAGGACAGGCACTCATGCAAGAGGCAAAAGGAGGAATAGATAATCGGTCTTTAATAACCGGATTTAGTCTGAGATCAAAAGTTTTCGTTTTCAGGAGTCGGTCGTTAATACAAAATTAGGTTACAGTTCTTGATCAGAAACGCTGTATCTAATTCAGTCTCAGGAGAAAGTCTTTCTGTTGATTGAGCTTTTTTAATCTAGCTTTTCAAGACGCAGAATCAGCTTGGTTCATTTGTTCGCTTGTGCCACTCTACTTTCTTCGCTTACAATCCTTTTGTATCCTCCATCAATTTTTCGAGCTTCCCTTTTTAGTTACCTTACCCAATTATCAATTATGAATAACACTGAAATCAACTTTCCCAAAGGCTCTAAGAGTGACCTAAGAGATGTGATCACAAATCAGTTACTCATTTTTTTAGAAGCCCAAAATTATGACGCAGCTAAAACTCTATTAATTCCCGTCGCTTCCGTGGATATAGCAGAAGCGATTGCGGACTTACCTAAAACCCTACAAATCATTGCTTTCCGACTTTTAAATAAATCTCAAGCCATTGACGTTTATGAACATTTAGATAGAAATACCCAATACTTATTAATTGAAAAGTTTAAAGATGCGGAAGCACCTGAAATTATTAATAATATGTCTCCTGATGATCGAGTCAAGTTATTTGATGAGTTACCTCCTCAATTAGCGAGGACTTTAGTGGCTCAATTATCCCCTGAAGAAAGAGAGTTGAATGCTTTATTGTTCGGGTATTCTGCTGATACAGCAGGGCGAATTATGACCCCGAAATATATCTATGTCAAAGAAACTGTTACTGCCAATGAAGCTCAAGCTAAAATCAGAAATTTAGCCGATAAGATTGAAGTAGCTTACTATATCTATGTGACAGATGATAATAAGAAATTACAAGCAACCTTATCTTTAAAAGATTTAATTGTTGCTAAACCAGAAGCAATAATTTCTGAAATTATGAACAGAAATATTATTTATGCCTATACCGATACCGACCAAGAAGAAGTCGCTAAATTGATTCAACGCTATGATTTATTAGCCTTGCCAATTGTTGATAAAGATGAAAACTTATTAGGGGTAGTTACGGTAGATGATGTCATCGACATTTTAGAGGAAGAAGCAACTGAAGATATTTATAAAATGGGAGCAATTAACACGGAATCTGATGATCAAAATTACTTTAAATTGGGCTTGTATAAAATCACAAAAAAACGAATACCATGGTTATTAATTTTATTAATCACGAATTCTGCAACAGTTTTTTTAATGAGTAATTTTGAGGAAGTGTTAGAAGAAGTAGTTGCCTTAGCCTTTTTTACCCCATTATTAATTGATGCAGGGGGAAATATAGGCGCACAGTCATCGACCGTTGTTATTAGGGGATTAAGTACTGATGAATTAAGAGATAAGAAACCGTTTTCAATTATTGTGAAAGAGTTAATAACAGGGGGATTATTAGGGATCATTTTAGCCGTCATTGTGATTGCTATGGTTTTCGTATTCTTAGGTAAACCAGAGATTGGTTTTATAGTGGGAATTAGTTTAATTGCTATCTCAATTATTGCAGCGACGACAGGTACAGCATTACCTTTTATCTTTAACAAAATGGGATTTGATCCTGCTTTAATGTCTGCTCCTTTTATCACGACAGTGGTTGATGTTTTAGGAATTTTTATTTATTTCAGTATTGCTCAATTAATCCTAAAGGAAAGTTTGAGAAATTGATGGGCAAGGCAAAAAGATTAGGCCAATTCAAGTCTGAATTGGCGCTCCATAACTTGCCCAGAGTTATATCCTTGAGTGCTCGATAATTTTTAATCCTCAATCCCTCAATTCCGGCCATTATCAATTACTGACCCGATTCGATCACTCCTTCGGCCTCATGGACAATTGCCCTCAATCGATCTAAAGTTTTCTGGTCCACCTGCGTCCATAATCCCCGTTGTTGAGCTTCTAATAATCTTTCGGCCATATCTCGCAATGCCCAGGGGTTTTTCTCCTGAATAAATTGTTGTACCTTGTCGTCAAATAAATAAGCTTCGGCTACTCCCTGATAGATAAAATCCTCCACTAGATGAGTAGTGGCAGAATAGGCAAAAATATAATCTACGGTCGCAGCCATCTCGAAAGCGCCTTTATAGCCGTGTCGCATCACTCCCGCTATCCATTTGGGGTTCACTACTCGCGAACGATATACCCGGCGAATTTCTTCCTCTAAGGTTCTGATGCGGGGATTTTCTGGACGGGAATGATCACCAAAATAGGTGACGGGATTTTTGCCGGTTAATGCCCGAACACTGGCAGTTAAGCCGCCTTGAAATTGATAGTAGTCATCGGAGTCGAAAATATCGTGTTCCCGATTGTCCTGATTGTGCAGCACTATCTCTAATTCTTGTAGTCTATTTCTCAATACTTCCGGTAAAGAATGGGCAGTTCCTTGACTATCATAGGCATAACAACTCCAGTTAATATAAGCATTAGCTAAGTCTTGATCATTTTGCCAGTTTTGTGACTCGATTAACCCCTGTAAACCGGCCCCGTAAGCACCGGGTTTGCAGCCAAAGATTCTGGCAGTAGCTCTCAGTTTCGCCTCTTTTTCTCCTAAGCCCTGACTTAGCCAAAACTCCCTCTCTGTCTTCACTTTCGCCGCTAAAGGATTAATTTTTTCTTCTTCCTCTTGACAAGCTACCGCATTTATGCCAGAATTAAGAAGATGTAGTATGCTGGGGAAACTGTCCCTAAAAAAGCCCGATACCCGAACGGTCACATCAATGCGAGGACGGCCTAAGCTAGACGGGGTAAGGATTTCAAACCCGACCACCCGACGGAAAAAACCATCCCAAAGGGGACGAATTCCCAGTAAAGCCATGGCTTCGGCCACATCTTCGCCACTATTTCTCATCGTCGAAGTTCCCCAGATAGAAATCGCCAAAGTGCGGGGATATTCGCCATTTTCTTGGGTATAACGTTCAATTAGTGCCTCTGCGGCCTTTCTTCCCACTTCCCACGCAGTTTCTGTGGGGATTGCGCGGGTATCGACAGAATAGAAATTTCTGCCGGTGGGGAGAACATCGGGACGGCCGCGGGTGGGAGCGCCGGAAGCACCACTGGGGACGTATTGGCCAGCGAGACCTTTTAAGAGATAGGTAAGTTCATCGGGGGTTTGTTTTAAAGCAGGAATTAACTGATTTTCTAGCCAAACCAATTCTTTTGCCGTATTTTCGCCTAGAGGTTCAATTTTCTGGCTAATTAAATCCTGAGCGAGACTTTCCAGATAGGTAGTAGTATCGTTATATTCCGTCAGGGGGTCGCAGTCGAGATGGAGGTCAAGGGCGATCGAACGGGTTAAACCGGGGCGGTCGGGACTAGGAGAACGAGCGATCGATTGGATTAAATCAATTAACTGCTGACCCTGGGGACATTGACCGAAGATATGTAAACCGTCGCGGATTTGTGCTTCCTTGAGTTCACAGAGATAACCATCCACGAGGGTAAGAAATTGACCAAAGGAAGCGCTGATCGCAACGCGCTCGCTACGCGAGATCGTGCCTAGCTCTCGATCGAGATTAGTTTTCGCCACCAGATCACTAATCCGCTCACGAATCAGAGCTAAACGAGAAGGATCAAGAGATTCTGCTTGATAATATTCATCGATGAGAGACTCTAACTTTTCCCAATCCCCATACAATTCCGCTCGCGTCATCGGGGGAGTGAGATGGTCGATGATAACAGCTTGGGAACGTCTTTTAGCGCTGGAACCTTCTCCGGGGTCATTGACAATAAACGGATAAAAATTCGGCAGCGACGAGAAAGCAATTTCGGGATAACAATGGGGAGAAAGAGCGAGACTTTTCCCGGGCAGCCATTCTAAATTGCCGTGTTTACCGAGATTAATTACAGCAGTGACTTGGAATTCCTGTCGTAACCAATGGTAAAAAGCGAGATAGCTGTGGGTAGGTTCGAGGTCGGGGGAATGATAATTAAGAGTCGGGTCGAGGTCGTAACCGCGAGAAGGTTGAATACCGATAAAGACATTACCTAACTGGATGCCGGGGATAGGAAAATCCCTGTCTGGATGTCCCCAACGGTCAAGCATAGCGCTTTGATTATCGGGGGGAAGGGAGGAGAAATAATCTAGATATGCTGACCGGGAGAGAGATTGATAGATAGGTTTTAATTCCCTTGTCTCCAGGTCATTAGTGATACCGGAAATAAGCAATCGCATTAATTCATCGCTATGGTCGGGTAGGTCGGTGAGGGTATAACCTTGGGTTTGTAATGCGCGAAGAATTTCCAGACCACTAGCGGGAGTATCTAAACCGACTCCGTTAGCGATACGACCATCCTTATTGGGATAGTTGGGGAAAATGAGAGCAATTTTTTTCTGGGAGTTGGGAAGGGAGGAGAGTTGACAATAGTTTGCGGTTAAATCAGCGACAAAATCAACCCGGTGGGGGAGGGGTTGATAGATAACTATTTCCGTTTCTAGTTTCGGATGTCGGGTGAGGACAGATTTAAAGGAAATAGCGCGGGTGATAATTTTGCCATCCATTTCCGGTAAAGCGATATTGATGGCCACATCCCGGGGGGAAAGACCTTGATAACCCTGTTGATAAGCTTCTAAACTGCTGCTGCTGAGGACAACTTGGAAGATGGGTTTATTGAGGGACTGCCAGAAGTGATGATTTTGTTTGTCTTCTGGTCGTTGGATAGAGAAGCTAGTGGTATCGAGAATTAGGTCTGGGGGATGGTGGGAAAAGAGGGTTAATAGTTCCTCTTGCACTTCAATTTCCCGGACAGAGGAGAGAAAGATAGGGACAGTTTCAATATTTCTTTGGGTGAAAGCGGTGATTAAAGCATCGATAGCTTTGGTATTACCCGCGAGATAATGGGAACGATAGAAAAGTATCCAAGTCCGTGCTTGGGGTTGGGATAGGGTTATCTGGGAATAGATTCCCAACCTAGGGACAACCCTAGGAGGAGAGGGAGGATAGTCGAGATGGAGACAGGTATGCGCGATAAATTTACAAGCATTAATCCAGTTATCTGTCCCTGCTTCCGTGAAATAGCACCATAACTGATTAACAGTAGTCAGGGAAGCAGTGGAATGACTCATCAACTCTAAATCCGGTTTATCCTCTCCCGGGAGGACAAATAAAGTCGCACCGGTTTCCTCGACAATTTCCTTAACTACTTCCAATCCGTAGGACCAACTCCCCCGTCCTCCCAATAAGCGAAGAATAATCACTCTTGCTTGGGATAGTACCTTGTCCCCATAGTTATCGATACTGTATTGCTGCTGTAACTGCGATAAATTCAGGGCGCGAATTGCGGGAAAATTATCGGGTAGATGGTCGATAGCTGCCGCTAGAGTTTGAATATCGGTATCGGCCATGGTGAGGAGAACAATCGGGGCCGGATTTTGGTCGATAATAATCACCCCTTCGGTATCTGCTGTCCAACCACCCGCTTGGGGAGCAATTCGGTGCATAAGTTTTGAGAGTCAGGTTAAATAATGATTAGGTTTTGAGAATCAGGGTCTCGATCGAGGGATCATTCTTAGGTAGATAGAGATGATTATATCTGTCTGCGGCAATTTTCAAGAATAGGGAATAGGGATTAGGGAATAGTCGGGGATAGGGATTAAGAAAAATCTTCACTAAAACCCACACCCCAGTCCCCCATCACCTTACTGATGACTGGGGTGTGGGGTGTGGGGTGTGGGGTGTGGGAAGTGGGAAGTGGGGGAATTTCAACTAAAACCCTAAAACCCTAAAACCCTAACACCCCAAAACCCTAACACCCCAAAACCCCAAAACCCCAAAACCCTATCTCCTGCCTCGCAGCCTCGGAGTCTCCTGCCTTCTGATAACTGATAACTGATAACTGATAACTGATAACTGATAAATGAATGCTTCTCCCGCTTATGTTTGCTGTCAAGTGTTGTCATCTACTCACCTCGAACAAATTCGTTCTTGGTGGGGACAGTTGGCAATACAGGTGACAGCACCGAGGATTAGTCTAAGTGAAAGAGACATTCCCCCACAGACAGGAGAAATCTATCAACTCTTGCTTTCCACTGACCTACAAGCTTTATTGTTAGCCAGTCCCCAAGGGCATAATTTCCAGTACGAAGTCCGCATTAGTTTTGAAGCGAACACGATTAAAAATTTTCTGCAAGGACTGGCTGTCAAGTCTCTCCACAACCCAAAAATTCAGCAGGGTTATCAAATTTTAAATCTGCCTCTATCCATTAATGTCAGCAGTTTTCAAAATAAAATTTTAGTCAAAATTCTCTCGATAATTTCTTCTCCGTCTGCTGATAGAGATTGTTCCCGCATCTTCTCCGTTTGTCAACCGGTAGAAGCTGCCCTATCCCAACAAATCCAACAGGAAAGATTATTAAACCAAGTCATCACCCAAATGCGTCAGAGTCTGGAGTTACCGGTGATTCTGGAAACCGTAGTCAGGGAAGCGCGGGAGTTTCTGCAAGTGGACCGATTGTTAATTTATCAATTTTTTCCCAGTACCAGTGAGGTAAAGGGAAAAATAACTTCCGAGTCGCGCATTTCTGACCAGATAAATTCGGTGTTAAATTTAACCCCCGAAGACGATTGTTTTTCCTATATTCCCCAATACAAAGAAAAGTACCGTCAAGGATTAATTCTGGCCGTGGATGATGTGGATGCCAACTATTCTTCTTCCTTCTGTTTGTCCGAATTTTTGCGACAACAGCAAGTGCAATCAAAATTAATCGCCCCGATTGTGGTACAAGAAGAATTGTGGGGTTTATTAATTGCCCATCAATGTCAAGAAAAACGCCAATGGTTGCCGCAAGAAAAGAAATTTTTAGGTCAGATTGGTGAACATCTCGCCATCGCTATCTATCAAGCGCAATTATATTCTCAAGTACAGGAACAAAAAGATATTTTTGAACGCCGGGTAATAGAAAGAACCCAAGAATTACAAGATACTTTAATGGCCGCAGAAGCCGCTAACCTCTGCAAAAGTGAATTTTTAAATAATATTAGTCATGAGTTATTAACTCCCCTAACTTGTATTATCGGTTTGTCCAGTACCCTGCAAAAATCCTCGGCAGCCAATAATTTTTTACCCCCCGACAAACAAAAACACTATCTAAAAGTTATTCAGGATAACGGCAATAAACTATTAGAATTAATCAATGACTTGCTTAATTTCTCGCAAGTTTCGGCGGGTAAAGCTGTTTTAGATATTAAACAATTTTCGCTAAAATATCTCTGTAACCATGTTTTAGAAATTATTAAAACAGAGGCAGAAACTAAAGAAATTAATCTGATTTTAGAAATGAGAATCACCGAAGAAGATCATTATTTTTACGCCGATTATGATCGAGTCCAGCAGATACTTTTATACTTGTTAAAAAATGCCCTAAAATTTACCCCCGAACAAGGTGATATCACCCTGAGACTGTGGAAAGAAGGCAGTCAGGTCATTTTTCAGGTAGAGGACACGGGCATCGGCATTCCTGCTCAAAAAATACCGCTTCTGTTTGAAAAATTTACCCAATTGGATGGCTCCCGCAAACGTCGTTATGGTGGTGTGGGATTAGGATTGGCTTTAACTAAACAATTAGTGGAACTCCATCGCGGCACGATCGAGGTAGAATCTTGCTTAGATAAAGGTTCCATCTTTACCGTCCGTTTACCTCAACAAAAGCCACCCAGATCCCAGCTTCAACCCTCGGAGAATAATCCCCATTTTAATCACCACCATCCCACTATAGTTTTGATTGAAAGTGACGAAGAAATCGCCAATCTTATTTGTGAGTTATTGATGGTGGCACATTATCAAGTTATTTGGTTAATCGATAGTGTCTCCGCTATCAAAAAAATTGAGATCGTGCAGCCAGGTATTATAATTGTCGATCGGAAAATGCCCGATATATATCATCTGTGTCATCTTTTAAAAAAATCTAGCCAAACTCAAGCCAGTAAAGTGCTAATCTTGAATGATACCCCTGAAATCAGCGTTAATTTTCTCGGTCGTCATGGCATTGACGACTATCTCCTCAAACCGATTCAACCCTCCCTATTGTTGGAAAAAATCCGCTATCTAACCGCTTTATAAGTAGGGTTTGCGGCAAAAAGTTTTTCGGTGGGGGTAGGGTGTGGGGTGTGGGGTGTGGGGTGTAGGGTTTTACCCATTTTCATCTGGTCAATTTTTTCCTTTTTCCTCAGAAAATAGAGCTTGAAAACTAACTATCAAATAGCTAATTTTCAAGCTCTTAATTGTAGGAATCCTAGGCTAAATTAGGATTCACTCTCGATATAGATAAATAACAAACCCATAACCACGGCTGGCATTAACCAACAGACGATCGGGATTAAAATCCAAGGCAGATAAGAAGCTGCGTAGTCACCAGTCATGTCAAATGCTCCTAGTAAAAAAATAAGGAAATGTTGACATCCTCGCCGCCGTAAAACGGACGGCGATTCCTCACCACGCCACTTTTTTAGGGTGGTCGCTGAACGGGGTTGACGCTTCACC
>MTBT01000124.1 GCA_002282935.1 Microcystis sp. LSC13-02 | reverse complement strand
CAGGTGCGGAACCCCGCAAGGGAAAGAAGCAGAAACCTAAATCGTGAGGTTTGGGAATCACCGTCCGTTTACGGCGGTGAGGATGTCAATATAGCCGTCAGCCGTCAGCTAAAATATTACTATTTTTGGCCGTTGTTCGGGGAATAGCAGAGGCGGCATCAGACAACTAAAAAGAGGGATAAGAAACCCACGCCAAGGACGATTTTAAGCCAGACGGACATCCTTAAACGCCCCTAGGTATTCTAGTAATTGCTGATGAGCCGGGTTATGTAGTGGGTAGAGATGATCGTAACAGATGGTGATGAGGGATTGCAGATCGTCCAATAAATCCTCATCTGTAATGGATTCCTGGGGTTGATTGAGGAGAATGACTTGGATTTTGAAGAGACGGCACAAACCTAAAATAAAATCATGACAAAAGCGACTAACAGTTTCCGCATGGGTTAAAACTAGAGATTTCACCTCACCGTGACAAATCATCTCCACTAGACGCATAAAACTAGGGCGATTGTAGCTGACTCCGTTGCCGATATCGGTGAGAATTTCAAAGGGTTGACCCTGTTGATTACAAAAGTCTTCTAACGCTTTTATCTGGATGTCTAATTGGGGTTTTTGTTCAGGTCGATTAACACGAGCATAGCCAATAATCAATGGGTTTGCTTGACCAGATTGTAAGAGATCTTCCGGTCGAAATCGGCGATGGCCGCCGCGGGTACGAATTGGGGCAATTTTACCCTGTTGTTCCCAGCGCCGGAGGGTTTTAATGCTAACTCCGAGTAAATCGGAGGCTTCTCGAATAGTGATGAGGTTATTCATAGTATATAAGCTGTTAAGTATTTAAATTGCTTGGGCCAGATGAGGAAAGAGGCACTCTTGCAAGAGGCAACAGTAAAGGGATTGGGTTAGATTCGGCTAATCTAAGAATAAGTTGTTTAAATGCGTCTTAACTTAACCCAGTTTTAATTAAAGAAATTTCTCGAGAGAGAATCATCCAACTTTAGACAGTCAGTTGTCCACTTTTATACTGCCATTACCCTACGCTGGTAACTATAGATGATTTAGGAAAATTACTCATACCTCTTTAGATACAGATATTAAACGGGATTTTTGGTCTTTCTAAAACCTGAGTTTGTCCGGGGGTTTTGGGGTATGTCAACTCGTTAGGGAGTTGATTGCTATCGAACTACAGTTTTGACAGTCAAAACTGTTAAGTTTTATATATGTCCCTCTCTTGATTAAGTTTTGTAACAAATTGAGAGATTTTTTTTTTAAGTAGAGCCTGTTTATTTGTCCAACTTTCACCAAAAAGCTTGGGTATATTTGTCAATTTTTGGTAGTTATGTTTAAGAAAAACTGCTATAAATTGGAAAAAAATAGATAAATATTGCTGGAAAAATTTTTCTAAAACACCTGTTTTTTTTTGAATAGTTTCGCTATAATTATGTCAGGTCAAACAAAAAGTTATCAGCGAGCTTAACGCTTGTCTAACTTCTTTTGATGGCTATAGTACACACAATTAACGCTGGATAATTCAGTTATGATGACAACCAACAAATTAACCAAAACTTTTGCTTCTGGCTCTCTAGCCATCGGGGTTCTCGCCGGCGCAGTGCTTACCGCTACCAGTGCGAGTGCCGCGATGTTAACTTGGGAGCAGTGGGTGGGAACCCCAACTACTCCCGGTACTCCTCTTGAAGTCGGCGACAAAAAAGTTACGTACGTCTCGGGTGACATTGGGGCCCAGGCGCTGGATAATGTTGCGCTGACCCAGATGGGTGATCATTATTATTTCGTATACAATTCTGAGACTCTGGCTTCCCAGGATCCCAATAAGGGTCCCGGGGGGTCTTTGAAATATACAATCGCGGTCACTAAGCCCGGCTGGGCTATTGTCGGGGTTGACCTGGATTCAAACGTATCATCCAACTACGGGACTGTAACCGAGACATTTGCTGAGATACCTAATGTCCTAGTTTCAACTAACGGCTCACCGGACCCTGCATCAGGTTTTTACCCTATCGCCCCCAAGACACTGTTGACCGTCACAAATACCCTAGTTAATACTAATCCTGGCAGTGAAGGTTTATTCGACTTCCAAAATTCTTTCCACCAAACAACCGTTCCCGAACCGGGTACTGTCCTCGGACTTCTGGCAGTGGGTGGTTTAGGATTGGTTTCCCGCTTCAAGAAACAAAAATAACAGTTACCAATGTCTTGCACACATTGATAACTGTGACGTTGAACAAGAATAGCTAAAGGTTAGATGCCCTGTTTGGTTTTCTAGCTTTTAGCTTTTTCTTTAAGCGTTGATTCTAACACGAATGGGGGATAGGGGATAGGGGATGGGGGATGGGGGATGGGGGATGGGGGATACCTAACCCCTAAACCCTAACCCCCAAGACCCCATGGCTATATAATTAAGCTTTGGGTAATTTGTCCCACCATAATTCTTGACCGCGAAAAACTGATGTCTTCTTTACTCTCCGCTATTCCCCTCGACGCGATCGCTTATAATCCCCAGGGTTTAGTACCAGCGATCGCTCAAGACTATCTTGATGCTACAGTGTTAATGATGGCCTGGATGAATCGGGAATCCCTCGAAAAAACCCTCACCACTGGGGAAGCATGGTATTGGAGTCGTTCTCGTCAAGAATTATGGCACAAAGGAGCCACCTCGGGCCATATCCAAAAAGTGCGTCAAATTCGCTACGATTGCGATAGTGATGCCATCTTGCTGACTATTGAGCAAATCGGTGATATCGCCTGTCATACCGGCGAAAGAAGCTGTTTTCACCAAGTAAATTGGCAAAAATCACCGCCAGCGGCCGATACTCTCTCGGAATTGTTTAAGGTAATTTGCGATCGCAGAGACGATCCTCATCCGGAATCCTACACCTGTAAACTCTTGGCCGGAGGAGATAACAAAATTCTCAAGAAAATCGGCGAAGAATCGGCAGAAGTGGTCATGGCCTGCAAAGATAATGATGGCGATGCTATTGCCGCAGAAGTGGCCGATCTTTTTTATCATACCCTCGTCGCTCTCGCCTATCATCAAGTCCCCCTGCGAGATGTCTATAAAAAACTGCAAGACCGGCGCCGGTAATCAGTTATCAGTAATCAGTAATCAGTTATCAGATTTGAGTTTTAAGTGTTAAGTTTCCGACTCCTACTTTATACTTGTGGTTTACGACTTAGTAATTATCGGTGCCAATCCTGCGGGGATAGAAGCGGCTTTGTTGGCTGTTCACCTCAAAAAAAGGGTGGCTTTAGTGCAACAGCCTTCTAGCGGCAATTTAGAGGCATCTGAGGACATTTTTAGCAAGGGCTACAGCCAAATTATCCATCTCTATAAACTGCTGAATCATTGGCAAGAAACGGCCATTTATCCCCAATGGCAACGGTTGCGGGAATGGTTAGAGGAAGTAGATAAAAGTATTAATAAACATCATTCTTTGGCGAGATTAGCCACGGAAGGAATAGATGTGATCCCAGATGGGGGGGAATTTGTCCGGCTGCCGCGTTTAGGATTCGTGGTTAACGGTCGGCAATTGTTGGCTAAACACTATCTTATCGCTACTGGTTTTTATCCGCAAGTACCGAGAATTTTCGGCTTAGATGAGGTTAATTATTTTACTGCTCAGACCCTTTGGCAAGAGCCAAATTTAGACAATTTAGGACAACATTTAGCGATTATTGGCAACAGCAGCATGGCTGTGAGTTTGGCACAAATTCTCCGACGTTTAGGGAAAGAAATTAGCTTAATTATCGAGGATAATTATCTACTGCCGGATATTGATCGGGAAATCTCCCATTTAGTTACTGCCATTTTAGAAGCGGAAGGAATTAAGATTTTATCCGGCTATTGTCCTAGTCAAGTGAAAGCGATCGAGGGTCAAAAATGGTTACAATTAGGCAATCGTGTCATGGAAGTTGATGATATGATTTTTGCTGGTAATTATCAAGTCAATGAACAGGGATTAAATTTGTCCGGGGTGGGAGTTAAACTAGAGCAAGGATTAATTAGGGTTAATCGGCAATTACAAACTGATAATTCCCGCATTTATGCCCTAAATTTGCTCAGAAATAATTATCCAGATCCTACTTTAAATCACCGGGCCGCTTTTGGGTTAGTCAAGCATCTGCTCACGGGAGAAAAATTTAACTTTAATCCGGAGCAAATTCCCTCATTTATTGCTTTCGATCCTGCTATTGCTTGGGTGGGTTTAACTAGAAAAGCAGCCGAGGACAGCTATGGTGAGGAGGTAAAGATGATCAACTATCCCATCAAAAATATGGTCCCACAGCAAATCTGGGGGGAAACCACGGGATTTTGTCAATTAATCTACCGACAAGATGGTAAAATACTGGGAGCGCAAATAGTCGGTAATCAAGCAGCAGAAATGATTAGTATCATCAGTTTAGCTTTACAAGAAAATTTAACTATACAATCCCTCAATAAAAATATTTATGCTTGGGGAAGTATGGGAGAGATTATCGGAGAAATGACGCAATTAATACCCCAGAAAAAATCTTGGTTAACTTGGCTAAAACAATTATTCAGATAATTAGAGCGAGAAAGAAGATTAAATTATGAAACCGAAATTTATTGTCTTTGAAGGTATTGATGGTTCTGGAACAAGTACCCAAGCAAAACTCTTACAAGAATATTTTTTAAAGCGCGGGGAAAAAGCAGTTTTAAGTCCGGAACCTTCCGAGGGAGTCATCGGTCGTTTGATTCGAGAAATAATGCAAACTAATCTTATTTCTATCAAAGATCAAAATAAATTTGACCAACAAATGGCCTATCTATTTGCAGCCGATCGCCATGATCACTTATATAATGATCACGATGGCGTTTTTAAACTTATTCACCAAGAACAAACCCATGTGATCACTACTCGTTATTATTTTTCTTCTTTGGCCTATAATTGCAATAATCCCGAAGAATTGGCTTTTGTTCAGCAGTTAAATCAACATTTTCCCAATCCAGATTTAGTCATTTATATCGATGTTATTCCTGATATTTCTCTAGCAAGAATTAAAAACAGAGCCATCACAGAAGTGTACGAAAAACAAGAAAAATTAATGAAAGTTCGTCAGATGTTTGTCGAGATATTTAAAGAATATGAAGATAATTTTTTACAACTGGATGGCAGTGATACAATAGAACAGCTTCACCGAAATATTATTAATTATCTTGAACAATTAATTTAAACCCATGCTTAGTACAGAAACCACCCCTAAATTCACCTACCAACCCCACTATAAACCCAATCAATTAATCTGCGGTCACGGACAAACAGCAATTATCACCGGATGGACAGTAAAACAGTCCCTTGCTAAACATTTAAATCCCGACCAATATGCGGTAATTGGTAATCTTTATAGTCCCACCAGAGGAATTAGTCCCCTGCTGAGAAACTTAATAGCAAATCCCCACGTTAGATACTTAGTTATTCTCAGCGCGACTAAGGAAGATAAGAACTCCGGTAGCTGTCAATGTTTGCTAGATTTTTTTAGTCAAGGATTCCAGTTAGGGAAAAGTGACACAGGTAGAGAATGTTGGCTAATTAATTCTCTTATCAGGGGATACATTGACAAAGAAATTGACAGAGAAATTCTCGAAAAATTGCGTCAATCAATTCAATATCAACCAGTTAAATCCATCCCAGAAGTGATTGAAACTGTCCAAAGTTATGCAAAACAATCCCCCTTACCAACTTGGGGAGAACCATTAACCTTTCCTATCTCAGAAAATCTTCCTTCTCTCCTACCCGGGACAAGATACGGTCATCGCATTGAAGGAAAAACTATTGCCGAAACTTGGGTAAAAATTCTCCAAAAGATTAAAACCACCGGCACAATTAGACCGACAGGATATGATGGTAAATGGCAAGAATTAATCGACCTAATGGCAATTGTCACCGATGAACCCCGAGACTTTTATTTTCCTGAACCTAATTATTTGCCTATAGATAGAGCTTT
Source organism: Microcystis sp. LSC13-02 (assembly GCA_002282935.1). Taxonomy (GTDB): domain Bacteria; phylum Cyanobacteriota; class Cyanobacteriia; order Cyanobacteriales; family Microcystaceae; genus Microcystis. The sequence goes on along the minus strand of MTBT01000124.1, from coordinate 950 downwards.
TCTTACCGAATATATCGGACAAATTCTCGATGATTCCCCTATACACCAAGGAGTTAAATACACCTATGGTCAAAGATTGCGCTCTTGGTTTGGACGGGATCAAATTACACAGGTTATTAATAAATTAATCTCAGAAATTGACGCTGCCAGTGCAGTTATGTCCCTCTGGGATGTGAAAGACCACGAAAAGGGAGGTAGTCCCTGTTTAAATCATATTTGGGTGCGAGTGGTGGAAAATGAATTATCTCTCACCGCAATATTTAGAAGTAATGATATGTTTGCCGCTTGGCCGGCAAATGCCATGGGATTGCGCGCTTTACAGCAACATATTTGCCAAGAAATCAATCAACGCTCCCAGTATAATTTAACCTTAGGTCCATTGATTACTATTAGTCAATCGGCCCATATATACGATGATACTTGGGAGAATGTCGAACGATTAATCGCCACCCAGTACGATAAAATTGTTAATCAGCGTGATTTTTTTGACCCTAGCGGTAACTTTTTGATTTCTCTAGAATCAGAACAAATTATTGTCCAACAAACTACTCCCGGCAGTGGGGAAATTGTTGCCTGTTATCAAGGCAAAAATCCCCTCAAATTAATCCGCGAGCTTGCAACAACTAATCCCGCAATTATTCCCGAACATATCGGTTATCTGGGAATCGAGTTACAAAAGGCATACAATTGCCTCAAAAATAATCAACCATATATGCAAGACCAGTAGGAAGTGGGAAGTTTCAGTAATCAGTGAACAGTGAACAGTGAACAGTAATCAGTAAACAGTGAAAAGATAGTAGGAAACTTCTATTTAGGGTCTGCTGAAAAAGTTTTTCGTGGGGGTAGAGTGTGGGGTGTGGGGTGTGGGGTGTGGGGTTTTACCCATTTTCAGGGGGTCAATTACCTAATTTTCAGGGAAAAAGTGCCTAAATTTCCCCCCCGAACACTCC
>MTBT01000123.1 GCA_002282935.1 Microcystis sp. LSC13-02 | reverse complement strand
CTTTAATTGCTTTGTCTTTACGTTGTCTTGACACTTTAAGATGAAGCCTAGCTACTTTTATCCGTTGCTTGTGATAGTTTTTAGACTGTTTCTTTCCTTGACGGAATCGTTTTGATAATCTCCTTTGTGCTTTTTGAAGTCGTTTTTCTGACTTTCTTAAATAACGTGGATTCTCTACAGTATTGCCTTGGGCATCGGTATAAAACTCTTTTAACCCTAGGTCAATTCCTGTTATTTGTCCCGTTGGTTTATGGTATTCTTGCCGCTCTACGTCAATCAAAAACTGGCAATAATAACCGTCAGCACGTCTAACAACTCTTACCCGTTTAATCTGTTGTTCTGAATAATAAACTAATGTCTTTTGACTACACCATAAATCAAATTCTCCTGCTTTAAAGCCATCGGTGAAATTAATTTTACGTCTATCATCAGATAGCTTATAGCCTGTTAGTTTATACTCAACGGAACGACTATGCTTTTTGAACCGAGGAAAACCTTTTTTACCCGGTATCTTGGCACGACAATTCTGATAAAACCGATTAATTGATTGCCAGGCTCTATCGGCAGCCGATTGACGAGCTTGAGAGTTTAATTTATTAACCCAAGGTGTCTCTTTATTGTTAGCTAGTACCGCACAAAGTTTTTGGAGATCATTGCGGGTTGTCCCTTGATTGTCCATCCAATAACGAACACAAGAGTTACGCACAAACTGAGAAGTTTTGATAGCTTCATCAAGCCGTTGATATTGCTCTGGTGTTCCGTTTTTTAGCTTTGCTTCTACTACTAGCATTTAACAATCCTCCACCATTGGCTAGGTTAAGTATAACAGAGTTCGCCGTTTACCCACAGATGGTGTTGATATTCTGGTCGGATTTCATCCCCCGCAAAGGTGAGTATCTTGTCGAAAAATGTAGCGGGGGCATTCATCCGACATTTTAGTTAATAAACCTCTCCAGAAATCAGGCTAGAAGACTGATCCACCCAGCTAAAATCTTCATTATTGGAGATGTCTAATGCAGCGACTAGAAAAACTGGCATCTCCTGGGGTGCTAATTAGGAATTCTCGGCTTCTTTGGAGACAATCCAGAAAGCGTGGATAATGCCGGGGACATAACCGATTAAAGTTAAGATGATGTTAATAACAAAGGCTAAACTCAGTCCCGTAGTCAAAAATACGGCTAAGGGCGGCAAAAAAAGCGCACAAACTAGGCGAAGAAACATTACTTGTACCTCAAAAAGACTTTAGTGAATCTTAATTCTATATTAAGCTTGCTCTCCTTAAAGTTGCCATAGAATGGCAGTGATTGCAGAAAAATTAAGGAGAAATTTATGATCGGCATTCTTTTAAATATTCTTGCCACTGCCCTGAGTTTATTAGTGGTTGATATTATCTTCCCCGGTGTTAAAGTCGATAGCTTTATTGTGGCCATGGTTGCGGGGGCAGTTATTGGTTTAGTCAACGGACTGGTTAAACCGATTCTAGGGCTGCTTTCCCTACCGATTACTATTCTCACCCTCGGTGGCTTTATCCTTGTTCTCAATGGCTTTTGTTTCTGGTTAGCCTCGATCCTCGTCCCGGGATTCGCAGTTAAGGGTTTAGTGGCTTTTATCGGTGCGCCAATCGTCCTCTCTCTGGTCAACACCCTCTTAAATAAATACTTCGCCGAAAAAGGTTCCAGCGAAGTACCACAATAGTCAGTGACCAGTTATCAGTTATCAGTACCCTCAGTGTAACACCTTTGATCCAAAAATCATACCTTTGGGCAAAAAAAGGCCAAAAATAAATACTTCGCCGAAAAGGGTTTCAGCGAAGTACCACAATAGTCAGTGACCAGTTATCAGTTATCAGTATCTTTAGTATAACACCCTTTTTCGATCACTGCAAGACTTTTTTCAAATTTTAGGCCAAGAATTTTGGACCCAAACCGACTTTCGGCGCGTACACCGCCCGATCGCCCAATTCTTCTTCGATGCGTAATAAGCGATTATACTTAGCCACCCGTTCACTGCGACTGAGAGAACCAGTTTTAATCTGTCCGGCATTAGTAGCCACCGCCAGATCTGCGATCGTGGTGTCTTCCGTTTCTCCGGAACGATGACTGATGACAGAACGATAACCGTGACGGGTAGCCAGGGCGATCGTTTGTAGGGTTTCCGTCAAAGAACCGATCTGATTGAGTTTAATCAGAATCGAGTTAGCAATACCGAGATCGATCGCTTTTTGCAGACGGATGGGATTAGTCACCATCAAATCATCGCCCACCAACTGAATCCGCGCCCCCAGTTTATCGGTCAATAATTTCCAGTTATCCCAATCTTCCTCGTGTAAACCGTCTTCAATGGAAACAATCGGATAGCGATCGACTAAACTAGCCAAAAAATCCACCATTTCGGCGGGAGAATGGGCGGAACCATCGTAGATGTATTGACCATCCCGATAGAATTCATTGGCGGCCACATCCATAGCCAAAGCCACTTCTGACCCTGGTTTATAACCGGCACGTTCGATCGATTCGATCAAAATATCCAAAGCTTCCTGATTTGAAGCCAAATTCGGAGCATAACCGCCCTCATCGCCCACACCGGTCAGTAATTTGCGTTCGTGCAAGGCCTTACCCAAAGCGGCGAATACTTCCGCCCCCCAACGCAAACCTTCCTTAAAAGAATCGGCCCCGATGGGGAAGATCATAAACTCCTGAAAATCGACGTTATTATCAGCGTGAGAACCACCATTGATCACGTTCATCATCGGGACGGGTAGCACATTGGCCATCGGACCGGCGAGATAACGATAGAGAGGCAATCCCAGATCCGCCGCCGCCGCTTTGGCCGTAGCGAGAGAGACGGCCAGGATAGCATTAGCTCCTAATTCTCGTTTATTGGCCGTGCCATCGCGCTCGATCATAGCTAAATCGATACTAGCTTGGTCGAAAGCATTCATCCCCTCCAAAACCGGGACAATTTTTTCGTAGACATTGCGAACCGCTTTCAGGACACCCTTACCACCGTAACGCTGGGGATCATCATCGCGCAATTCGTGGGCTTCAAAACTGCCCGTAGAAGCACCACTGGGAACTTGGGCCAAACCCATCGCCCCCGATTCTAACAGCACTTCCGCTTCGATAGTGGGACGGCCGCGGGAATCTAGAATCTCCCTAGCTGCGATCGCTTCGATGGGAACTTCGATTTTATCTAACATAACTTGTCGTCTCCAACTCAATTTACGGGGTTATTTCGGCTGATTACTAATTGCCTAAAGGGAAATCCACGTTGACAATCTGCTTTTGATCATCAAAAACGAGGATTAAAGTATCCGTCAGTTTTTCAAATTGAATCGTCACCAACACCAGATCCACACCGTCCGTATCCGAACCTTTTCTGACCTGAGTTCCCACGATCCGACGCACGGGGCCGGTACGCTTAAGTAAATTCTCCCAAGCGCCTTGTACTCTGGTGGGGAAAACCTCAGCTTTCAGGAAAGGGTGTAGATAACCTCTGGCCAGGCCGTAGTCTTTGTTGACCAAGGACGTGACAAAAGCATCGCCAATCTCAGAAATACTACGAAATTCGGGAAAATCGGCGGCAATTACCTGACCAGACCGGTTAAAGGTAATTACCACATCTTCAGTGAGTTTCTCAAATTCAACGGTGACAATCACCAGATTGGCATTGATAGCATCGAGTAGCTTGCTTTCGACAATGCGCTTAAAAGGTCCAGTATTGTCAGTGACTTGGCTTTCCCAGACCTTTTGCAGTTTTTCGGCAGTCCAGAGGGGTTTTAGTTGGGGTGACAAAGCTGCAATAACTTTGTCGTATTGTTTAGTTCCCAACCATTCTACTAACTGCCGAGCTTGCTTTTCTTCCCGGACGGGATCACCAATAGCGATCGCAGTCGGTTCTAGGTTCGCCTGTACTGGTGAAACGCTGAACGCGGTCCAAGGCAGGGAAAAACCAATTAAACACAAAGAGAGAATCGATACCCGTTTCGCTAATGAAAGCCGCATCATTTCAGCTATTGCTCCGCAGATAAATAACGTTTTTCCACTTGACGATTGAATTGATGCCATTGTTCATTAGTTAAAGCATTCAACATCGGTCGATCGGGCAATATCTCTCCTCTTGTTATACTGGTTTAACGATTAAAACTACCGCCGAACGCGCTTGCACCCGATAGGTTTCCGATTCAATAGCGGCTGCGGCATCCAAATCACAGGCTGCCTCGGACAATTGCCAAGCAGTATCGATGACACGATGCCATTTTTCCCCTTGTCCCAAGGGGGGTAACTGGAAGTTGAGAGATTCCCAGTAAGCGTTGAGCATAATGTGTAAATACTCATTCGCCTTGGGATGACGCAGGGAAAAAGCTAAACTGTGGGAATCTTCCGACCAATCGGGTTTACTCAACTGTACTCCATGCCAACTGAGATGGGGTTCAAGACTGGTATAGGTGACTTCTAGCAATTTTTCCTGACGGAAAAGAGCTAATTTTTTATTAAAATCGAGCAGTCTCCTTACGAAACACCAAAGATCGAACTCTTGCTCTACCGCACTCCAATCGAACCAACTTAACTGGTTATCCTGACAATAGGCGTTATTGTTGCCCTTTTGGGTGCGTCGCACTTCGTCCCCCATCAACAGCATAGGTGTTCCTTGGGAAATAAACAGGATCGTTAAGAGATTTTTTATTTGTTGCAGTCGCAGGGTTTTAATCCTCTCGTTATTGGTTTCCCCTTCTATCCCACAATTCCAGCTAAAATTATCGTTGCCACCGTCCCGATTCTCCTCGCCGTTAGCCTCGTTGTGTTTCTCGTCGTAGGAAACTAGATCGTTAAGGGTAAAGCCATCGTGACAGGTAACAAAATTTATACTTCTATTGACATCGGTATCAGGTCTGTGGTATATGTCGGGGCTTCCTAAAATCCGCGCCGCTAATTTGCTGACTATGCCGGTATCTCCCCGGACAAAAGCGCGCACATCATCGCGAAAAGGACCATTCCACTCGGAAAACCAATCGGCAAATTCGACAAATTGACCGACACTATACAATCCTGCCGCATCCCAAGCTTCGGCGATTAATTTTGTCCCAGCTAAGACAGGATCCGACTCGATCGCCCAGATCATGTTATAACCTTTTTGCAGAATCGGTTCCCCGTCCACATTGCGCGATAATACGGCCGCCAGGTCAAAGCGAAAACCATCCACGTGCATTTCTGACACCCAATAGCGCAAACAATCGAGAATCATTTTGCCAACAATGGGATGACTGCCCTTGAGGGTGTTACCACAGCCGGTATAGTTGCTATAGAGGCTTTTATCTTCCCCGTCGAGGATGTAGTAGGTGCGATTATCGATACCTTTCAAGGAAAGAGTTGGCCCGATTTCGTCTCCCTCGGCGGTATGATTGAAAACTACATCGAGAATCACTTCGATCCCCGCTTTGTGTAACGCTTTCACCAGATTGCGAAATTCATTCAAAGGACCCAGGGGTGAGCGATCGCTACTGTAACCGGCATGGGGCGCAAAAAAGCCGATCGTGCTATAACCCCAATAGTTAGTTAACCCCGGCATGGCGGCAGCGGGATCAAAGTAATGAATCGGTAACAATTCCACGGCAGTAATGCCTAGGTTTTTCAAATAGGGTATTTTTTCGATTAATCCCGCAAAAGTACCTCTTTTTTCCTCGCTAACGCCGGAATTCGGGTTACGAGTAAAGCCACCGACGTGCATTTCGTAGATAAAACTGGCAGAGTAGGGAGTGCGTAGCGGTGCGTCATCTTTCCAATCATAGCAGCCCGGATCCACTACCAGACCCCGCAAAGCTCGATGACAATTATCGCCTTTTTCGCTGGCAGCTTGTCGATCATAAATTTCCGCACCGACAATCGCTTTCGCATAGGGATCAAGAACTACTTTATCAGGATCGAAGCGATGACCCTGGGCCGGATTATCCGGACCATGGACTCGATAAGCATACACTTGACCGGCTCCAATACCGTGAACGAAAATATGCCAATAGAAAAAGGTGCGGTTTGTTTGCGGGGTGAGGAGAATAGTCCGGCTAGGTACGGGAGAATTAGCATCATTAAATAATAATAATTCGATCGCCGTGGCATACTTAGAAAATAGTGAGAAGTTGACACCATCGGCCAAGACAGTCGCACCGACAGGATGGCTTTTACCGTGATCGGTTTTTAAGGTCATTGTCAAGAGATAAGAAGTGATTAGGAGTAGTATAAGGTTATTCGGCGTTGCTGAATCAAGCTATGAATGCCAAATGTGTGTCCTATCCAAAAGTTAGTTTGGGTCCAGGTTTTAAAAATATCACAAAAGAATGTTCAGAACTCAAATCAGCAACGCCAGATTTTCATGGAGATGGCGTGATTAATTTCCAAGACCTTGCCCTATTCGATAAAGCTCTCAATTTCCCGATAGATAAAGAAAACAATTAGAGGAGTTTTAAATGACCTTTACCGAATATTTTAGGTTTGATTAAGCCAATTGATTAAGTCAGCTTGAATATTAAAGTCTAGCAATGCTTCTCCTAGGTCTTCTAATTTTTCTACTGAGAGTTTTTGGATAGTTTCGGTAATATGCGGGGGCAGTTCACCAAAACGTCGCTTTAGTTGACGTAGCACTAACTTGGATGCTTCTTTTTGAAGTCCAATGGCTTCTCCTTGTTGAATCGCTGCTTCTCTATCTTGTTCGTATAAAGGGGCTAAACGCATAATAAATTTCCTCTCCTCCTGGGTTCTTTTTGGTAAAGCTGATTTAAAGGGATGACTAGGAGACAAGGCCTCTAATTCATCAATCGCTCTGGTTCTGGTTCCTCCTCTACCTAATAATCTTAACCAGAGGGTTTCAGGGGTTTCGGGTAATTGATGCAGGACAATAAGGGCTGTGGTTAATGCTGGGGCTAAAAAATAAATTCCTTCTCCCCAATCTGGGTTATTGAGAGCGGAAAAAGCAGTTATAATTCTTTGACTGGCAGTAGGAGTTAGTATCCATAGTCTGGGAATATTTTCTGCTAATAAGGGTTGTTGATGACGGTGAGCTTCTCTTTGTAATTGTTCCCGCACAGTAAACAGTTTAGATAAACAGGCAATAATGCCCTCAATCGTGACTGGATTGCGATAGGTCGAAAATACACATCGATTTCTTGAGTTTCTGCCGTCACATCAAGGCTAGTTTTCACGTCACCGGAAGAAGAGAGAAAGGTTTCGAGGTAGTCTTTCACTAAATTTATCCCAAAGAAAGCGAGTCAAGGCTGAAGTAATTCAATCGATGATGATGATTATTTTATCATTTTAAAAGCCTATTTATTAGTTCAGCCAATTGATTAAGTCAGCTTGACTCTTAAAGTCTAGCAATGCTTCTCCTAAGTCTTCTAATTTTTCTACTGAGAGTTTTTGGATAGTTTCGGTAATATGCGGGGGAAGTTGACCAAAACGTCGGTTAAGTAAGCGTAGCACTACCTTGGCTTCTCCTTTTTGAAGTCCGATGGCTTCTCCTTGTTGAATCCCTTCGATTCTGCCCTTTTGAAGTCCAATGGCTTCTCCTTGTTGAATCGCTGCTTCTCTATCTTGTTCGTATAAAGGAGCTAAACGCATAATAAATTTCCTCTCCTCCTGGGTTCTTTTGGGTAAGGCTTGCAAGCTGATTTAAAGGGATGACTAGGAGACAAGGCCTCTAATTCATCAATCGCTCTGGTTCTGGTTCCTCCTCTACCTAATAATCTTAACCAAAGGGTTTCAGGGGTTTCAGGTAATTGATGCAGGACAATAATGGCTGTGGTTAATGCTGGAGGTAAAAAATAAATTCCTTCTCCCCAATCTGGATTATTGAGAGCGGAAAAAGCAGTTATAATCCTCTGACTGGCAGTAGGAGTTAGTATCCATAGTCTAGGGATATTTTCTGCTAATAAGGGTTGTTGATTGCGGTGAGCTTCTCTTTGTAATTGTTCCCGCACAGTAAACAGTTTAGATAAACAGGCAATAATGCCATCAATCGTGACCGGATTGCGATAGGGTTCCAATAAACAAGGTCGAAAATACACATCGATTTCTTGAGTTTCTGCCGTCACATCAAGGCTAGTTTTCACGTCACCGGAAGAAGAGAGAAAGGTTTCGAGGTAATCTTTACTAAATTTATCCCAAAGAAAGCGAGTCAAGACCTAAGTGATTAAATCAATGATGAGGGTTATTTTATCATTTTAAAAGCCTGATTGGGAAAACTGGCAGCATTGCAGCTTTAGTTACAGATTTTTCCTAGTTTTTGCGCTAGAACTGAAAGGTTAATCAGCAAAAAATGCGCTCGACGAATGAAACCGCAAATCATCGTCTGTGGATTAGGTCGCACGGGTTATCTAACTATGCCGGCTATGCGTTTACAACAGGTTTGGCAAAATACTTCCCTAACTATTCCCCAATCTTTCCCCGATTTAAAATGATTTCTGGTCTTAATTATCTGAGCAAAGCTAGTTATCGCTGTATCTTGAGTTTAGGCAGTGCTGGCAGTATTTTAAGTCTCGCTAGTGCCAGCAGCATTTTAAGTCTGGTTAGTATCGGCAGTATGCTCAGTATTGGTAGTGTTGGCAGTATTCTCAGTATTGGCAGTGTCGGCAGTATTCTCAGTATTGGCAGTGTCGGCAGTATATTTGGCATTTTTCAATATCATTCTCTGCCTAACCATCCCCAATAAATGTAGCGCTTCTTTGTCGATGGCGGTTTTTTGAGCTTAAACTGTGGGGCGATCGCTTTTTATGCAAACAAAATAGAAAGGTTATTAATCGGATGAGGCTGCGGCAAAACTAACGCGACGATAAATTTCTAGCAAGGGAAGTTCAACGTTTAAACTCTCCAGAGGGATTATTTGACTAAGTTGATCGTAGGTTTGTAATTGCCAGCGCTCGCTCTGTTCGAGTCTGAAATATTGCTCAATGTAGGGTTCAGTTTGGCTAACGAGCAGATATTCACAAAAACTTGGCAGGGAACGATATTTTCTAAATTTATCACCTCGATCATAGGCTTCCGTGGCGGGGGAAAGCACCTCTACAATAAATAAAGGATTAAGAATTTCGTCTTTGCGATCGCCGTTCAATTCTGGTTCATGGTTAACGACCATGAGATCGGTATAGGTTCCACAATGATATTCAGGAATCCACACCCGCAGATCGCTGTTATACAGACGAAAATCCCTATCTCTCAATAAAAATCCCAAATAAACCGAGATGTTGATCGCGATTGCGCTGTGGGTCGCGGTTCCTCCAGACATAAGAATCATTTCTCCATGGCAATATTCATAACGTTCCTGAGCAGTTTCAGCGATCGCCCGATATGCTTCCAAAGTGACAGGGTTTTTGGTGACTGTCGCAATAGTCGGTTTTTCTTGAGCGATAATCATGTTTGTCTTTCTCCGATATTCTATTAATTAATTTTATGGTTATTTTTTAGGGATTGTGGTGGGGTAAGAGCATCTCAATTAGGACTGACAAAAGGGTCTCAGCATAGCAATCATCTAGTTATTATCCATAGCCGTCCTTTTGCTTTTTTGTGCCATACCGCGTCGGTAGAGTGAGCGCATCTCAAACGCGGTTGACAACCGAGATAAAGTTCATTTTGTCAAGTATTGTTAAGATGCGCTTACCCTGTCAGGTATTCAGGTTTGCTAATTGTTCCTGAAGATTAGCTTGAGTTGGGAGTTTTTCAGATTTTTCCCATAGAGCGTTAAAGAGACTTTTATCTGTCTCTACAACTCTTGTTTGATAGGAAATATAACCTGATTCTGTTTGACCATTCATAATTCTTCTCGCTGTAAAAGAATTTCTTGGCACAGATAAGTTTTCGCTAATCAATAGGTTGGTATTATCCCAACGATAGCCTTGAACATCTTTAGCTTTTTCCTGACAAATACAAGCAACTTTTATGCCAGAGTTAAGTTGTTCCTGAATCACTTGTAAATGCTTTTGAGTCGGAACTTCAGGAAGAATAAAAACTCGTTGAATAGAAATCTCCCTTTTGATTAGTTCTTCGTTAACTTCCCAGAATTTTTGACCAAGAGGATTATCCCACCAGATGGAATCTGTCATGGAGTGAATAGCCAAGATTCGAGATTCACTTTGAGGATCAATGTGTTTGAGTAGTTGAGCAACCTTTTCTAAACGGGATTCGCCAATAATTTCCATTCTAATTTCAGGCATAATTGTGTTAGTCAAAATTGTGCCATCAAGAAGGGTTAGATTATTTTCATCTAATTTAACATCGGTCAAGTTAGCTCCCGTTAAATTAGCTTTGCTCAAATTGGCATGACTTAAATCGGATCCTGTTAAATCAGCATTAGTTAAATTAACCCTCGAAAGATTAGCCTGACTGAAGTTACATCCCATCAATTTTGCATCGGAAAGATTGGCCTCACCATCCATTAAATTGACTTGGCTGAAATTCAGTCCCCGAAAATCTCGTTCGCCAATTTTGTACAAATATGTCAATTCTTTTGTGCTATGAATATCAGGGTGATATTCCTTGGGTGCATAAACGGCAATCATCGCTTTGACGTAGGTGAAAAAATGAGCCTTGAGAATATTTTCATGGGTGTGGATGGTAATAACTTCTTTACCATCATACTCAACCGCCGCCTTGACAGTTATGGCTCCTTGTTGACCCGGTGTCAAGTTGGCTAAATAGATAGATTTAAGGATATGTTTAACCTCAACTAAATGAGCTAGAGCCTCATTAAAAGCAGTACAAAGTGCATCTACTGAACCTTTTTTAAAGGCTGATTCAGTGTAACGCTCTTGGGTTTTTGTATTACATAGGATAACTGTCGCGGAAGTTAAATTGTTATTGGCACAAAGAATTTCAAAGTTCTCAATTTTCCAGCCTTGAAAAAGCAGGCTCTTCGGTAATTGTTATGCAAATAATTAACTTAAAATAAAATTCGATGAGAGTGCCTACGCCTAAAAGTAGCTGAAATCTATACAG
>MTBT01000122.1 GCA_002282935.1 Microcystis sp. LSC13-02 | reverse complement strand
TCGGTGAAGCGTCAACTCCGTTCAGCGACCACCCTAAAAAAGTGGCGTGGTGAGGAATCGCCGTCCGTTTTACGGCGGCGAGGATGTCAAATCTGATAATCCATGACGAAAACCACCTTACCCCCCCGTGCGTTGGCACTTAAGGCAGCGGTCATCTTCTTCGGATAGGGAAGATTGAGATTATTCATTAACTGAATAAAATCCTGGCGATTGCGGCCGGCGAAACGGGGATTCCAGCGCTTTTCCTCACCGATCGAGGAGACCGTTCTTCCCAGATAATCGTGACAGGGATAGACCAGCGTATCATCAGGGAGGGTGAACAACTTCTCCGTTACCGTCTTGTATAACACCTCCGGCGAACCGTTCTGAAAATCGGTACGACCGCAACCGCGAATTAAAAGTGCATCCCCCGTTAATAGGCGTTTTTCATCGATGAGATAGGCCATATGACTATCGGTGTGGCCCGGAGTGGCGATCGCTTTTAGCTGCTGACCTGCCACGATCCAGAGGTCGCCATCGCGTACATAACCATCGATATCGCTCACTTCGGCGTTTTCGGGAACGAGGATCGAACAGTTGGTTAACTCCCGTAAGCGGTGCGCGCCGGTGATATGGTCGGCGTGGACATGGGTTTCCATGGTGTAGCCTAGGTTTAACCCCAACTGCCAAAGAATTTGCCGATCGCGATCAACCTGTTCCAGGACCGGATCGATTAAAATCGCCTCCCCCGTACCCGAATCAGCGATCAGATAGGTGTAGGTACTCGATTCCCTATCGAAAAGCTGGCGGAAAATCGGCGCTGCCGGCTGGAATGCGATCGAGTAGGCTGCGGGGAGAGAAGTTCTCTCTTTGAGCGATCGCAACAACTCCCGGGCCAGTTCGGCCGCCTGTAAACGCAGTTCGGGAATAGCGGTGGTTTCCCAGAGATCGCCTTTGCGGGGATTTCCCAAGGTGTACAGCGTGTCCCATGCCGTACCGTCTGGCCTGAGAATCGCCCCGTTGTCCGCAGTTTCGATGCCACAACCTAGGGGATGGGGACGGATTAACCCCCGTTGGCGAAGATGAACGACGAGGGGATCGGTTATGGTCGCGTAATCGTTACCCGCGCCGGTACAGTTAATGATTCGATCGATCGGTAGGTTTAACAGGTTTCCCGTTCCCCGTTGACGGATAGTAACCTCTACACAGCCGTTTTTAACCTCAGCACTTTCAATTCTTCCCCCATGATAGGTTAATTGTCCCGATTCTACGGCCTCGTCGAGGATACCGGCGATCTCGTCGGCGAGGCGATGGCGAAGAACCTCCCAATAGGCTTTCAGGTGGCGTAGAAATCTGGCGCGTTCCGCTATCGGCAGACAATGCCATAGACCTTGAGATATCGGGCGTAAGGCGTTTAAAACGGCGCGCCAGTCGTGACCTCGACTCTTTGCGGTTTTTACCTCCGCGCGAATTCGCCGTAGGAGTCCCCGCGTGGTCTGGGGCGCGGTTTCGAGGGTGAGGAACGGGGGATAGGGATCGGTGGGGCGGTGCGTTCGGGGGATCAGGCCATGACGGGAAACCGCGTGGATTTTGCCCGTGAATCCCCTTTGTGCCAGGGAAACCACCATATCCACCATCGTTAACCCCGTACCGACGATCAAGATCGTCCCGTCGGGTTTTAGCTCGGTGAGTGTGTCCGTCTCCCAAGCGTCGCGGAGATAGAGGGAATTGAGAGACGCGAGGGGTTGGGGAACCGTTGCGGGAAAATTGCCCAGCGCCAGAACTACTTTAGCGGCGCTGATTTTCTTGCCTCCTTTTAGGGTAATCGTCGCCTTTTCCCCGTCGAGTACCAGATCGATCGCCGCATCGGTAAATGTTTCCAGACGGTGATCGGCAATGGCGTTTTCCCGCGCTTCTTCTAGGATCGATCGGATGTATTTGCCGTACACTAGACGCGGTACGAAGCTGGCCGGATCGATCGATCGATAGCCGTTATCCGCTAACCAGTGGAGGAAATGTTCGGGATCGTCCTCGAAGGCACTCATTTTGCCCGCAGGAATATTGAGCAGGTGGCCGCTGTCTCGCGTTCCGTAGGCGATCCCCGTACCGAGGGGTTTTCGGTGATCGATCAGGGCGATCGATAATGGAGTCCCCGTGTCGCGTAATAGGTTCGCCGTCACGAGGGAACCACTAAATCCTCCCCCGATAATGGCGATGTCGAAAGTTGAAGAAAATTGATTCCGGTCAATGTAGCTCATAGATAAGGGGTATGGTAAGGGTTAAAGAGTTAGTATTACTTGGTCTAGCTAAAAGATAATTTTTAGGCATTATTATTTAATACATTAAAAATAAACGATAGGATTTGCTGTCAATTAAGATATAAATCCCTAGAACAATATAGATAAAAGGACTAATTTTATGTCCGTAGTTTGTAACCACTTTAGCTATCCTGGGATGGGTAATCAAAAAATAGGCTAGGGCGCACCAAATCCCCATCATGAGATAAAAAATTATCATGATAATTAAGACGTGCATCGGGGAATTATTGGCAAAAAGAGAGGTATAGATACCAATATTATCACCACCATTAGCCACAGTCACGGCAGCAACGTAATAGGTTTGGGAGGGAAAACGAGGAACAAAGGAGCGATTTCTAGAAGAATTAACATCTTCTCTTACTTCTTGAATGTAATCCTCATTTTCCCTTGACAAAAGTTGTTTAATGCCGATAATTAGAGGAATAAATCCTAATAGACCAATCCATTCTTTAGAAACCAGTAACCCAAATAGTAAACCGAGGGAACTAGCTAGGAGAATGAGGGTAAAACCGAGGTATTGACCAATAATCAGGTGTCGAGGTCGAAAATTAGCATTAAGTCGCGAGAAAAACAACATTAGCACCATCAGATCATCAAGATTTGTGGCTACAAAACTCGTCACGCTAGTAATTAAAAGGGTTACTAACCAATTCATAGATTGAAAAAAGAGATAATCCTTCCCATTCTAAATGTCATAGTGCCAGATTTCCTCCTCTCGTAAAAGAAGACGATGGACAGGAAGACGTTCCACGGACCCCTGTTGTTCAAGATGATTAAGTGCGCGGGTAATAGTGACTCTAGTAGTTCCTAATAAGTCAGCGATATCCTGATGAGTTAGACGCACATCAATTAATTGTCCGGTACCGGTTTGTTTGCCAAATTGATTGCCTAACCATGCCAGTAATTTCAAGACCATAATATCAGTACGTTTGTAGCTACGAATAATACTTAGTTCTTGTGCTTGCTGAAGATGAGACAGCAGAATTTCTGCCATTTGATAACTCTCAACTGTGGAAAAGGAAACTGCTTGTACAGGACTAATGCACTCAACTTGATAGGGATTGACTCTCTCTAGGGTTTTACCGACAAAACTGCCAGGTCCCCACAATCCCAAGACGATCAGGGTTCCATCTTCTAACCAAGTGGAGGTTTTCACGACTCCACTCTCGATTTTCCAGAAATTAGGATTTCTGAGGGGCAAAATTGCCCGATTATCAAAGTGCCAGCGATGGGGGGTTGGTGGTTGATAGGTAAGCGTCATGATTGATAATTAATTTTGATTAGGTACTTAGGGTCTGCTGAAAAAGTTTTTCGGTGGGGGTAGGGTGTGGGGTGTGGGGTAAAAGTCCCGGAATTTTCCCCCGATCACTCCCAGAACTGGTACTTTTTGATTGACAAAAAGTCTAAAAGTCTTACCCAACAAGGTTTTTAGCTTTATTCAGCAAACCCTACTTAGTCAGTCAAAAGCACGAGGCTGTCGGGAAAAGGGCTTTTTAGACAAGTTAAGGGTTTTTTGAGAATTTTGGGGTAAAAACGATAATTACCCCAAAAAAGACTGATTTTATGCCCTTGCAAGCCCTATTTATTTCGGGGTGTTAGTCTTCTCCAGTTCCGTCGTGGCCGAGGAGATCAGTTCTTGCCAAGCTCGATCGCTTTCCTGTAGAGTCTGTTTAACCGCGTCGATGGTCTTTTCCACGCGAGTTTTCAGGAAAGGGGAAGCACTGTCTTTGAGTCGTTCGGTGTCGTCGGCTAAGATATCGATCGTCTCGGAGGTATTAACGAGGCTCTTTTCTAGGGTAATAAGGTTGTTTTGCAGGGTTTCACTGAGTTTAGCCCCGGATTTGGTCAATTTTTTCGTCAATTTACTCACTTTTTCCCCTAGATCGTCAATATTATCCGCTAAGTCCTCTAGGTTGTCCTGTTGAGCTTCGATAATCTTCTTGTCGAGAGAAGGAGCGGCTAGTTGAGCATTTAGGTCATCGATAGCCGATTTTGCGGCTTGGATGGCTTTTTCATAGGCAATTTGGGCATCTTCGAGAATTTTTGGGCTAGAAACCTCATTCTTTTTCTTAACTGGTTCCACCACGGTGCCACCCGTTGCCGTGGCACGGTCGATGACGGCTAACTGTTCGGGGAGTAGGGGCAAGGCGATCGCATTTACTCTTCCCCCTAGGAGCAAAGTGACAGTTAAGAGGAAAATCAGCAGCCAGAAAACTTGATTTTTGAGGCTTTGAAAGCTCTTATTTCGGTTGATCATGATTTGATTTTCTCCTGTTCGGAAAATTGGTTAGTCTATCTGGATTTTATCATATCAAATTTTTATTTAACAAGAAATTTTATAAATAATTTATTGTATTTTTTGCCAATAAATTGCAGGCAAAAATATAATCTTTTTGAGCCAAAAGCTAGTAAAGAAAAGCTTTTGCTCTCTCAAAGAAAATTAATTTTTATCAGTTTTTTTATTAATGAGGTGCTGAACTATCCGATGAGTCTATTTCTTGATTAATCGGGGATATTTTCTTACGACCTTTAATATATTTGCCTAAAGATTTATTTTTCTTAAGTCGTTTAATGCCACTTAAAGTGCACAGAGAGAATAGAGTTCCCACCAGAACCATCTGCCATAAACCGCAACCAGAAGCCGCGCCTAATCCTGCAGCTAACCAGATAGTCGCCGCCGAAGTCAAACCTTTTACTTGTACCTTATTTAGTTCCCGATGGGATTGTTGTAGGATGATTCCCGCCCCTAAAAAACCGACACCAGAAGCGACCCCTTGAATAGTGCGACTGAGAGCATTAGAAGACGCATAACCCACATCACCCTCTGCTTGTAGGGGAATCATCACGAACAGGGCAGCCCCGAGACTAACGATGATAAAAGTTCTCAATCCGGCGGGACGACCGCCTCGCTGTCGGTTATAACCAATCAGACAGCCGACGGCCATAGCCATACTCAGCCGAAAAATAATCGTTTGCCAATCTTCCGAGTCAAAAAACATTGCTTAACCCATCAAATGAGATAAAAACTTCGCCTAACCAATCAAGGCCTTTTCCAGATCCCGCTTTAAATCGTTCCTATTCTCGATCCCGATCGATAATCGTAGTAAAGCCGGTGTTATACCTCGTTTTAAGCGTTCTTTTTCTGGCATTGCTGCGTGAGTCATCAAAGAGGGATAACAGACCAAAGACTGTCCTAGGGACTTGCGCTTTGATAATGTACCATTTAGGGCTTGTCTGATTCTTCTACAGAGCGATTATCTGGCTGGGATATTATTCCTACGCAAGTCCCCTATTAGTCGATATCTTCGAGGTCTTTAAACAGGGCCGTGCTGAGGTAACGTTCCCCGAAACTAGGCTGAATCATGACGATTAATTTATCTTCGTTTTCGGGTCTTTTGCCCACCTGAATCGCCGCCCATAAAGCGGCCCCGGCCGAGATGCCGGATAGTAATCCTTCCTGACGAGCTAACCGTCGCGCGTAGGCAAAAGCCTCCGTATCATCGACGATAATCACCTCATCGATTAATTCGGGGCGGAAAATTGCTGGAATAAAACCGGCACCGATGCCTTGGATTTTGTGCGGACCGGGTTGTCCTCCCGATAAGACGGGACTATTAGAGGGTTCAACTGCGATCGCTTGAAATTGGGGACGACGGGGTTTAATGGTTTCGGCAATACCGGTAATGGTTCCCCCGGTTCCCACGCCACCAATAACCATATCCACCAGTCCATCGGTATCGGCCCAGATTTCTTCGGCGGTGGTTTCCCGGTGAATTTTCGGGTTGGCCGGGTTGCGGAACTGTTGCAAACTATAGGCGTTGGGGGTATTTTCGACTATTTCCTCGGCCCGGGCGATCGCTCCTTTCATGCCTTGGCTACCCGGGGTTAACTCTAATTGCGCCCCGTAAGCTTTTAACATTGCCCGTCGTTCTAAACTCATGGTTTCAGGCATAGTCAGGACTAGGCGATAGCCTTTGGCCGCCGCTACCATGGCCAGAGCGATGCCGGTATTGCCGGAAGTTGGTTCCACCAGAATTGTTTTATCGGGGTGAATTAGTCCGGCGGCTTCAGCGTCCTCCACCATACTGACACCAATGCGATCTTTAACCGAGGCGGCCGGGTTCATGCTTTCCAGTTTGACCACGATGCGGGCTTTTACTCCCTCTGCCACTGGGATGCGATTCAGTTGGACTAGGGGAGTCCGTCCTACCAATTGGGTGATGTCTCTTGCGATCGGCATAATCCCACTTGCTTTATACTTGTTGGCTATTTTGATTATATATGTATTTAAAATGTTTTGCAATACTTTTGAGTTAGAGTAGGTGGGTTACGGCAAATACCTAGGGTTGGCTGATGAGCTTCGCCGAACGTCCGAACGTCCTGAAAATGGATAAAACCCCACACCCCACACCCTAACCCCACCAACAAACTTTTTGCCGCAAACCCTAAGTAGATATTCATACACAGCAACAATAGAACTAACTGTAACTTAGCTAAATGGATTGAAAAGCAAAATCTCGCAGCCTTCAAAGTCACGAATATTGTGCGTTACTAAAGTCAGTTTATGAATTTTAGCTGTTGCGGAAATTAGCATATCAGCTTCAGAACGAGTTTTGCCTTGAGTTCTTAATTTTACTCGTATTTCACCTGCATATAAAGCAATTTCAAAACTAATTGGTAAGTACCGCGCGCAAAATTAATTACTCATTTCCCTGTAAAGCTAAAATCGCTGTATTTTTTACTTGAGTCAACGTGAAAAAACTGTCCTAACTTTACAGCTTGTTTTTCTGTTATTATTTGTTTGCCAATAAGAATATCAGAAACTATTGTTCTTGAACCTAGTATATCTGATAAATCTTTTTCTTGTAAGTTGTTAGCTTCCATGAGTTCCCAGAGTATTGAATGGGGTTCTGATTCTTCAATGGGATAATTCTCTTGTTCGTATTTTTCGATTAAAGTCAAGAGTAAATTTAACAAGGTGGTTTCTTCTAGACTTCGATTTTCTCGATGAGATAAGGCTTCAGCTAGGGTAATAGCCTGTTCGTTTTCTGCATCGTTTTCTATCACTTTTGGTAGATACTCGGCTAGTAACCTTCCGTAGGTATCACAGTCCAAAGTAAGGGTCATTTTTCCACTCATCTTTGTCATACTCCGCGTGAGTCAAAATGTACTTGATGTAAATTACTTGGTCTTTGTAAACGATATCTACAATTAGACGATAGCGATTACCTTTGATATTAAAGACCGTGAAATTACCAACTGCTTCTGCTTGAGAATACACAGCTTGAACTTCAGCCAGGTTTTTCCACTCTGCTTTACTAGCAATTTTATACCAAGTATTAATGGCATTGGCAGCATCAGCGTGTTTTCCAGAAAATCGCCGCAGTTTTTTACGGCTGATGATGTGCATATTCTTATTGATTTAGAATAGCTCTTGTATTCTAGTTTATCATAGCCTTACTTGCGCGACCAACCCGAAAACCAGTGCCACAAGCGACGCAACCATCATTTTAACTCCTCCCAGTTTGTCGCTGTTGGGAGAAGATAGTCAGCAAGTTACCTACATCCTCAGCCAGAGCGCTCGCGTATTCTGGATGTGCGAAACCATCCCCAAAACGGGAGGAATACTTAGCAAAGGCAAAGGAATATGTGCGTGAGGTGGGGGAGGATGCTTGGGAACAGCTGCAACAGACTCAGGGGGTCGAGCTTTCGTGATCAAAAAATTAGCTCAACCTAGCCCGATCTAGGTTAGAATAGTGGTAGGCGAGAAGTCAGAGATAAGGCTAACGGCATTAGTTCCTGTCCTTCGCCACTAAAACTTAGTATGGGGTATTGGTAAATGAGTTTTGACGACTTAATTCAAGAATTAGACTATTTAATCAAAGAATTCGCTGAAATTGATGCCATTAAAGATCCTCTAAACAAACAATATATACTTGAGAGCCTCTCAAAAAAAAGCAAGATAGGAAACGAAGCCTATACTAAGTTATTCAATATATATCAGGCGAAAAAGAAAGAGGATAAATGGATCGGTTGCTGGTACACCGCTCCCTGGGCATATCTTGAAAAAGGGATCGAATGGGTGGCTGTAAGGCTGAATGAAATGGACATATTCAAGATCATTCAGCAAATCGGCAACATAACAATAGTCTTTTCTGTTGCTTCGTTGATTTGGAGTGTAATCCCTAACAAAAATCAGGAAATCGAAGAAGCTTGGAAGGTAGTAGAATCACAAGATAATATACGTAAAACTAAGTGGATTGCCCTTGAAAAACTTAATAAATATGGACAGTCATTAGAGTATCTAGATTTGTCGAAAAAAGACCAAAACAGATATGGAGCTTATTTGAACTAGATTAATTTGAAAGGAGCCAATCTATATCGTGCATCTCTCATAAGAGCATTAGTTAAGGAAGCGAATCTTGAAGGAGCTAATCTTCAGAGATCTGAACTTACAGGGGTTGTCTTTGCGAACACTAACCTCAGCAGAGCGCAACTTCAAGAAGCGGATATTGAACAGGCCGTTTTCGATCAAGCCAATATCAAAGAAGCTGACTTTAGAAGAGCTAAAAACCTAAATCCACAACAAATTATATCTGCGTGTTTTTGGGAACAGGCAATATTCGACGAGGAGTTCCAAAAAAGACTAAATAAGTACATAGAGGAAAAACGAAAGAATTCACCATCTGTCACAACTGTTGACTGTAGCAGATGGCAGTAGAAAAACTGAACATACAGTTTTTGTAGGATCATAATTTGGTCAATCAATAGCAGGTAGCAAATCGGGTAAGTATCAGAGACAACTATCATTTCGCTCTGAGTTCTTTAAGAGTTTGCAGATCGCGTTCTAGTTCAGTTTCATCATAATTAAGATAGACTCCCATCCGCTTTAAGAAAGCATGAGTTTCTAAGCGAGAAGGTAATTGAAGGATTCGTCGCACTTCAGCCGTACTCACTGCACCAGAACGGTAAGCATCAGCAATAACTACTTCCAGCAGTTTATGAGCCAGAGCATCTCCTGTTTGACCTAATCTCTGGGCAATTTCGTCGGGAATATCAACAGTGATTTGCATAAAATTATTGGGGCAGCCACCAGTTAGTTCTATCATAGGTGAAATAGAGAGGGATAATTTAACCCCTCTCGTTGCTCTTGACACTGCCTTCCCGCAGATTTCTTAATAACGTCAATACCCTGCTCATTAGTAGGCACAAACACTGGCATCTTGCAGGTAAAGCACTCCGTCAGATTTCAACCACTGACAAACTTGACTTCAGATCGCTTTTTCCGGCCCAGTAGCGACGGGCAGCTCCGTGGTACTGTACTCTGTCCAAGAACCCTCATAAATTCGCACCTTGGGATAACCGAGCAGATGTTTGAGGACAATGTACTGTAAAGTCGCTTCCCGTCCCGTACTGCAACTGACAATAATATTATCGGAGGGCTTGATGTTGCGTTGGGCAAGAATCTTGCTGATTTCGTCTAAAGATTTCAATTTATGGGGATTTTTCAGGGATTCATCCGGATTATTTGCTTCCGTAAAAGTCGGCCAGGGTATATTTTTCGCCCCGGGAATATGACCATTTCTCAGCCAGATATCCTGTTTCCCCTGAAAAAGTTCTTCGGGTCTGGGATCGATAAAAACCACATCCGGTTTGCCGATCAATTTCTCTACTTCTGCTAAAGTCACCCGAATCGAGGGATTATCACGGACAGTAAAGCTTCCGGGTTGATATTTAGGGAATTCTTTAGTTACCTTCTGTTCAGAACCCTTATAGCCCTTAAAACCCCCATCTAAGACGGCCACATCTCGGAAACCCGATCGCTCTAGTAAATAGGCGACCATGGTTGCCCCCAAGACATCGCGACCATCGGAATATACTACCACTCGATCGCCATTAGTGATTCCCGCGGCGGCAAAGAGACTGCCAATTTTATCCTCTTGCCAATATTGAACCGGTAAAAATCCGTTTGGACCACGAAAATTATTGTCGGCTATATTCACCGCTTTCGGTAAATGACCGGTGATATATTCCAAAGGATTAATCCGCACATCGAGAATTTTTAACTTCGGATCGTTGAGATTTTGTGCTACCCAAACCGGCGATACAAAGTCTATCTTGGTCTCAGATTTCGACGTGGCCATCAGGGGCGATGACGGTGCTAAGGTAAAGGTTAAAATGCACAGAAGAACTAAAGTGAGAAAAGTAAGGGGACGGCTTTGAAACCGTCCTAGGAATAGACCTTTCCCTTGGCGCAGTTTTGGTTTCATGATTCAGTGTCAGCGACGAATATCAAACGATAATTACTATAGGGCTTTGATTAGCTTTATCCAAAAATTTAGGTATAACGTGATATTTTTCTTGGCAGCAAGTCGGTCAACTAATTATTAATTTATCCTTGTTTGTTGATCGCCTTGGGTGTCTTTAATAACTGTCGCCACCAGATATGAACTAGGAGAGACCAAGCGATCGCTAAAAGCCAAGCGGCAAGGATATCACTAGGAAAGTGAACCCCTAAATAAAGACGAGTCCAAGCAATAACCAAGACGAAGGGAATCCCCAGTAAAACTACCCCTAAAAACCAGCGCGTTCTCCAAGATAGGATCAGTAAAGAAACGACTAACAGGGAACTAAATAAAGCATGGCCACTAGGGAAGGAGAAATCGTGGGGTAAGGGATAAAATAACTCCCAAAATTGCGGGCGATTCCGACGAAAAAGCATCTTGAGGTTATAACTAATAGCCCAACCTCCCGCCATGGTTACAAGGATATAAGCGAACCCATACCAGTATTTTTTTAGGGCAAAAATCAGCAGTAAAATTGTCAGTATCGGGGCCACTCCCCAATAAGTACCTAATCCCGTTAGTTTTATCGCCAAAAAATTTAGGTTTAAATTAGCGGTTTGATGAATAGATAGCATCAGGGATTTTTCCCAAGCAAATCCTTGGGGATACTGGCCAATAGCGATCGCTAAATACGTAAAAGTTAGCGATGTTAACAAGATAACCAAGAAAATTAAGCTATTGTTTAAGTAAGTTTTTGGAATCACGGGGAAAAAGTGGCGATCGAGGATAACAGGGGCATTTCTAAAACCTGAAAATGCAGCAAAGCTAGGATTACTAAAGTATAAACTGTCGAGGAAAGTAATCCATTTCTCAATTCTTTTTGCCAATTGCGTTCTTCTTTCTCTCCACCGATTAATTCTTTCGTCCCGAATTGCATTAGCAGAATTCCCACAAGATTAGATAACCAATAACCAACCATGGCCGCCGGTAGAAAAAAATCGGCGTGCAAGCAAGCAATTAAACGACCGAAACCGTAGGCGATCGGCAGATTAAAAATTAGATCGTTCCACCAACACAGGGGCGATAATAAGTAACCGATCAATACCAAGGTTCCGTTTTTGATTTTGTCAAGTAGATACATCTTTTTTTTTAGCTACTAACTATCAGCTTTGTTTTTTTTGCCATCAGCAATCAACTATCTCTGCCATTACTTTTGAAAAATGTTGTTAGCCACTTTTCTAGTTATAATCACAGTTATCTAAGTAGGTAGGTGTTATGTCAGACACCCCCCTTATTAAGGGGGGATCAAAGACAACATCTATCTTTTATTTAATTCCACCCACTTACTGATCTAGCTGACGGCTGACGGATCAAGACTAATTAACGCTGAATTTGGTCAAAAATCGCCCCATCAGCGAAGAATTTTTTCTGGATCGCCTCCCAGCTACCGATCGCCGTATAGGGGAACAGATTCGACACTTTTGGGTATTGTTTACTAAACTCTTTAGCCACATTAGCATTAACCGGGCGGAAACCCACCTTGGCGAATTCCCGCTGCGCTTCCGGAGTAAAGAGAAATTGGGCAAAAGCCGTCGCTACTTCCCGGGTTTTGCGTTTATCAACTATTTTATCCACTACGGCCACGGGCGGATCGATCGAAACATTGACTGGAGGAATAGTATAGGAAAAACCGGTTTCTCCTTTTTGACGGGCCAGAATCACCTCGTTTTCGTAGTTAAGCAGCACATCCCCCTGATCCTGTTTAAAGAAGACATCGCTGGCTTCCCGGGCATCTTTGGGTAGTACAGGAACGTTTTTATAGACATTGCGGACGAAATTGGTCGCTTGTGCTTCACTGCCGCCAGTTCGAGTTACCGATCCCCACAAGGCCAGAAAATTCCACCGGGCCACCCCAGAGGTTTTCGGGTTGGCAGTGATGACTTTAATCCCCGATTTGGCTAGATCCGGCCAGTTGCGGATTGCTTTCGGATTGCCCTGACGAGTAACTAAAGCTACCACGGAACGAGTGGCGATGCCGTTATTGGGGAGTTCTTTCTGCCAACCGGGGTTAACTAAACCCGCTTTTTGCAAGCGTTCCACATCGGAACCGATAGCCAAATTTACCACATCTGCATCTAATCCGTCGATAATAGCGCGGGTTTGAGAACCAGAGCCGCCATAACTCTGTTTAATCACCACATCCTGTTTTTTCTCTCTTTTCCATTTGTTGACGAATAGAGGAATAATTTTCGAGTAGGCCGATTGAGTCACCGCGTAGGAAACCAGGGTGATTTCCACGGTTTGTTGTTTAGCTTGCTGTTTATCCGCACCTGCCAGCAGATTACTCGATGCCGATAGGGGACTAGAAGCTAGTCCGATTCCCGTTGTGACGACGGCAGCCGTAGCTAGAGAAATAAAAGGTAATAGGGTTTTCGGTTTTGGGGATCTAGGATCAGGGATCACGATGTCATCGGCTCCTTTGTTTATTTATGGGAGATTGCTAGGTATTTTCTCTGAAATTGTATTCTATACGAAATAAAAAACAATTTCAATACATCGAAGAAAAAATTATACTGTCTGGGTTAGATGCAAATAAATCAAGCTATTAATGGCTTGATTAGCTGAAAAAACTGTAAATATTCGATTTATATGGCTTAAATGTTCCTTTAAATTCGCCTGAAGCCTCTTTATGCTTGCAAAATAGAGATTTTATCGTTTTTATGGAGAAGAAAGAATTTTTTAGCGATCAAAAACCTCTGCCTAGGTGGCTTCATCGGTGAAGTTAGCGGACCTTAGCAACTATTACCCTAAAATTGAAGCGGTCTAACGACCCGCATCACCTGGCGGCTTTAACGCTGGGATCGGTTTCGAGGGATTCTAAAAGTTGGATTGCCGCCGCTCCGTATCTTTGCTTAGAAAGTGCATTACCTATTTCTAGCAAGATACCTTCAGTTGTTACTAGACGGGTTTTGTTAGTCTTAATTTGATTAGCAAGCTGAACAGCCCGTGGATGATTTCGATCGGTGACGGAAGATAACGCGATCGCAAAAGATGTATCTAAAAAAACTTCAGTCATTAAATCTATTGGTAGAACAGTAGGACTTGCATTAGGGAACGCACCCTACAGCTACAGCGATAGCTTGTGTATGTATGTTAAAATGTCTGTTATTCGAATCCAGAGGCTGAAGCCATGAGTAATAAAGAAGCAGTTATTGAGCTTGTTAAACGTCTCCCTGAGGACATTTCTTTGATAGAGATCGCTGAGCAAGTCAGGTTTATTGCCGCTATTCAAGAGGGATTTGAAGCAATTGACTTGGGTAAGGGTCTGCCAGTGGAAACGGTTGAAAAAATGATGGAATCATGGACTACAAAGTAATTCTTTCGCCCCAGGCTATTCGTGATTTAGAAACTATCGTCCGCTATGTGGCAATTACGAATCCTGAATTAGCGAAAAAATTAGGTCAACAATTACTCGATAAAACTAAAGACTTAGGTTTTTTTCCTTTTCGAGGTCGAGTAGTTCCAGAATTTAATGATGTTAACATCCGTCAATTAATTCTTAGACCCTATCGTATTATTTATCGTGTTGAAGAACCGATTCACCAGGTTAGCGTCGCTAGATTTTGGCACAGAGCTAGAGGTTTTTTAGAATAGAGTTTTGCCATTTGTTTAACCCGATCGCCCTTCAAATCACAAATAATAGGACAGCGTTTATTGACCTCGCCCTGGCTTACAGTCGGCAAAACTTAATGCCTCTGTGTCTAAAAAACTGGCGATCGCCATCTCAATAATCGCTTCAACGGGATAATCAATTTCAGTAGCGCGAGCAATCAAAGCATCCTGTATCCAGTCTGGTAAGCGTCTTAAAATAATTTCTGCATCAGTGGACGAGATTTGCTCTGAAAGTTTCGCTTGCATGGGTTAGGACTCCATAGGAATTTGAACATTATAGGGTGGCTCAGTCGCCCTCAAAATGATCGCCTCTAGTTCTAATAGTAGCGCAGGGTTTTTCGAGTAAGCTATTGTCTGCACTGCTATGCGTACATCTTCGCTGTTGTATTGATCCAGCCAAGCCCACAAAAAAGCCTTGTGTCCACCTTTAAAATGACCTCGTAAACTTTTGGTTTTACCAATGTAAAGCAATCCCTGATATCTATGCCTGACTGCGTAAATGCCAGGACAATCAGGAATGTCGCTAAAATCCTGGCTCAAGGGTTGGCATTGCTCAAAGGGAGTAAACGCAATTGCATCCAAGACGCTTCTTGCTTGGTTTTGTATTTCAGAGTTGTTCGTTGACACGGAAGGTAGATTGTCGGTTGTCGAACTGATCATGCCACAGAAAAAGATGCTTTACATTTCATTAACGCACCCTACTGGACTGTTTCAGCTAATTTGGTGTATTAGAAAAATGCTATAAATTCTATAATCTAAGACTTTAAGCCGAAATCTATT
>MTBT01000121.1 GCA_002282935.1 Microcystis sp. LSC13-02 | reverse complement strand
TCGAAATGTCGTGCTTTGCTGTTTTATACTGGTCGGGGTTTCATCCCGTCGCGCTCAAGCGAGGGTCTTCACCCCGACATTCAAGATAAAATGAGGGTAATTAGTCAACAGAGGAGGTAAAAATTATGACTTTAGCAAAGGTAAAAAATCTTTATGATCAAGATTTTGCTTTGTGGATAGAGAAGACGGTTAAGCAATTAAAATCTGGGGATTTATCTCAGGTTGATTTAGAGAATTTGATCGAGGAGGTGGAATCTTTGGGAAGACGAGACAAAAGAGAACTAAAAACCCGTTTAATTACATTATTTGAACAGGCTTTAAAACGGCGTTATCTTCCTTTGTCCGACTGTTATCGAGGTTGGGAAGTAACAATTAAACGCTGTCAATCGAAGTTAAAATATATCCTTAAAGATTCCCCTAGTTTATGCAGTTTTTTAACCGATATGTGTGATGATTGTTATCAGGAAGCGGTGGAGAATATGCGAATTAAATATGATGCTATTTTCCCCGATGTTTGTCCTTTTTCTAAGGATATTGATGGTTTATTAAATCATAAGTTTTGGGAAAGTTAAACTTTGATACTAAATCCGTTGAGTAGAGGCAATAGGCAATAGGGGGAATAAATAATCAGTCTTTAATAACCAGATTTAGTGTGATTTTCAAGGAATAAATTTAAGTTTAACAAGGAGAAAAATTATGACTTTAGCAAAGGTAAAAAATCTTTATGATCGAGATTTTGCTTTGTGGATAGAAGCAACCGTCAAACAATTAAAATCTGGGGATTTATCTCAAGTTGATTTAGAGAATTTGATCGAGGAGGTGGAATCTTTGGGGAAAAGTCAACGCAAAGCGGTTGATAATTTTTTAACTCGTTTATTAGAACATTTATTAAAACGTTGTTATGTGGTTCTTCCCGATTGTTATCGGGGGTGGGAAATTGAAATTAGAAATTTTCGCAACGATTTAAAGAAGGAATTTAAGTATTCTCCTAGTTTGAAAAGGTTTATGATAGAGATTTTAGAAGAATGTTATCGAGAAGCTTTAGAAGCGGTGAAAGAGGATTATCCAGACTCTAATTTTCCCGATATTTGTCCTTTTTCTAAGGATATTGATGGCTTATTAAATCATAAGTTTTGGCAGGATGAAAAATAGGCCAGTTCCTAATCCTTGGGGGGAATTGCCATCACTTGATTATTATTAATCACCAATTTACCGCCCAATTTTTCGATATTTTCCTTGGCTAACTTGCGGGTTTCTTCGTCTTGGCTATTTAGCCAGACTAACATCCAAGCGCCGACTCTAGGAGCGCGACTATCGGGATTAGTTTCTAAAAATTTCACCGTTCCCCTAGCGGATTTTTCGATAAATTCATTACCAGCAATTTTTGCCCAATCGGCGGCCATTTGATTAGATTTTTTCGCCGCAGGAATATCACCTAAAAATAATAGTTCATCGACTCCTTTATATAACCAAAGAAAATAGGCATCAGTAACATCAGGAGTGATTTTTGATAAACCTTTATTCATAATCTCAATCGTTCTTTCGGGTTTGCCAGCATTGACAGAAGAAGCGACGGACATCATCAAATAGGCACGGACAAATTTCGGGTCATTTTTAGCGACAATTTCCATAAAATCGGGACTTAAACCGTAACCGGTTTCCCGACGAGCATCCTCATCGCCATAATATTGTATAAACTGCAACATTGCCCAATTGGCTAACATATTATTAAAGCCAAAGGAAGGTATATTTTTTAATAACTGAACCTGAGAATTTTCTAGGCGAGATTCTTGAGCATAATTTCTCTCTAATAACTTTTCTTTGGTCAAAGTTTTCACCTTTTCCTGTTGCATTTCGACAATGACCATGATTAAACCACCGATAACAGCGATTAAACCAAGAGTTTTAAGTAAGGATAGATGGAGAGATTTGTTTGCGCCTAGCATAGCTTTAAATAAAAGTCAATCATATCAACAAAAATAAAAGATTTTTGGGGGTTATTTTAATTAATTTTAATGCCATCAACACAGCGAAGAACACCGTCGGAATTACTGGTAGAAACATTATCTTCTAAAGGAGTTTCATCCTCGCAAACAATACCAGTATAGGCCCCGGCTGCCGTTTGTCCGGCTGCCCCGGCATAATTTTTAATATCGTCATCAAATTTAGGCACTGCATTCAATTTATAGGCCGCCCCAAAAGCATTGGGACTTGGTACTTCGCTGATATTATAAAATGTTAGGGAAATAGTGGCAGCTTCCAGAGATAGTTCAGATAAAGTAGCAAAAGTCCCTTTTTCATAACGATAACCCTGTTGGGCGCGATTGATTAATCCCAGTGCTCCGCGAGCTTCTGCTTGCCTACCCTTAGCGACTTGTCCGAAGAGACTCGGTAAACTAATGGCAGCGAGAACCCCCAATAAAATCACCACTACTAACAATTCTATTAAAGTAAAACCCCTCGCTTTTTTTCCCTGTGATTTGATTGCTAAAAAAAGAAAGTATTTCATGGTTAGGCGCTGGCAATAAGTAATAGGACAAAATTAGCTTCTTGGTTAGGCTGATTCATTCTCCGAATCTAATTCTTTTTTTTGCTACCCTTAATCGCTTATGAGGTAAGCTAGGGAGCAGGGGAGTACAGGTTTTTGCTCTCATAGTAGGTTGATTCATGAATCAACCTACAAAGCACGACGTTTTGAAAAATTTTCAGCTATTTATTGGCGAGAAATCGACTAAAAACGTTGCCAGATAAGGATTTGAGAGAATGACATTTGGGAGAATGAAACAGCCCTAGGGCAAGGAGGGGTAGGCTAATCTAAGAATACGGGTTAAGTACGTCTTAGCTTATATTTTGGGTGTTAGGGTTATCAGATGTGAGTTTTCAGTTCGCTGATTACTGTTTACTGTTTACTGTTTACTGAAAAATCCCCATTCCCCACTCCCCGAAAAAAATCAAAAGCGCAAGGTTTCAGGAGAACATTTCCCTGCCACCTTCCGCTAGAGTATCAATTGTTGGTTATTATGCCAGAAAGCTTTTAAGCAATCTGGGAAGAAATCTATTGGATTTTTTTGCTTCCATCCGGACAAACCACACTACCGTCAGTTGCAGTCGCAGAGACAAGAGCGTTAGTCGGAGTTGATGTTTCACAAATAGCTGAAGAGAAAACACCAGCCGAGGTTTGACCTACTCCACCAGAGTAGTCGCGAATATCGTTGGTGTAGGTCTCGATAGCGGTAGCATTAGTTACGGCCTCGGTGGCACTGGCGCTGTCAGGTCCATCATATTCATAGTATGTGCTTGTTACAACTACGGGAAGATTTGCAAGACTCTCAAAAGTACCACTCTCTAAGCGGATAGATTGCTGGCCGCGGTTAATGGCACCGAGGTTGTTGCGAGCTTCCGCTTGTCTGCCTCTGGCTACCTGACCGAGGAGGTTGGGGAGAGCGATGGCGGCGAGTACACCGATGATGATAACGACAACTAGGAGTTCGATGAGGGTGAAACCTTTGTTACCGTTCTTTTTGTTGAGAGCTTGGATGAGTTTGAATTTGAAGGTAGAGTTCATGGGTGTATCCTTTGGTAAGTGTTTTCTGTTCTCTATAAACAACTTACCCACCCGTTTCAGAAAACCTATCACCCTTGGGAAAAATTTTTTTTGGGGTGATGGGGTGATGGGGGAATGGGGGAATGGGGTGATGGGGTAGTGATGGGGGAATGGGGTGGTGGGGTGATGGGGTAGTGATGGGGTGATGGGGTAGTGATGGGGTGATGGAGTGGTGGGGTGATGGGGTGATGGGGTGATGGGGAATTTTCCTGAATTTAGGTTTGACAAGAGGTATTTATAAGGGTTCATTTTTGCTGAGATTAAATGATGCGGAAGCAGAAGCAGCAGAAAGCCAAGTTTGGTTAAAATTTGCTGTTAAATGCCAATATTTAGATATTGAGACTGGTAGAAAACTTTATGGTCAGTATAATAAGGTTTTAGGACTGATCGTCATCGGAAATTTTGGGTCTGAAACCCCGCCGTTCTAGGTTGGCTTTACGTTAGAATTAAAAGGCCAGTCTCGAAAACCAAGTGGACGGCG
>MTBT01000120.1:1758-5371 GCA_002282935.1 Microcystis sp. LSC13-02 | reverse complement strand
ATAGCTATGGATGAACTGACGACCACAGTTTACACATATATAGTTTTGTTTTTGACCACGATGACCATTTTTATTGATGTGGTCACTTTTAGATTCTGGACATTTCATCGTTTTTTTCCTTCATTGAGTTTCTATCTATTTTGCCTTCTCATCTCTTTATCTGACAACGCAGGGGCGCAAATTGAGTAGTTGTCAGCATGGATTCAAGAAAGTTACGGATTTTGACTTTCTGCACTTTGTCTGAGCATAACACCACCTTTGCGCTAATCCCTGCCCCAAAAGCAGGCTAACTTTGCCGTTAGACAGAAAGCACAGAAATGTTCAATCTAATAGGACGGGTTGGCCGGTAGCAATGGCTTTTTCGACGATATCGGCGGCCATTTTCACTCCTCCTGTCTTCTGCAGCGCTTTTTGCATTCTCAGGGCATTTTCTCGGTAACTGGGGAAGGATAACACCTTTTCAATCGCCTTTCGTAAACGGGGAACTTCTAGACGGGAAATCGGAATCACTTCCCCTGTCCCCGACCATTTTATTCGAGCAGATACCCCCGGTTGGTCGTTAGCGATGGGAATGGCCACCATAGGTACAGCTTGGGCAAGGGATTCTAGGGTAGTATTTAAGCCTGCGTGGGTGATAGTAAGAGAGGCTCTGGTTAAAAGCTCTAATTGGGGAGCGTAGGGAACAACTAGGGCGTTTTGGGTCGTTATTTGAATGTTAGAGTCGGTATTGCCCAAGGATAAAACTAATTGTACCGGCAAATCGGCACAGGCTTCGGCGATCGCATTAAAGGCCGATTGTAGGCGATTTTGAATTGTGCCGAGGGAAGCATAAATCAAGGGTTGTCCGGTTAATTTTTCGTAGGGAAAAGGAATCGTTTTTCTGGTGGAGGAATCGTGAAAGGGACCGGTAAAGTGGAAGTGAGCGGGTAAATTTGACCGAGGAAACTCGAATTCGGCGGGTTGTTGGCTAATTTGGGCGATGGGTGAATAGCGTTGATTGATGTTTTGATAGGGAATTAACCCCCATTCTTGACGTTGCTGGTTGATTAACTCATTCAGAGGACGAGTCAGGGAGTCAAGGAGTTTATAGCCAAGTTTATTGCGAATAACCCCGATAAATGAGGGATTATAGTCCCAAGTGGTCAGAAAGGGCGGAATGAGCGGGTCACGATTTAAAACCAATGCCCCGGCAAAACTGATAAAGGGAATAGCTAATTTTTCTGCGATTGTACCCCCTGAGGCGGAGACTTGATCGACAATTAGGGCATCAATTCCCAAGCGACGCATCTCTTGAGGGATAGTTTCAAAGAGGGTAGCTGTAGAATCAGTTACTAATTGTACCGTGCGTCGGACGGCGGCTGTTCCCTGTAATTGACCAATTTCGGCTAAACTTTTGGCTGATGTGCCTTTCGGATATTGGTCGGGTGCAATTGCCTGAAAATCTAACCCGGCTGCTTGCACCATTTCTTCACCATCAAGAGTTAAAAAACAGGTAACTTTATGACCGCGTTTTTGTAACTCTTTTCCTAAAGGTAGGAGAGAATAAATATGTCCAGAAGCGGTGGGACAAAGAATGCCAAAATGAGTCATTAAACACCTCCACAAGTTTTCTTTAATTCTTCCAGATTCCAGAATGCACCACCCAAGGCGGAGAATTGTATTCCTTCAAAGCAGTTACGCACAGCCCCCAAAGCGAGGGGATTAACTAGATAAATAAACGGGACGTATTCCTGTTGAAGTTGTTGAATTTCATTATAGATAACTTTGCGTTTGTCAAAGTCTAATTCTTGGGAACCTTTGACGTATAAATCGGCGATTTTTTTCTCCCAATCCGCCGCTTGCCAGCCTTGAATTGGAGGGCTGCCGGGTTGAGGTTGTTGGTTAAAAGCGTGGAGATTTCCATCTACATACCAAATATTAGGCGCGTGGGGTTCATTATCGCCGGTAAAACCTAAAATATGTGCTTCCCAATCTAGACTATTACTCAGTTTATCAACTAAATTGCTAAAAGCGATCGCTTGAAAATCCACCTGAATTCCTATTGCGGCTAAATCATTTTTAATTTGCGCCCCAATAGCTTCCCTGATTTTATTTCCTGCATTAGTAATCAGGTTAAATCTAACGGGATTATTATCGATATCGACTAGCAGATTATCACTATTATACTTAAATCCGGCCTCTAATAATAATTCTTTGGCTTTTTCGGGATTATAATCGTAACCTTTCAGGGTTTTATCGTAAAAAGGCGATTGGATAGAAATAAAAGAATTTTGTTCTTGTCCCAATCCTCGATAGATATCATCAATCATTCTTTGACGATTAATGCCGTAGGCAATAGCTTGGCGGAAATTTAAGTTATTAAACCACCTAGATTTAATCGGAGCTACTAGGGGTTTTCCGTCGCGTTTTCCTTGATTGAGATTAAAACCGATAAATTGGTTTCCGTAGGCAGGTCCCCCGTTAAAAATCGTGAAATTTCCTCTTTCTTCTTCCGTTTTTAAGAGGGAGAAAAATTCGGGAGTTACCCCAATAGAATCTAAACTTCCCGAACGAAATTGCAGTAAAGTTGTATCCTGAGATTCAACAATTGCCCAAATTACCGAAGTTATATGAGGTAATTGTTGTCCCTGGGCATCTTTTTTCCAATAGTAAGGGTTATTCTCAAAAATAATCCTTTGTCCCGTGATATATTCTTTGAGTTTATAAGCACCATTAAAAACAATTTTATCGGGAGGAGTATCTAACCCCCAAGTGGAGAGAAATTCTAACCTACCATCGGGGCTTTTTTTCTGAATAGTTTTTTCTAAAGCGTGTTTAGGTAAAATCGGTGAACTGACAGCATCTAAAAAAGGGGCAAAAGGTTCGGGGAGTTTAAATTCGATTCTGCGATTATCTAGTTTAGTGATAACTGGAAATTCTTTTTTTAATCCTATTCTTAAACTATCGCGGTAGTTGTTAGGAATATCAGGATTTAGATATAATTCTTTATAGGTAAAAACCACGTCATCAACGGTTAAGGGTTGACCATCCGACCATTTTAAATCCTCTCTGATAGTAAAAATAATGCTCAAATTATCATCAGAAATTGTCCAAGATTCTGCCAAAACAGGTTCTTTTTTGCCAGTAATGGGATTTTCTGTTAATAGTCCTTCGTAGGTTAAACCAAAAATATTCGGGGATTCGGCCGATAAAACAGCATTAAAGGTTTTTGGGTCACTTAATACCGATATTACCACTTGATTGCGTCTAACTTGATTACCACAAGCAGTTAGGGAAATCAGCAATAAACAAGAAATTAAAAATACCGTTAATCTCCGCCAAAATTTCACCATAATCTTTAATATTTTTCTGTCTGACTATCTAGAAGTAAAGACCTTGCCTTGCTATATACACCGAAACTGACCAAGCTGAAAGCCGCTGGACTGTTTCCTTGCCCCATAAATATAACAGGAAATGAGACAAAAAATCTCGCCTAGGAAAGATTGACAAAGGCGAGAAACCGTGTTTCCATCAAGAATATGAGTTGACATCCTCGCCGCCGTAAAACGGACGGCGATTCCTCACCACGCCACCTTTTTAGAATGGTCGCTGAATGGGGTTGACGCTTCACGGG
>MTBT01000120.1:0-1685 GCA_002282935.1 Microcystis sp. LSC13-02 | reverse complement strand
GGTTCAGTTTTTAGCTTGGTTATCGCTTTTTCCATTGTAGCTTAAAGCCGTCGTAAAACGACGGGGTTTTAACCCAAATTTTCGATAAAATCTAAGAACGTTGTTCGATCGGTGTATAGGGGACTTCGTGTTCTCCAGTGTAGATTTGGGTAGGACGGAAAATGCGATTAGCATTTAATTGTTCTTTCCAGTGGGCCAACCAACCGGCCACCCGGGAGATGGCAAAAATCGGGGTAAATAAATCACTGGGGATGCCTAATTTCCGATAGACCAATCCCGAATAGAAATCCACATTAGCATAGATGCCTTTTTCGCCGTAGATATCCACCACTGCTTGTTCTAATTCTAGGGCGATATCGTAGTATTCATCGGAACCTAACTCCGCGAATAATTGTTCAGCAAGGTTTTGTAAAATCGTCGCCCGGGGATCCTTAACTTTATATACCCGGTGTCCAAAACCCATAACTTTTTGTTTATTGGCGATACATTTTTCCACATAGGGACGAACATTAGCCACCGAACCGATTTCCTCTAACATTAACAATACTTCCTCGTTTGCGCCACCGTGGAGGGGGCCAGCGAGAGTTCCCACTGCTGAAGCGATGACACCGTAGGGGTCGGTTAAAGTGGAAGCCGTCACCATGGCCGAAAAAGTCGAGGCATTCATGGTATGTTCGGCGTGGAGGGTCAAACAGACATCGAAAACTTTCGCCGCTAAATCCGTTGGTCGTCTTTCCGTCAACATATAGAGGAAATTGGCCGCATAATCAAGACTATCGTTGGGCTGAATGGGATGATTACCTTTGCGAATTAATTGAAACGCCGCCACCATGGTGGGGATTTTCGCTAATAGCCGCACTACTGCTTGACGGATATAGTCGGGATTATCCAAAGCCCGACGGGCATAGTATAACCCTAAAGCCGCCGCCGAAGTTTGTAGCGCATCCATGGGATGGCCTTTTTCGGGGAAGCATTTCATCATGTCTTCGATACGGTACTTGATGCGTCGATGATAACGGATTTCATCGGCAAATTCTTCCAGTTCCGCCCCCGTGGGCAGAACACCCCAGATAAGGAGATAGGCGGTTTCGAGGAAGGTACTTTTTTCGGCGAGTTCCTCAATCCGAATGCCCCGATACTCTAAGATTCCCTTTTGCCCATCCACAAAGCTGATACTCGATTGGGCGGCGGGAATTCCTTCTAAACCTGGCCGATATTCACAAACTGTCATAGTTCTACTTTCCGTGGCGAAGATTAAGCCCCAACGCTAACTTACTTGATCTTTCCACCCTTACCGAAATTTTATAGAAATTCTTCGGTTCTGCCTCTCCCGTTCAGGATTAGGGAGAAGTGGACGGAAATTACTCCTATTTAGCGATTGCTTCGTCGATTTAGTCAACCCTGCCCTAGCGCATTTTTTCTGGGCTTACTGTTCCGACTCTAGCTAGAGGACTTGATATTTATCTACTTTTATTGTAGCGAGACTATCTCGATCGATTGAGCCGATCAATCAATAATTTTTTTAAATCTCCTCGGGATTAATATTTAACTCCCGCAGTTTTGCCGCCAATCGTTCGGCCCGTTGCCGTTCCGCTTCGGCCCGTTGTCGTTCTTGGTTGTAACTGGTGAAAGGTTGACCATCGGGATAATACAACAGTAACTCTGGTTGGGCTAATTGAAAACGA
>MTBT01000119.1:10402-12314 GCA_002282935.1 Microcystis sp. LSC13-02 | reverse complement strand
TAATATTATCAATCCCTTCTTCAACCCTAATCTTAATCGGATAACGATAAAAACCCGCTAACCGCAATAGGGGAAATAGGGTTAAAACTTTAACTTGTCCTTCTGATGCTTTATCTTCCATCAAATAGGGTCGAAAATCGTTGCGGATTTGAACAAGTTCTAATTTTTCTGCGTCGCTGACGGTTTCCAAAGCTAAAAGCTCTGTAAATGAAACATCCTCAAGCTTTTCTTGGAAATGGAGATGACGTTGAACATCAGCAAGGGTTAGTTTACTTGTTTTGAGGGTCAGCATTGATTGAGCAAGCAGTACAGCGCTGTTCCGATTGTAGCCGAAAATAGAAAAAGCGAAACCCAACCACCCTACTCTTGATTGGGTTTCCTTGCGTCAACCCCAACTACAATAATCTCTATAGCTGAGTTAGCAATGCGTAACTAGAATAATAAAGGAGAACCATTGCCGAAAAACGAGAACGCTATGTCAGAAGAAACTATTTGGATTATCACCGCAGAAGATACCCCCGTCAGCGTCGATAAAGATGCCAAAGGAAACGACACCTATGACAATCCCTGGGACAAAAGGAAAACTATCACCGAAGCGGCGACTCGCGGCGTAAAAGTGAGCATAGAGAAGCTAGAGACAGAACTCTCCCATTTCCTCCAGCTTATCGGCAAAGTCTTCAATCAAGCACAGAAACAGGTCAACGAGCAAACCGGCTTTAAACTCGATGAAGTAGAGCTTTGCGTAGAGATTACCGGGGAAGGTGAGGTAAAATTATTAGGGACGGGGATTAAGACCGGCACTAAAGGCGGATTAACCCTAAAATTCAAGCGAGACGAGAAAAATACACCGACTGCGGACTAATGGCGAATCATGGGTTAATTATCGGGATAAATGAATATAAGCGCTTGAAATCGCTCAAATGTGCCAAGCAGGACGCGGTAGAGATGGCGCGTTATTGTCGTGACGAGATTAATTTTGAGGAAGTTTTCCTGTTTACCGATGAGTCTGACCCAATAACCGCGCCGAATGGTTCCCAACAGGAGACGAAACCGACGTACACAAACCTAATGGCTTTCCTGCACGACTTTTTCGAGTCGCAACGTTTGGAAACCGGCGATAACTTCTGGTTTTTCTTCAGTGGTCACGGATTACGCCATCAGGGACAGGATTACCTCGTTCCCAGCGAGGGACACCCGACCTTAATCGAACAGACGACCATTTCCCTCAATTACGTTACCCAACGTTTACGGAGATGCGGCGCGGACAATATCATTCTCTTTCTCGATGCCTGTCGCAACGAGAACGACTTTAGCAATAAATCCGTAGGCTGGCAGACGCAACAGGGAGTGATAACCATCGCTTCCTGTAGTCCGACGGAGGAATCCTACGAAATTCCCGAATTACAACAGGGTTCGTTTACCTATTCACTTCTAGAGGCTTTACGAATCCAAGGGGAAAATAATTGCGCTACGGTAGAAAGACTCTGTAATCGTCTCCGCGAAAGGATTCCAGAAATCAACCGACAACACAACAAACCCCCGCAAACTCTCCATTCTATTGTCGAACCGCATTATAAAAATCATCTGATTCTGTTACCGAAACAAGCAAAGACTCCCGATATAGAGTTATTGCGAGTGGAAGCTTTAGAGTTGGAAGTGGAGGGAAAGCTAGAGGAAGCGCGACAGTTGATGAGACGAGTTCTGGCTTTGGATACAACCAGACCTAAATACTGGCAAGATTACGACAGAATTAATCGAAAATTAGCACAACAACCCGTCCCACCGTCCCCTAAAACGGAACCGACAAATCGCGAGTCGGCGAAAACGATAACAGAAACCCCGAAACCCGCGTCACCGCCAGAAATCGAACTTAAAAGTGCCAAAGGAATCGATTATCGGAAATTAGAAGATT
>MTBT01000119.1:5693-10257 GCA_002282935.1 Microcystis sp. LSC13-02 | reverse complement strand
GGGAGAGCGATATCGATAATTTTCCCTGCGAGGATTTGCGAACCATTGACCAATTATGGGTTAAATATAGTGGCGGTCGCTTTGGTTTTTCTGTGCAGGCGAAAATCTACCGCGACCTCGGCGGGACGCGGGAGTATAATCAAAGAGTTTGGAAGGCTTTCGGAGATAGAGTAGGCTGGCGAGTGAATAATAGCTGGATATACCACTTTGATGTTACTTTTGACCTAAAAGCACCCCTAGGACACCTCCCTGTAGGATTGGGCGGGCGGCGGTCGGGGCGGGGGATAGGTCTGTTGTGGTTGTCTCGGGGGGGTTTTCGTGCAGTCTCTTCCCTCGCGTCGAGACTTGTAAAGTGTAACATATAAAGGTTACAGCCAATTTTTAAGAATCACATATAACATGAAAGTGAGAGATGTAATTAGATTACTAGAACAAGATGGATGGTATTTATCGAGAACAAGGGGAAGCCACCGACAATTCAAACATTCTCTGAAATCAGGTTTAGTTACTGTTCCGGGTAAGCCATCCGATGATTTAGCGATTAAGACTTTACGGAGTATTTTCAAACAAGCTCAATTGAATAAAGACCTAGAAGAAGGAGACAATAACTAATGCGTTACGCGATTATTATCGAAAAAGCTGAAAATAACTATTCTGCTTATGTTCCTGACTTACCCGGTTGTGTTACTACCGGTAAAACCCTAGAGGAAATCGCAGAAAATATGAAAGAAGCAATTCAATTTCATCTGGATGGTTTACAAGAGGAATATCGAAGCGTAACCGATCACCTGCATCCTGTCCGCGACTTTTATCTGTTAACATGGAACTGTCAACATATTACTAATGCTCAAATTCAGCCTCGTAGGTTGGGTGAAACGAAACAATACTGGCTCGAAAATGGCTCAGTTATGAGAAATTTGCGCGGTGAATAGATAGCTTTATGAGAAAATGGAAAGGTAATGCAATCCTCCAAGCCAGATGACTATAGCAGAGCTATTCCCTACTTTGAGAAATCTGCCTCGTGCAGACAAGTTGAAGGTGATGCAATTTCTGATCGCAGAACTAAGTAAGGACGAGGAGCCAAGCCTACAGCCAGGAGCAACATATTTACTCTCGTCGCCGCTTAATTCACACGCAGCGGCGCAGCAACTTGCTCAACTGCTAGATTCGGAACAAGCAACGCACAATGCGTAATACCCAACGATTTAACTTTACCGAAGGATTCGATGGGTTTGGTGTCCCCGATGCCTTGCCTCAACTACCTGTATCTCTCACATACCAAGATAGATCGGTAGAGTTTTCAGCACTGTTAGACACGGGTGCAAGTGTTAATGTCTTGCCGTACAGCGCTGGAGTTCAACTTGGTGCGATTTGGGAAGAGCAGACAACCTCTGTCATCTTAGCTGGTAATTTGGCTTCGATCGAGGCGCGAGGTTTACTGGTTTCGGCACAGATTGGTAATTTCAACCCAGTTCGGCTAGTTTTTGCCTGGAGCTTGTCTGATGATATACCTTTACTACTGGGTCGGATGAATTTTTTTCTAGAATTTGATGTCTGTTTCTATCGTTCACAACTTGTTTTTGAAATCTGCCCTAAATCCTAAAATGCCCTGCGATCGCTGAGAGGAAGGATATCGAAGCGTAACCGATCACCTGCATCCTGTCCGCGACTTTTATCTGTTAACATGGAACTGTCAACATATTACTAATGCTCAAATTCAGAAAAAACTTCTCAATATATGCGCGGATTTCGGCGACAAATTACTGCTAATCTGTACCCCTTACGAGTTAAGGGGATAATGAGCTATGTGGGAAGATGAAATACTCGAAGAAATTCATAAGATTAGAGAAGAACACGCCAAGTCTTTCAACTACGATATAAAGGCGATTTGCGCCGATTGGAGGGAGAGACAAGCGAAAAGTGGTAGAAAATTAGTTCGGTTAAATACCGCCCAAAACATGATAAAAAATAGCGAAAATGATCCTATTGAGAGAAACAAATGCTAGAAATTAACAAAAGCTATGTATTAGACAAAGATCAAAATCCCATTGCCGTTCAGATTCCCATTGCTGAATTTGACAAAATCGAAGAAATCCTAGAGGATTACGGACTGGAAAAACTCATCGAAGAAGTTGAAAATGATCAAATCCTAGACAAAGAAAAAGCTTTACAATATTTAGAATTGCTTAAAAATAAAAATGTGGAAGGTTGAATACAACAAGAGATTTTTAAAAGAATTAAGTAAGTAGTTATAATTAAATTGAAGATAGATTTTGGGTTCGATCCCCCCTGCTCCCCTTGATAAGGGGGGTGTCTGACAACTTTTAACACCTACCTAATTAACCTCTTTGCCAAAAGACATACAATCTCGCGTTGAGTTGATCGTATTTTACCAGTTAGAAACCGACAATCCTTTTGAATTAGGCTATCTTGATAAAATGAAAGGACATAAAGATAAGTATAAAATTAGAGTTGGAGATTATAGGATTGGACTGACTATTGATAAACCCAATCAAACCATCATCTGTCAACGGGTTGCACATCGTAGAGAAATTTACAAAACTTTTCCTTGATAGAAAGATACCGCTATCTTTATCTGTCAATTGCTTTCTAATCATTTTAATCGATGAACAGGGAAATTGGAACTTTGAATTATGAAAAAATCACCTTCGGAAATGACTAACGCAGAACTCCGTCAGTATCTTTCGGAACATCGAAATGAAGAAGCTATTTTTAGTGAAGCACTAGAAGTATTATTAAGCCGAAAAAAAGACAGTTTTAAATATCCCGCACCTCAAACGATGTCCTATAAAGAAATAGAAACGATTTTCAAGGAAAAATTAAATCAAATAATTGAGGAATAGAAATCGTGCGTTATGCGATTATTATCGAAAAAATTGATAGGGTTTCGATTCCTGTTACAGGTTGGCGATATAATATTGGTTGGATAAATGAAAGAAGTTCGATTTAGTGAGCATTCTAGAATCAAATTGAATTTGCTATCCGCTCGTGGAATTTTTATCACTCCTGAATTTATCCTCGAAACCGTACAATTTCCTGACAAAATAGAAATCTCTGAAGACAACAAGCGAATCGCACAAAAAAAGTTCAATGATAATTTAGTGATTCGAGTAGTTTATCGAGAATTCAGTGCTTTTTTCTTAATCATCACCCTTTACCCCGGTAGGATATCCCGATATGAAAAAGATACACTATAGCCCAGATGTGGATGCTTTATTAATTGAGTTAAACAATAATCCAATTGCTTACGCAGAGGAGGAAGGGAAAACAATATTACATTATTCCGAGGACGATCAGTTAGTTTTAATCGAGATTCTAGATTTTGGTTGTTCTCTATCGGAAGATGCTAGACAAGAACTTGCAAAATCCATATCTTCTCGTGCATCGATTCAAATATAGTTATCGATTAATGTCCATCTCACAACAATTTTAATTATGAAAGGTATTCAGTATATTGTCGATGAAACAGGAGAAAAAACAGCAGTTGTTAATGAGTTTTATCAAAATTTACTCGATCGCTCTCCCGTAAACGAAGACTGGTTAAATCGATCGCCTTTTCGAGAAAAATTAGATCAAGCTCTCCCATGGAATGCTAATCATCCACCGCAGTTATCATATCTAGAATCCCTAGAGAGCAAACTCGAAAATAATGAGTGCTGAAGAAAAGGCTAGAAAACTAAGTAGATTGAGCGATGCAAATTCCATCTAAAGCAATTATTTCAGAGGATAAACTTACTCGTTATCTTCTCGTATTCAGAGACAAAGATGACAAATCAAAATTTTTAGCACAAGCAGGATTTATTCTCGATAATGCGGCCAGTTTGCAAAAAGCGATTATTCAGCTAATTACCGTAGAAGATGCGATCAAAGATGGTAAAAATGAATACGGTATCTTTTATCGAGTTGAAGGAATGCTAGAAGGAGTTAACGGAATCAATTTAGCAGTGGTTACAATATGGATACTGCGATACATTGACGACTGTTTTCAGTTTGTTACTCTCAAGCCCCGAAAGGATAGATAATTATGGATGTTAGATTATACGATCATGTGGTTCTTTGTCTTGATGTTCCCGAAGACAATCTAAAATCGGGAGATGTGGCAGTATTAGTGGATTTAATCCCCCATCCTAGCAATGGCGAAATGGGAGCAATTTTAGAAGTTTTTAACGCTCTCGGTGAGTCAATTTCAGTAGTTACTGTGCCAATTTCGGCGATTAAACCCCTACAAGCAAATGAAATATTTACCGTCCGCTCTTTAGTGAAAGTTGAATAAGTTAAAATCAAAGAGAATATCCCTATCGCTACAATCTCAACTATCGATGAATCTCCTGAAAGATAGTAAAAAAATTCGTTTTATTGACCTTTTTTGTGGTTTGGGAGGGTTTCGAGTCGCGATTGCACAAGTTTGTCGCCAACAAAACTTAGCATCTGATTGTGTTTTTTCCTGTGATATAGATAGGGCTTGCTGAATAATGGTAAAACCCTTTTAAAATAAAGCTTTTGACCTGTTAAAGTCCGATGTTAGTGCAAGAAAATAGGATTG
>MTBT01000119.1:0-5591 GCA_002282935.1 Microcystis sp. LSC13-02 | reverse complement strand
AGCCAAACAACCCGCAGCATTTATTCTGGAAAATGTCAAGCAATTACAAGGACATCAACAGGGAAAAACCTTAGAAGTTATTCTCGATACTTTGCAAGATTTAGTATTACTATACCGATTATCGGGTTTTGAATGCGCTTAATTTTGGCCTACCGCAAAAAACGGAATCCATCAGGCCATTGGGTTTGAGCATTATAAATAATATCCGTGAGGATGGTATTTTGGAGATTAGCCAGACGCAAATCGGCGCTGCTTAAATCCGCTTGTTGCAAATTGGTTCCTAACAAACTAGCTTGACGGAGAATTGCACCGCTAAGATTGCATTGGCTAAGATTGGCAGTGCCGAGGTTGGCCACACTAAGGTTAGCTTGACTAAAGTTCGCTTTTGCCGCTTGCACAGACCACAAAATCGCCTTGCTTAAATTGGCACCCCGGAAGTTAACTGATTCTAGATTGGCATAGCTAAAGTCAAATTGACTGAGATTCAGACCAGATAAATCCAAACCTTGTAAATTTTCACCGTTTAAGCCGATCTTTAAGCCAGCATTGATCGCGCTCTCCAGTTGTTGACGGGTGACGCTAGACATTGTGTAGCAAGGAAAAAGTAAAAAAGCCTGTCAAGACGAGCAAGATGCCCGTCTTGACACTAAGTTAAAACTGGATTAGATCGCAGTTAACCAAAC
Organism: Microcystis sp. LSC13-02; assembly: GCA_002282935.1. Taxonomy (GTDB): domain Bacteria; phylum Cyanobacteriota; class Cyanobacteriia; order Cyanobacteriales; family Microcystaceae; genus Microcystis. The sequence continues at coordinate 4,908 of MTBT01000119.1, read as the reverse complement.
AAGGGTACAGTAACCCAATAACGTTTACGATAACCATTGCCAAAGTTAACTTCGATCGCTTTGCGGGCGATCAAAATCGCCTCATCGCCGTCAATATCGTAGCCAATCTCGGTGGAATTGGGTACAGTGGTGAATTCTAGAGGCATTCCACCGCCACCGCGAGCAGACAGGGAAGCCAATTGTCGGCTAAACTCTGCCGCTAGTAACTGCTCATAGTTGCTAGGTTCGGGTGCTAAGACAGGAGCGATATCACCCCGGGGAGGTGGCGCACTGGCAGAGCGTACAGGACGACTACTTAACTGTTCGAGCGAGCGGACTGATGAATGCACATCGGTGACAGTACCATCGTTATCCAGGGCAATTCGCACCGTACCCGCCCCCGGGGTAATCACCGGGACACCATTAATCAACTGTCGGAATTGGACAATCACACCAGTAGTAAACGGTCCGTCCAATTGTCCCGAACCGTTAGCCGTACCGCCGGCTTCGGAAGATAAGATAATTCGATCGAACACCACTGGGACTTCTTGGTCAAGACCGTAACGCCAGACGGCCTCCTGGGCTAAGGTTTGGGCGCTGTCCATAGCCAAGGGGTTGTAATTATAACGGTTAGGAGTTGCCAAACGAACATCAATTGACCCATCACTACCGTAGGCGATGCTTTGTTCCCCCGTCACCAGGCGATAGGAGCCATTTCTGGTACTAGCAACTTCTGAGGGGATTTCCAGGTCAAGACCAAATCGTGCCGCTAGGCTGCGGGCAGCCGGTCGAGTAGCGTCTAGGGGTTGCAAACGACCGACGAGGAGATGCTGGGGTAAGACCAGTTGTGGTTGGCTACTGCGAGCCACATTGTACCATCGCCACCAATACCAAGCATTACTGACCCGTTCGCGAGAAAAATAGCGTTCATTAAAGAGACGATTTTTCGCCTCATCGGCACTGGCACCACAGGCCACCACCGAGGGGGCCTGGTCGTGGGCAATGCGCCAACTAGCATCTAACCAAGCGGTACTTAAAGACTTATTCTTGTTCCATTCTTCCCAGAAAAATTTGCCGTAATTGGGATTATCCCAACTAACAGTTTCATAGCCGAAGAGCATTCGCCAACCGCGATTACTAGGATTCCAAGTCCGAATCGGGTTGTGACCACCCAGAACCCGCAGGGAAAGACAGGTAGACAGAAAAATGTATCTGACCCGCTCGTTAGCCCAAACTAACTTATCACTGCTAGAGACGATCGTACAACCTTCGTTACCCCACGGTTTGCTCATCGGTAGATAAAACACGCCATTGGCATCCATCCCGCCATGACCAGAGTGATAGAAGGCCATGACCGCATCTACCCCGTAGGTATCTTGCCAATCATCGTAGGGTTCGTAGTAAAGCCAGGGTTGTACGCCACAATCCTGATACCAAAAGTTTAAGGGGGTAAACTTTTTCACATAGTCTAACCAGCCTTGGGCATCTTCATGGGTATAGCGCAGGGTGCCAAAGGAGCAACCACAGCCCACTTCAATACTACAGCCGCCATAGAGATTCGCTCCGCCACGCAGGCCATCTTTGCTATCCTGACCGAGGGGGTTTTCGGCAAAGAGAGGAACGGAGGGAATTTCTGGTGTTTCGGACTCAGGAAGGTTAGCTGCGGGGGGAATTTGAGTCGGTTGTGTTAATGTCATGGTATTTTCCTCGTTAAATCTTGAAAAAGTTTTAAAAAACGTAAATTTCCTGAATCACGTCGTTTTCCAGACGCAGATTGACGGGAAATTTTCTTTCCTTAGCGGCGGACAGCAGGGCAAGCATCCCCAAGAAAACACTGTCACTCTCGGGGGCAATCTTGCGCCAGCCGAGGCCGTCCACATAGGCGGCCGCATTGCGTTCTTGGTTAATCATCCACAAACCGGTAATCTGCTTTTTCTCTAGCCAAGCACTGCCGGGGACAGTGAAGGTCATCGTGGCACCAACCGCAGAAATCTGGGCGATTTTTAAGCCAGAGTTGCTACCATCCCACCATTTGCCAGCAGGACTGGTGCTATCGGAAAACTCGGTTTTATAGGGGGATCGAAATAGGTCGGCGTTATCACCGCCATTGGCATCTTTCTCCAAATCGAAGCGATTATCGGCCTGTTCTAAGGAACATTCGTAGTGTTGGCTAGGAGTCATCTGTTCCTCCTCGTTACCATTCTTCTGTTCGTCCACGTGCCAGATGGCTAGGCCCGCATCGGGGAGGAATGTATCCCGGCCAGTTTTCTGCCGGTTTTCGATGAGGAAATACTCGTTAGCGTTCTTACTGTAGAGGTAAAACTCATTCTTGGCCGCAGGAAGACTGGCGGTAAGACCTGGAGTTATCGCTGTCACTTTGCTGGCCCAACCGGCTTCATTTTTGAGGTAGGCAGAGACTTGCACGGGATTTTTATCATTGCCTCCGTAACACATCAGACAATAATTACCCACTCCTGCCGATTGACCGCCATAATCGTAGAGATCGGGAAAATCGCAGATCATGTGACCATTTTCATGACAGAAGGTACGCAAGGTCAGTTCACTACCCATATTGGTGATTTGGTAGTCGTATAACTTCTTGCCCCCCCCGACATCGTAGGGTGAAGCTAAACTCCAGGAATGAGGCCATAGTCCTTCGGCCCAATTGTTGACCCGCGGTCCGACATAGAAGACATTTAAGGCATAAATTAAACCGTTACTATCACTACTCAGCTGACTAAAGTTAAAGCCTTGGGATTTCAAATAATTGAGGGCTTCTAGAATCAGTTCTCGGGTGCGAGTACCATAGGCGATCGCTGGATCGGTATAATAGGAGCGATTATTGGCGGCGGTGTAATATTGGGTGACAACATTGGTATAGGTTAATTTTCCCTGGGAGTTATCGTAGAAATAATCCCGTACTGACCCTTTATTGCCAAATCCGGCGTAACCAGGTAGGTTACAGAAGTTGCTGACTTCCTGTTGGGAAATGCTGGCGGCAACGTCGGGAAACTTAATCAAGATACATAATCCCAGATAGTTGCCCACAGTTACTGTTGAAGTTGGTCTGGCATCAGCACTGGTCGTCGCACTGATTCCCTGCAGCTGAGTTTTTTTTTGCTGACGACGGACTTGCCATTGACTGAACCCGTCCTGTAGCATCGGTGCGCTCTGAGCTTGTTGTTTGGCACTCTCGGTCTGGATGCGTAGATGGGGCTGGATGCCGAGGCTTTGGGGTGCTATTTGGCCGACTATCCCATCGGTCGCTATCAGTTGGCTGTTGTCTTCGGAAAGCTGGGCGTAGGTGTAAAAACCATTGTCGGGGTTTTTGACCACGGTATAGCCATCTAGGGTTTCAAAAACAGCATAATACTGGTTTCCCGATCCCCTGACCCTGATAGTGCTGCCGTCGGGATTGGTGAAGGTAAATTCCTCATTCACAAAGGGTGTAGGCATAGATTTGATTCTCCTTGCCAAAGAAATTTTGGCTTTCTCGATAAGAAGGTCTGTTCAAGAACTCAGTACAGGACAATGCACAATTTCAATAATCATCAAATTTTTCTGCGGTGACAATACGATGATCCGCGTAGGGAATTATGAAGATATCGCAGCAATCTGCCCTTTCAGTAGCCCCAACTTTTCGAGGGCAACTATAACCGCTGCCGTCCGAGTTTGTACCCCTAGTTTCTCGTGAATATGTTCTAGATGTTTTCGCACGGTTCCTTCGCTACATCCGATCACTTTTGCTATGGCGGCATTACTTTTATCTTGGGCAATCCAAAATAGCACTTCTGCTTCCCTTTTAGTCAGTCCCAACAATTCTAAGGCCGCAATCGAAAAAGAGGGCAGTTCTTGTTCTTCTAAGAGTAGGAGAAACTGTTCCCCGATCAGAGTGGGAATCAGAAAAATGATTAACTGTCGTCCCTCTTGTTCTAGGCGTAAGGGTGAACAGGAAAAGGCTTGGTCATCCTTGGCAAGGAGTCGGGCAATCGGATGTTTAAACCACTTTTGCAAGGGTTCTGGTAAGGTGTTCGGGGTATGAGAGAGGGAATACTGGTACAGCAATTGTTCAGATCTTTCTGTAAGCATTTGCACGCTTCCAGCTATATCCATGACTATTAAACCTATCTGCTGGCAAAATTGGGGTAATCGTGGCTTTATTGATTTTATTTGATTATATTTGTCTTTATTGTTTTCTGGCTCTCTCTGTGGGCTAGATAGCAAAGCTGCGACACAACGATCGCAACTTACCGAGAGCTTTGGCATCAATCCCATAAATTTCTCCACTATTCAAATAATTATCACAAAATCCGTCTTTCTGCCCTGGTGGTGACGCTCTTATCTCAAGGCCTAGTGCTTGCTCAGAATATCTGTACTTTTAGAAAGCAGCAAATAGGCAACAGAAAATTAGGAAACAAACAAGAAAATATCTATGTCATCAACATTGATCGCAGTGACATAATTCCTTAAAACAGCCCCCTGTTAACGATAATTTCCTTTAATAAAACGCCAATTCAAGTCTGAATTACATCACTGTCTGATCTATCTTCATAGAATACCTCATTCGGGTTACGATAGTCAAGACATTTTCGAGGACGATTGTTAATAAAGTTTACGGCAAACTTGGCTAAAAATACCTCTAAAGTTCGATTTATTCTTTGACGTAGCTGTGCTATAAGGCGATAAATTATCCCCATTAATTTAGGATATTATCGAGCTATTGCTAGGGATATGATCGATGAATTTACTTAAAGATAAGCAGAAAATTCGTTTTATTGACCTCTTTTGTGGTTTAGGAGGGTTTCGAGTCGCAATTGAACAAGTTTGTCGCCAACAACACTTAGCATCTGATTGTGTCTTTTCCTGTGATATAGATAAAGATGCTCAGGCAATTTATCACGCTAATTTTGGCGACCAACCCCAGGGAGA
>MTBT01000118.1 GCA_002282935.1 Microcystis sp. LSC13-02 | reverse complement strand
TCCCAATCCTATTTTCGCAGCACTAACATCGGACTTTAACAGGTCAAAAGCTTTATTTTAAAAGGGTTTTACCATTATTCAGCAAGCCCTATTTATCCCGAATGGGAACGCTTGGTCTTCACCTATTCAGTCAAGGGTGTGCAGGTACATGATGCGAAGCTAGTAGCAGCCATGTGCGTTCATGACCTTACACATATTCTGACCTTTAATGTTGACGATTTTAGCCGTTACCCGGAAATAATCGCTGTTCATCCTGCGACCGTCAGGTGCTAACAATAAGGGTGACTTTTAAGCAAAAACGCGAGCATCCCGAGGACGAACATAAACTTGCTCCCCGACTTGGAGGTGCAGTTGAGCCAGTTGTTCTCGATTCAGATGGGCAATCAGGAGAGAGCGATCCGGTAGAATTAATTCCACATCGATGGCCCAACCCAGATGGATAATGCGCTCGACTTTTGCCTCAATGCTAGACCCATTGGGAAAAGAGAGAATTTCTAGGTCGTGGGGACGAATGAAAATCTTGACTCCGTTAGTACCCCCTCCGAGCTGCTCGAACAGTGCAGCCGAGGTCGGTGGCAAAACATTCACCCGGCCAATAAAACTCATCACAAAAGCAGAGGCAGGATGATCGTACACCTGATCGGGAGTCCCCACCTGTTCGATTTTACCCGCATTGAAAATTACGATCTCGTCGGCCACTTCCATGGCTTCCTCCTGGTCGTGGGTGACAAAAACACTGGTGACATGAACCTCCTCGTGTAACTGCCGCAACCAAACCCTTAGCTCTTTTCTAACTTTGGCATCCAAGGCCCCAAAAGGCTCATCTAATAATAATACTTCCGGTTCCACCGCTAAAGCCCGGGCCAGGGCAACCCGTTGACGTTGACCCCCGGATAGTTGGGACGGATAGCGATCGCCTAATCCCTGCAATTGAATTAAACTCAAGAGATTGTCCACTCGTTTTTGAATGTAGTTCGGGGCAGCTTTGCGAATATTTAAACCGAAAGCGATATTCTGACGCACCGTCAGGTGTTTAAAAAGCGCATAATGCTGAAAAACAAAGCCAATATTCCTTTTTCTGACATTTAAATTGGTTGTGTCTTTGCCGTTGATGATAATTTTGCCTGTGTCGGGGGGTTCTAATCCTGCGATCGCTCTCAGGAGAGTGGTTTTTCCTGAACCGGACGGCCCCAGCAGTGCCACCAGACGATTCGATTTAATCTCTAGGTTGATGTGGTCTAAAGCGGTAAAGGTGCCGAATTTTTTCGATACTTGCTCGATGATGATGCTCACGGTGGGTAATCCTCTGGCAAAAAAATGTATAGGGTTTGACAGTATTTTAACTATGATTCAATCGCAATCGTATTAAAATACACTCATATTTTACAAGATAGCAAGAAAATTAAGTTTCGATTCGGAGATTACTGGTTGTAAACAGAGACTAAAAAGATTAAACAGCGATAAAAGCTTACTATTACTGTTTTTTGCTCTTTTAAAGGCTTAATTAACTAATTTTGTCCCTTAACGACCAGAAATGCACCGGAGAAAAGAGACAACTGAGGCAAAAATGGACTATTCTTTATTGACAATATTTAGCTTTTTTATCGGAATTGTCGTGGGATTAACGGGAATTGGCGGTTCATCCTTGATTACACCCCTATTGATCTTTGTATTTCAGGTTCCCGCTACCACCGCAGTGGGTTCCGATGTGGTAGCGGCCGGGTTGATGAAAGTGGTCGGCACTGTTCGTCACTGGCAACAGCAAACGATCGAGTTAGAAGTGGTAAAATGGCTAGTAATTGGCAGTGTACCCGGTTCTCTGTTAGGATTAGTCGGTTTTCGCTATTTTCAGCAGAATAGCTCCCTCAATCTCGATCAATGGTTGCCTCATATCATCGGTCTTGTCTTGATGATCGTGACTGTCCTAGCGGCCCTAGAACTACTAATCTCCTTATTTTTTCCCGATTTGTCCCCTTGGTCCTGGCCAAAATTAGATTTAACCACTCGATCGGGTCAGATAAAAACAACGGTATTAGGGGCAATTTTAGGCTATTTGGTCGGTTTAACCAGTATTTCCAGTGGTTCCTTATTTGCATTGGTCTTGATGACCTTTTTTCAGCTTGATTCTCGCAAATTAGTCGGTACAGATCTATCGCAAGCTTCCATCCTCTTAACTTGTACTTCCATCGGTCATCTGGGATTAGGAACGGTAGATTGGAATCTGGTACTTCCCATCTGGTTGGGTGGGATACCGGGGGTGGTAGTGGGAGCAAGATTATCGGAATATTTGCCCAAAAATGCCCTAAAAATACTGCTTTATACTGTTCTAGTCACGGTCAGTTGGCGCTTACTTCAACCCACCTAATCCCCAGAGTTCACTCGAAAGTCATCATACTACCCATCAACAGATCGGGACTGGTGGCGACAAAATAGATAATTCCCGCACCGAGAATAACGATCGCTAAACTAAATAGTAGCACCCATCGATCGGCTGGTTCGTAGGTATCTTCATCTATATCTCGTCTGACTGTAAAATAATGGGCTGTGGTCAAAAATACGGTCAATAAACCCACTAAAGCAAACATTAAGCCTAATTTCCAGCCATAACCTGGCCGGGGAACCAGAGGAGGATGAAAGGCCCGTAAGCGCAGAATAACCATACCAAAACCCATTAATGCGATCGCTGTTCGCATCCAAGACAGATAGGTGCGTTCATTGGCCAGATGATCGCGGACTCGATTGGGATTGACTTTTTTCGGTTTAATGCTGGTCTTGCTTTCCGTCACTGGTGATTTGAGAAAAAATAACATGATCGAGATGGCTACGGTCAAGAAGATGATGTTATTGTATGGCACTTGAGTTATAGATGGTATTGAAAAAATCTAAAATCTCTTTTTAGATGTATTTGTATTGAATCAAAAATTAAATAGGGTTTGCTGAATAAATCTAAAAACATTGTTCGATAAGACTTTTAGACCTTTTTGAAATCCAAAAGTACTGGCCATTGGAGTGATCGAGGGGGAAATTCCGGGACTTTTTCCCTGAAAATGGGTAAAACCCTACAGCCTACAGCCTACAGCCTACAGCCTACAGCCTACACCCACCAACAAACTTTTTGCCGCAAACCCTAAATAGATTTGGGTTGCTGCTGGAGAAGCGCCCATCCATAGCTTAAGGACAAGGCCAAGAAAGCGAGGGGAAGACTTTCCTTGATCATAAACACACCCAAACCGATCAGCACACAGGGGACAAAGTGGCTACCGTGACTGCTAATTAAATTAGCGATCGCCGGTAATTTAGTCAACTGATGAGCAGTAAAACACCAAACACCCACCAAGATCAGAAAAACGCTGACGATAGTGACTAAATTTGGCCAGGCATTACTAGCGAACAGAGGCAGATAAATGCCGATATTATCACTGCCATTGGCGATGGTAATTGCCGCCACAGCGCAGGTTTGAGGGGAAAACCAGGCCGCCAAAGGAGAAGACGGTGCTGATTCTACAGCCACCTCCAGATGATTATCCGTCTCGGTTTCTTCTCGCTGCCAGAGACTCCGAATTCCGAAAACCACCGGCAACAGGCCGAGAAAACGAATCCACTGAGCCGGAATCAAGAAACTCCCGAAAAAGCCGCTTAAACTAGCCAAAATCAGCAGTATAAAGCCTAAATACTGACCGATAACGATATGACGACGGCGAAAAAGTTTGTTGACTTGGGTAAAAAGAATCGTCAAAATCAGGATGTCATCGAGATTAGTGGCAATAAACGCCGCTATTGCTGTGGATATGGCAGTAATCATGGTAGTCATAGCATTTTTTTCTTAATCGGCTCTTCTGGTCTCGATCGCCCTACTTCTACTCTAGAAAGAGCCATTAATAAAATCAAATATTCTTTCTTGTTGATTTAATAAATTAAAATGATGGAAAGACCAATAGAGACAAAAAACCCCTTGCCATGGCCAGAATGACCCTAGATCAACTAGAAATCTTTCTAGCGACTGCTGAACATCTCCACTTCACCAAAGCAGCAGAAGCTTTATATATCACCCAACCGGCCGTCAGTGCCGCCATTGCCTCCCTAGAAAGTGAATACGGGGTGAAATTATTCCATCGCGTCGGTCGTCACATCGAGATCACGGAAACAGGACGTTTATTGCAATTAGAAGCGCAACGCATTCTCACCCAGGTGACTTTGACAGAAAGGGGATTGGCGGAATTCAACGACTTGCAACGGGGAGAACTGCAATTAGGATCGAGTTTGACTATTGGTAACTATTGGCTCCCGGCAAAAATTAGCGATTTTCAGGAGCGCTATCCGGCAATTAAGATCAACTGCACCCTAGCTAATACGGAAGAAATCTGTCTGGGTACGGCTAACGGACGTTTTGACTTAGCATTAATCGAGGGAGAAGTCAAGAGTGATTTAACACATTGTTTAGAACAGGAGATCGTCGGCAGCGATCGCCTATTAATTATTGTCGGACGTTCTCATCCTTGGTATAAAAGAGAAGCGATCGAATTACCAGAATTAGTGGAAACCCCTTGGGTAATGCGAGAATCGGGTTCGGGAACTCAACAAAGATTCGAGGAAGCGTTACAGAATTGGGGCATCGATTTACGGACATTAAAGGTGACTTTGCTGTTAAATACGGGAGAAATGGTCAAGGCAATCATCGAGAATAGTTTGGCAGCTGCCGGCATTTCCGAATTGATGGTTCAAAAAGAATTAGAATTAGGCACATTGCGATCGATTCGAGTCATCGATACTTCTGGTTTATACCCCCGCTATCTCGAATTTATGCGCCCTTTTTTAAAAATAAAACACCGTCAGCGCTTTCAACCCCGCGTCTGTCAAGTTTTCGAGCAGATGTTGTAATCTGATAGCAATCACCGAAAATTAACCCCTTTCCTTCTAGTCCTTATTACAGATTTTTGGAGATTTCTATTCTTTTTTTACTCTCTCCCTTCAATAATTTTAATTTCTTCCTCGCTTAATCCATAGAGTTTATAAACAATTAGATCAATCAATCAGTAAGGTGCGTTCCCCCTCGTCGATTAGTTGCATAGTCGGAGTTGCAGTGGGGAACGCACCCTACGAAATCTCTTGGTTCGTTTAGTCTAATTTAAACTCTGTAACATTGCCTTTCCCGTCAGTATTACAGTAACCAGAGACTTTTTTCTTCGGCACAGACCAATTGTAGCTTAATCCACCTCGGTTGATATCTTGGAGTGTTGTTTCTCCCGCATCAATAGAAGACTGAAGTGTTGCGCCGAGAGTCACATTAATATCGGACATCGAAACGTCGCTTCCCATATGGGAAACAACGGAATTTTTGCAATTGCGACCCCAAGCAGCAATACGAGCCTCAATTTTGGCATCGTCGTTGGCGCTTCCCGGCTTCATCCAGGTTAACCCAAAAGAAACAGAAAAGAGCACAGTTAGGGTGGCGAGAGAAAGAAGTTTTTTCATGGCTAAAGTATTCGAGCAATCAATCTAATTTTGAAGGACACCGATTAGAATACCTCATAGAGCGTAAAATAGACCAGATTTTTTCCCGTCGCTTATTAATTATAGTTGGCTGATTGACATCCTCACCGCCGTAAACGGACGGTGATTCCCAAACCTCACGATTTGAGTTTCTGCTTCTTTCCCTTGCGGGGTTCCGCACCGGCCTTAACAGTTTTACTCTGTTCTGGTCTTATGGTCGCTCTACAGACTGACACCGC